>JABMPC010000021.1 GCA_013203905.1 Chlorobium sp. | reverse complement strand
TCTCCACTGATGATTGAGAGAGTGCAGCTGCATGGGTTCTGGATTTTTCCTTTGTCTTGCTGCAGAGCGACGAGGTTTTTCCAATAAGAGCAAACCCGCATACAGAAATAGCAAAGAAAATCAGTATCTCAACGAAGCGCCAGAAGCGGCGGAATATGGCTGTGCTGTGTTCCATCATCAGTGCCGGGGTTTAAGCTGAAATATATCAAACGGATCACTCAATGCGAAAAGCACGGCAGTGGGCCGTGCTTTTCTGTGAGTTTGCTTTCTATACAAGGGGAGTTCCTCCCGTTTAGACCTCGATGCCTTCAAGGCGGTCTTCAAGATCGCTGTAGATCTCCTGGAGCTTGTCAATCATGTCGGGGTCTGCGTTCCACATTCCGCGTCCGCTGGCCTCAAGCATGCGGCCTACAATGTTCTTGAACGCTTTGGGGTTCGCTTTCATCAGGCGGTCGCGCATCTTCGGGTCGAAGGCGTAGGTTTCAGCGGCCTCTTTGTAGACCCAGTCGTCCACCCCTTTGGTGACGGCGTCCCAGCCGAGCATGTAGGTGAAGCGGTTGCTGATTTCCGCGGCTCCGCTGTGGCCCTGCTCAAGCATGGTGTCGAACCATTTCGGGTTGAGCAGCTTGGTGCGGAACTCCACCTTCAGCGCCTTGTCGGCGTCGTCAATCTTCACATCGGCGGTGAAGGTTTCCACATAGTTGAGCTTCACATTGTCGCCCTTCGGGTTGCGGCGTCGTGCGGAGAGCTGCAGGGCTCCGGAGGATGAGAAGTAGCGGTCAATGTCGGAAATGCCGAACTCTGCGGAGTCCACCTGCTGCACTACGCGGTCAACCGTGCCGAGGAGCCCTTTGAGAATTTCGGTCTGCTGGTCGCCGTAGCGGTTTCCGCCGTAAGCAAAGCCGGTGCGTTTGACGAACATGTCGTCAAGGTCCTGCTCTGTTTCCCACGCTGAATCCTCAACCAGTTCCTCTACCTGTGAACCGTATGATCCGGGGGCCTGTGTGAAGAGTCGGGAGGTCGCAGCCTCAAAGTCGGCTCCATTCTCCATGGCGAGGTCGACATGCTTTTTGATGTGGTTCATCTCATGGGTCTCGTCCGCTTTGGCGGCATCCTTCACAAGCTTGTCGAGGTGGTCGACGAGCACGCCGAAGGTGTCGCGGAAGATGGAGCTGATCTGAATGAGCACATCAATGCGCGGCCGTCCGAGCTTTTCAAGCGGAATGAGGCTGTAGTGGCTGATTTTGCCCTGTGCGTCATAGGCCGGTTCGGCTCCCATCAGGTGGATGATAACCGCAACGGCTTCACCCTTGCTCTTGATGGTGTCGAGTCCCCAGAGTACCTGGGCTATGCTTTCAGGATATTCGCCGTTGTTCTCTTCCACATGGCGCGCTATGATGCTGTCGGCAATCTGCTTGCCGCGCTTGAAGGCCAGTTCGGAAGGGATGCGCCACGGGTCGATTGCGTGTATGTTGCGGCCGGTCGGCAGAATGCCTGCTCCGTCGCGCACAAGATCGCCGCCGGGACCCGAGGGAAGGTAGCCTCCCGAAAGGGCATGCAGGAAGCTTTTCATCTCATTGTCGTTGTCCTCAAGTGCGTTCTTCATGGCAACACCCTCTTTCAGCGACTCGTTCATGGCCTCCGCCATCTCTTTGGTCACTTTGGATCCGCCTGTCAGGGTATTGAAGACGGTTGCCGGATTGCCGCTGTTGAAAATGGTTTCGGCAATGAAGTCGCGGGTGTGGCCGTCAACGGTTTCACGCACCTTCATGGCCGCTGCCTCGCCTTTTCTGGCACGGGTTGCAAGGGTTGCGTAATCGCCATAGGTTCCGTTTTCGCCGATAGCCTGCAGAATGATGGATGGCAGCGACCTTTCGTTGCCACGCACCTTCAGGTATTCAGTGATGGTGGTCACCTGTGTCTCAAGCTGCGGGGTTTGGCCGAACACATGAAGCGAGTTGGATATCAGACGGCCCTCAAGCTCCATCATGTAGGTGTAGAGGCGGCTGATGTACTCCTGGAATGCTTCTCCCTCAACTCTCGGACAGTCGTCGGTGAGGTTGAGCTGACGGGCTTTGTCAATAATAGCCTCTTCGGTCTCCACATCGACAATTTTCTCCAGTCCGCGCTCACGGTAGTCGCTCAGCATCTCCTTGAAGGCGGGCAGCTCCTTGTAGAGGCCGGCACGGGCAAGCGGAGGGATGTTGTGCGAAATCATTGTGGCGTAACCGCGGCGTTTGGCAATGTTTGCTTCGCTCGGGTTGTTGATCGGGTAAATGTAGAAGTGCGGGACCTCGCCGAGCAGCGCATCGGGCCAGCAGTCGCCGGTGACGCCGAGCTGCAGGCCGGGCATCCACTCCACGGTGCCGTGCATGCCAACATGAACCATGGCGTTGGCTCCGAACTCGCGGCTGATCCAGCGGTAGAATGCAATATACTGGTGGTGGGGGGTGTTTTCCTTGTCGAAGAGCAGGCGCATGGGATCGCCCTGTATGCCGAGGCGCGGCTGCACGCCGATGAACACATTGCCGAACTGGATGCCGCCGAGAAAGAGGCGGTCGGTGCCGACGGGGACGATATCGCCAGGGAAGCCGCTCCAGCGACCCTCAATGCGCTCGCGCTCGCGGTCTGTGGTGATGCGGTTGAACACTTCACGGTCTATGGCAAAGCAGTCCTGCTCATGGGCCTGAATTTCATAATCGGTTGCCCGGTCGAGCATGTCAAGCATCGCTTCGGGCGATTCTGGCAGTTCGCCAACATTGTAGCCCTCATCTTTCATCTTCTGGAGCATGATAAAGATGCTCTTGGGTACATCAAGCAGCGCAGCGCTGGCCTTTTTGCCCATGCCGGGAGGATAGTCGTAGACCACGAAGGCAACTTTTTTCTCGCTGTTGGGCGTGTGGCGGAGGTCCGAGAACTTCTTGGCAATGAGGGAGAGTCTGTCAAGCCGGTCAGTAACCGTATGCAGGCGGCCGTCCTTGATGGCGCCAAGCACCACCGGGCAGACTGCGCCGTCCATTTCAGGCAGGGAATAGGTCATGGCCGACTGAAGCGGCACGACGCCCTCTTTCTTCCATGAGTTGATGTCCTGAATGAAGAGCGGTTGAGCTACCACATAGGGTGCATCAATTTTGTTGAGAATTTCGTCGCGCGCAGCCGAAGAGGCTCCCGGGGTGGTTGCGCCGGCAGGTCCGCCGACGAAGCCGAATCCCATCATGTTGATGAGCATGTCTACGCTGGCATGTGTGAACCACTCCCTTGCGGCTACATGGCCTTCAACACCCATCACGAACACTGGCAGGGGGTTGAGCCCTCTTGCTTCTATGGCGCGGATGGTGTTGTCGATATATTCCTTCTCCTGCAAGAGGTGCTTGCGGAAGAAGAGCATTGCAATGTTATGGCGTTTGACTGAAGCTTTGTCGCGCTTGTGCAGCCACTTTTCATAGTGGTGCAGGTCTTTTATGTATTCCGGGGCGTCGGGGTGGTAGAATCCCATTGTGGGAACCTCCTGCACCTTTTCGGCCGTTACGCTCACTTCGAAGTACTCGGCCATGATGTAGTTGAACATCCCGGCGAGGTTCTCCGCGGTCGGATGCATCCAGTAGGTGTAGACCTGCATCCAGTTCTTGAAATCTTTTGCTTTCTTCGGAATCAGCGGCAGCATGGTGCGCATGATCTTCAGAAGCTTCATGTAGCCGTAGAGTGCATCCTCGTCACGACCCTTCACCAGCATTTTGGCCACTTTCTTGACGATGTCGGGCATTCCTCCGCCCTCTCCTGAAACCACATAGTTGCCCACCTTCGTCATCTGCATCACCTCAGGCATCGACTCGTAGGCGAAAATGGTTTTCACCTTCGACTTCGCAAGCTGCTCCTCCAGCCAGTCTGCCTGCCCTTTGAACTGGATGAGGGTAGTGAAAACGCAGTCAGCATTTTGAATTGCCTCGGCGGCTTCGGGGTTCTGATGTTCAAGGTCCTGGTCAGTCCATTGGGTCAGTTCGGCATGTGCGGAAATCTTTTCACTGACCTCGCGCCAGACCCGAAGGTTGCATTGCTCCATCCCGACAATAGCGGCGATTCTGATTTTATCGTGCATAAAGGTAACTGAAGATGTGCGGTGATTGTGGTTTAACAGGATTAGGAAATGTAAGAAAATCCCGTGACGATTGCCAATACATAAAAAGCCAGCCCCTCCGCAGTGGAGGGGCTGGCTTAACAACGGCGCAGTGCGCCTTATGGTTCCCCTAAGGGATACTGCTCAGTAGGAGAAGTCCACGCCGAGCATGTAACTGCGGCCGGGGGCGCGGAACCATACGACCTCTTCATACTGCGTGTTGTTGATGTTGTTGCAGACGAAGGAGGTCGAGACGTTGTCGTTCACCTTGTACTTCGCACCGAAGTTCAGCAGCACGAAGTCTCCGGGGTAGCTGTCGCCCTCGGGGTTGGCGAAGTTGGTGATGGCATTGTACTTGCCCATGTAGCGGCTGTTGACATTCAGCGCGAGCTTCTTCGTGGTGTTCCAGGTCACGCTGGCCGACGCGGAGTGCTCGGGGCGGTACGGCAGCCATTCCGGATCCGGGTTGTTTGCCAGGTCTCCTGCGGTCGACTCCTCGTAGGAGCGGTTCTTGGCGTTCATGTAGGTGTAGGCCAGGTTGACGCTCACCTCGTCGACGGGGCGGACATTCAGGTTGGTCTCCACACCGTAGATGCGTGCCTTGTTGAGGTTCTTGTACTGGAAGGTGCTTCCGGTGATGACCGACTCGATCATGTCGTCGTAATCGTTCATGAAGCAGGCCACATCCAGCGCGACCCTCTTGCCGAACTGCTTGAACATGCCGATCTCGTATGCGGTCATGGTCTCCTTGTCGAGATCAGGGTTGACCGTACCGGTGAAGATTCCGGCCGAGCGGACGAAGCGCTCGTAGAGCGAAGGCGCGCGGAAACTCTGGCCCCATGATGCGCGGAAGGCCATGTCGTCTGCGGCGCGGTAGTTCAGCGCAACGCGGGGGCTGAATGCGTCGACCGACTTGTTGTTCAGATCCACTTTCGTGGTTGCGGTCGTCCACGCCTCGTCGGCGTCTATGCCGCTCCAGTCGTACCGTGCGGATACCAGCGAGGTCAGCTTGTCGGTGACTTTCCACTCGTCCTGCACGAAGGCTGCGATGTTGCGCTCCTGCACATTGTTGAACTCGTTCTGCACAGGGTACTCCGGCGCGACCTGCGTGGTCCTGGTGTCGACGATGTTTCCGTCGATGCCGAAGAGCAGGCGGTGCTCGTCAGAGACTCTCCAGTCGAGCTTGGTGCCCAGGCCGTAACGGTTGTTGTCGGTTTCGTTGAAGTCGCCGGGTTCCTTGATGCTTGGGAAGGATGGGTTGCTTGCCAGGCCGGTCGGGTATTCCTGATCAGCATCGGTGGTGTTGTAATCGTACCTGGTTGTGTTGAACGTGTAGTAAAGTCGGGTGTCCAGAGACAGTTTGTCACTGAACATATTGACATAGTTCAAGCCGACAAGAGCGTTTTTCCTCTTGATTATGTCGTCGGTGTAGACGTCATACAGCGGGTTGTATACTGTGTCCGGCCCTGTTCCGACTAGTGCTCCCGAATAAGTAGTGTATATGTCGTATGACCTATTATCAATAGGCGTTTGTGTGGTAATGGGGCCGGCTCCGGTCATTACAATGTTTGTATTATACGGCCAGTTATACGCATAACCGCCAACCGTCGCATTGTAGAACGTGCTGAGCTGCAGGTACTGCCTGGAGTCGATGTCGTACCGGGCTTTCAGCTTGATGTCGTTCATGTAGTTGTCGGCGTTCTCGCGGTAGCCGTCATCGTCGCTGTGCGAGTAGAGGATGTCGTATGTCCACTTGCCCTGCTTGTTGCCGAAGCCGACATAGGTGTTCCAGAAGAGCGGGTTGGAGTGGTCTTTACGGTACTCGCTCTCGTCGCTGGAGGGCGGTGCGTCATAGAATCCGATGCTCGATCCACCGCGGACTTCGAACTTCTCGGGCATGTGGCCGGTCACATTGACCACGCCGCCCATGGCGCCGGATCCGTAGAGGGTCGCGGCTGCGCCCTTCAGGACCTCGACCTTGTCTGCCGCATTCATGTTGACCGACTGCCAGACGATCTCGCCGGACTCGGGGGCGTTGATCGGGAAGCCGTCATAGAGTGCCTGCACCCTGGTGCCGATACCGCCGCCGTTATAGGTGTTGGAGCCGCGGATCTGGAGGCTGGAGCTTGAGGTTCCGCCCGCACGGGACATCGTGACGCCGGGGATGTCCTGCAGCACATCGTCGAGGGTCGGGTTCGGCTCTTCCTTGATCTGCTCGGCGCTGACCACGTTGGCCGTCACCGGGATGTTGAGGCGGTCCTGGCCGTACATGGCCGCACCGACCACGACCTCTGAGGCCATGATTGTGGTCTAGGAAAGGGTTATGTCAGCTGTGGCTGTCTGGTCGGCTGTGACGCTGACTGCCTGCGATGCTGAGCCGTAGCCTATGATTGATACTGAGATTTTCTGCGATGCTGCGGGTACATTCTGGAGTGTGAAGTTCCCGTCAAGATCTGTTGCGGTTCCAATGGTTGTTCCGCTGACTGTAACGGATGCGCCGTAGACGCCTTCACCGTCGGCCTTGTCTGTAATTCTTCCTTTGATGGTTCCGGTGTCTGCGCCGTAGGCGGTCAGCGGTACCAGAAACGCCAGCATAAGCCATGCTGTCGTTACCATACGGGCAAGCGAACCTGCCAGTGCCTTGGTTGATTTCATGGTTGTCTGTTGTGTGTGGTTGATGAACAGAATAACTGCGCGTGTGACTTCGCATTACTTGAACAATGTATAAATATAGATAAAAAAAAAGAGTAATGTCAATACCCTCGTTTCGGGAGTGTGGAAACGGGGGTATGAAGTGGGGTGGCCTTGCGGCTGTTCTAACCGTGGACTTACGGCTGTTCTGAATTTAAATAACGCCGAGCTCTTTGCCGATGGTACAGAACTCTGTGATGACCTTGTCGAGGTGCTCCTTTTCGTGGGTGGCCATGAAGCTGGTGCGGAGCGCTTCGTGCCCGGGCATGACGCCGGGGCGGATGAAGGCGTTGACATAGACGCCGGCATCAAAGAGCTTTTTCCAGAAGAGGAGGGTCTTCATCTGGTCGCTGATGAGAACGGTGACAATGGCCGTACGGGAGGGCATGAGCCGGAATCCTGCTTTGAGCAGTCCCTGGCGTACATAGTCGGTGTTGTCTACGAGGCGCTGCATGAGTTCGGGTTCCTCGCGGATGATCTTCAGCGTGGTGAGCACTGCGGCGACACTTGCCGGTGTGGGCGATGCGCTGAAGATGAGAGATGAGGCGTTGTGCTTGATGTAGTCGATGACCTTTTCTTCGCCGACCACATATCCTCCGAGCGAGCCGAAGGTTTTGGAGAAGGTGCCCATGATGAGGTCAACATCGTCAACGAGGTTGAATTCAGAGGCAGTGCCTCTGCCGCCTTTGCCTATGACTCCGACTGCGTGGGCGTCATCAATGACGACTCTTGCGCCGTATTGCTTTGCGAGCTCCACCAGGCGGGGAAGGTCTACAATTTCACCCGATACCGAGAAGACTCCGTCAACAACAATGAGGCGGGGAGCGTTTGCGGGGATTTTCTGAAGAACCCGCTCCAGATCGTCCATGTTGTTGTGGTTGAAACGGACGAGGTTGGCTCCGGCTCCCTGGGCCATGATGGCGGCGGCAACAAGGCTTGCGTGGTTGTCGCGGTCGGAGACGAGGTATTCACCGCGCTGGACGAGGGTGGGAATAATTCCCTGGCCTGTCTGGTAGCCGGTACTGAAGAGAAGGCAGCTCTCTTTTTCAAAAAAGTCGGCCAGCTGCGCTTCAAGCTCAAGGTGGAGGTTGACGGTTCCGGTCATGTAGCGCGATCCGCTGCAGCTTGTTCCGTATTTTTTTAAGGCGGCAATTGAGGCCTCTTTTACCTTGGGGTTCGAGGTGAGTCCAAGATAGTTGTTGGACCCTGCCATAACGACCTTGCGTCCATCAAAGGAGACTACGGGGCCTTCGTTTTCGTCAATGGGGTGGAAAAATGGGTAGACTCCCTGCGCCTTTACCTCGTCAGCAAGGGTGAAGTCGAAACATTTTTTGAACAGATCTTTCGGTTTCTCCACAGTAATGTACATTTAGCTTCAGCTGCTGCAGGGGAGCTGGGAATTCTCTTGTGGTTGCGGCCGACCAGTTTTCGGGGTGGCCGTTTTAATAGCTACGGGGGCTATGTTGCCCTGAAACCGAAATGTATGAAATTTTTTATTTTTCTGTTCATAACGAGCCCCGCTTTTTCTCTTGCGGGGCCCAACCGCCGCGAAACGGAGTGAAGTGTTATGGGTGAAACAGTACTGGTGACGGGCTCAAACGGATTTATCGGCAGACGCTTTCTTCTTCATCCTTCGCTTGCGGGTGAGAAGCTCAGGGTGTTTCTTCGTCCGGGAAGTCCCCGGCGTGAGATGGCTGCGGGTGTGGAGGAGGTCAGGGGGGGATTTGACGACTCTTTGGCGTTGGGCCGTGCCGTTAGGGGCGCCGACCGGATTATCCATCTTGCAGGAGTGACAAAGGCGGTTGATGAAGCTGGTTTTGATGGGGGCAATGTGCTGCCTGTGCAGAACCTGCTTGCGGCTGTTCGTGAGCATAATCCGAAACTGAAGCGTTTTGTGCTGGTGTCGTCGCTTGCGGCTGCCGGCCCGGCTTCCGAGGGGGCTCTGGGTGTTGCTGAATCGGACGCTCCCCACCCTGTGAGTGCTTACGGCCGGAGCAAGCTGCGGGGGGAGGAGGCTGCGCTTGGGTTTGCCGGGGATATTCCCCTTTCCATAGTCAGGCCTCCGGCGGTGTACGGCCCCGGTGACCGTGATGTGCTGCAGGTGTTTCAGATGCTTTCAAAAGGGTTCCTGGTCTCTGCCGGCAACTCCCGGCGCCAGCGCTTCAGCATGATTCATGTGGATGACCTGATTCGGGGCATCATGATGGCAGCCCGTTCTGACATTGCGGCCGGCCGTCTCTATAATATCACCTCTTCTCAGCCATGGTCTTGGGATGATGTGGTTGCTGCCGCGCGTCCCGCTCTTGGGTTTCGGCGGGTGTTCAGAGTATCGCTTCCGGCGCCTGTGGTCATGCTCTTGGGAGCGCTGGTTGGTGGTGCTGCATTCGTTGCAGGCAAAGCCTCCATCCTCAATCGCGACAAGGCTGTTGAGCTTCTTCAGGATTACTGGGTCTCTTCTCCCCGAAGAGCTGCCGAGGAGCTTGGTTTCACTTCTGAAATCACTCCTGAAGCGGGCGTTTCGGGAACTATTGTCTGGGCGCGGGAGCAGGGTCTTTTATAGCGTTTCTGTAAAGATACACCCCTTTTTTTTGCTCTTTATCCCACAGTTACCTACTTTTCCATATAACTGCCGTCAGTATTACTTCGAACGCGCACTGTGCACCGGGCCGGTCCTGCCGACTGCAGATGTATCCGGAGGCTGCCGTTCTGGTTCTGCATGCGTATAAGAGTTCCGGCGCTCTCTTCTTCCCCCATTCTTCCTTACGGGCAGCAATGCCTGCTGATATCCGCCTTTTGGCCTGATCATAAAGCGATTCGCTGCCGCATTTCCGGCATGAATAACTCCCTGCACCACGAGTGCATCGGGGGGACCTTTTGGTATTTCCCGCTTCAGGCTTTAGCTCTTTTGCTTTGAAGATGACAAGCTTCCGGTGCCTTTCGGGTAGAGCCGTCACCCTTGGCGTGGGGCCTTTTTGGGCATCGCAACCCTCAAAACGGGAGTGCGTATGAGCAAGCGTGTTTTGCGGCTGCTTCTTTTTCTTGGTTTTTGTTGTTGTCATGATGCCCGTGCGGCGGAGTTTGAGGTTAGTGCATCAGCCGATAGTGGGGATGGCTCGCTGCGCCGGGCTGTTGAAGAGGTGAATGCTTCCGCAGATGCGGATAATGTGATAGGGTTTACGACGGCAACGGTGACGCTTAGCAGTGCGTTGCCGGAGCTGACGAACAATGTCTCCTTTGAAGCTCCGGCCAGCGGGGTCAGTATTTCGGGAGGAGTATATAACAGCGCTCTCTTCAAATGGGCGTCGCCAGTTGAAATTGCCGTATCCGAATCCGCGGAGTTGTCTGCCGCTGCATCGTCGCTTATTTCCGTTTTGCGTTCGACTGATGATCTTGTCGTGAATGGTGGTTTTTCGTCGACTATTTCAGTTGAAGCGGAAAGCCAGTATTCCTATGGAATCAGGTCTGATAAGTCGCTTGTCATAAACGGAGATGTTACCGGCAGTGTTGATGCGACTGCCGGGACACGCGGGGCAAATGCGCTGTATTCAAAAAATGCAGGGCTCATCGATGGCAGCATTGCCGGGACGATAACGGCGACGGCGGGAACCTATAAAGCCTCGGGTGTTACTTCCTCAAGCGGACTTGTCATCACGGGAGATCTTGGCGGCGTGATTACGGCTACAGCCGGAGAGTATGGCGCTTATGGTCTGAATCTTGGTGGTGGGTTGACTGTCGGAGGAGATCTTTCGGGAACCATCAATTCTACAGTAATTGCGGGGAATGAAGCCTATGGCATCAGTGCCGATGCAGGCGTCAACCTTATTGGAGGGGTGTCGGGAAGTATCAATGCTTCCGCTTTAGGAACAGATGCAGCCGGCATCTATGTTACCGGTAGTACGCTGTATGGTGCCACATCGTCGGATGCTGCGGTGATATCAGGGTCGGTGACCGCCACCTCCAGTGGAGCGTCAGCTGCGATTCTGGTCTGGAAGTCAATGAACCTGAATGTTACCGGAACGCTCTCTGCTACGGGGGCGTCTGCGTATGCCATCCGTTCGGGAAAGTTTGACGAGGCCGGTGGCTTCGTTGATAACACAGCGGAGCGGGTGGACAGGGTGGTGCTTGGCAGCGGAGCG
>JABMPC010000002.1 GCA_013203905.1 Chlorobium sp. | reverse complement strand
TATATCAGCAGAGGATATGAGGGGGTTTTCTGGTTGCAGGCAGAGAGAGAGAGAGAGAGAGAGACACGCACATGGTGAGGGCGCTTGGCGATTCAGATCTGGAAGAAGAGGGCCCGGAGTGCTCTCTGTGCTGCTGCGAGGCGCAGGGTGGCTTCAGGTTCAGTGCAGTTGAGCAGAGTGGCGATTTCGGCGGTGCTTTTCCCCTCTTTTTCATGGAGGAGGTAGACTGCTTCAAGATCCGGCTCAAGCTGGCTGATGCATTCTGCCATTCTGTCATCCTCTTTGTTCCCGGCCCGGGATGGAGTGCCTTCATGGGCGGGAGTGGCGGCCCTGAAGAGTTCCTCTTTTGTAGCGGGACGGGGGAGGCTGTCGCTGACTTCTCCGAAGAGACGGATGAAGTCGCTGAATTCCAGACCTGCCGAGTGGGAGGGGGTGATGTTGTCGTTGAGAATGTCGGTTGCGAGTTTTTCGAACCGCTGCCGGATGTCGGGGATGCGGACGGCAAAGTCGAAGCGGTCGTCATGGTTGCGGGCCTCCATGTTGTAGGGGACCTTCATGAGAATATTGATGCCGGCAGCTTTGGCATAGTTTTCAGCCACACCGCTGCCGTCGTCGCGGTTGATGATGAGCCCCAAGAGTCGGGAGGTTCCTCCAACCGTTCTGAAGTAGTTGTTGGCGCGGCAGATGTTGTTGGCGGTGAAGATGGACTGGCGGTCGTTGCTGGTGACGAGGATGACCTCTTCGCTGAGCGAACGGGCTAGTGGTGTGGCAAATCCGCCGCAGACCACATCGCCAAGGAAGTCCATGAGGATGATGTCGAGCTCCCATTTGAAAAGGCCAAGCTTTTCAAGGGTATCGAACCCTGAAATAATTCCCCTTCCGCCGCAACCCCGGCCTACCTGAGGGCCGCCGAGTTCAATGCCGTAAATGGGCTGGGGGAAGTCTTCGATGTCGCGACGGAAGACAATGTCCTCTATTGAGACCTCTTCGTTCCGGCTGTTTTTTTCCGCAAAAACATCGGTCAGGGTCGGCAGCGACATGCCGCCGAAGAGTGAGGTGGTTGAGTCGTGTTTGGGGTCGCAGCCGAGCTGCAGCACCCGTTTCTGCATACGGGCAAAGGTGGCGCTGAGGTTTGTGGTGGTAAAGCTCTTGCCGATCCCCCCTTTGCCGTAGATTGCTATGGTTCTTGCGCTCATGCGGTCTGTTGTCAGGGTTTGCCGGTGATGTAGCAGGTTTCGTTTGCCGTCTCGCCATCACTCTTCCAGTTGAGAATCATTTTCAGGCAGTCGGGGTCGCTGAAGGCTTTTCTGTAGGTGTCTGTGATGGTGTCGTCAACCGGGCTCTCGTGGGTAAATATTTTTTCGGCGTTGAGCCTCCGTTCGGCAATGAGGGCTCGTACCCGTTCAAGATCGCCCTGTGCCCACTGTTTAGCGGCAATGAAAGAGAGCTCTTTTTGGAAGGCCTGCGAGTAGTCTATGTTCATGCGCTGATAGTAGCCTCCAAAAATGACCGTGCCGTGGAACTTCAGGAAGCGCAGGCCTGTGTCGATGGCTGCCATGATGCCGGTGCTGTCGATGAGCACATCAAACTCATAGCCGGCAAGTGCGGCTGACACATCTTCCGTTTCGGGGTTGATGCGGATGTCGGCCGGTGAGAATTTCAGGCGTTTCGGGTGGGGTTCGGTGGCGGCAACCAACTTTGCTCCCATGAGTTTTGAGAGTTCCGCTGCCAGAATGCCGACGGCTCCCTGTCCGAGTATCAGTACCTTTTTGTTCTTGACTTCTGCGAGGTCCACAATGTGCAGTGCTGTTGCGCCAAGCGGAAGGGCTATGCCGCACTGGGGGTTTTCAATGCCGTCAAGAATGGTGATGCTCTCAACAGGACATACCACGAACTGGGATGCTCCGCCGAAAGCGGCATTGACTCCTTCGTAGCCGAATGAGCCGGCTATGTAGGCGAACTTGCCGATCAGGCTCTCTTTGACATGGTCACCGACCTCAGTGATTTGCCCTACGGTTTCATATCCCGGAATGAAGGGGAAGATGAAAGGGGGGGAGGGAATCAGGCCGTTGTATGCCATTTTTTCCGTACCGGTGCTGATGGACGACCAGTAGGTTTCCACCAGAACATCAGTTGAGCCGAGGGGCTTGAGCTGTACTTCCGATACCTCGATCTGACGGATGCCGGTGAAGACGATCGCTTTTGTTTTCACGCCGCTTCTCCTGCTTTCAGTTTTCGCTCATTGCGTTTTTCAAGCAGAAGCCGAATGACGAACTGGGCTGCATTGATGAGATAGCTCAGGTATGCACCCAGAGCGGTCCAGATAAGAACGGTTTCGTCAGCACCCATGAAGAAGAGGACGAAGTAGGCAATGTGAACCACCATGGCAATGGAGCTGCCGAAATCTTCCCAGAAGAATTCGGGGGCGAAGGCGAATTTGCCGAAGACCTCCTGTTCAAAAAAACCTCCGGTAACGAATATGAGGATGAGCATGAAGGTTTTCAGGGCAACGAAAAAGGTGACCCAGGCAAAGTTTTCTATGCCAATACCGTATTGATAGAGGTAGGTGAGGGTGAGGCCGGCCAGAAATATAACGAACTGTATGGGGGCCAGAATGGCCTGAACGGTTGTCCAGACCGATGCGTTTCTCCGGGCAAGCTGTTCGGGTGTGTAACGGGGCATGATGGTGTCGGTTTCTGTGAAACGAATGAAATTCAGCTGAATATAGCCAATCAGCGAAAAATTACCTTACCCCTTCAGTGCTCCTTCCGCAGGGTCCAGTCGTAGGCGTTGTAGAGGGTTGCAAGGAGGTTTACATTGGTGTTTTCCACCCGGCGGCTGAATCCTTCAAGTTCGTCGTAATAGTAGAGGAAGGTCCTTGGCTGCTTTTCGTGCAGAATTCTCTGGTAGCTATGCCAGAGCCGCAGTGCTTCTTTCTCGGCGATAGGGCCGCTGAGTTTTCCTATGATGGTGTCGAGCTCTCTGTTCTGGAATGCGGAGGAGTTGAAGGTACGGTTCTGGAAATCTGATCCCCAGATGATGAGCTGGAAGGGGAGCGTTTCAGCTGCGAGGCCGGAGAGTGCTGCTTCATACCGGAACTCGTTCTGGTTCTTGAGGAAGACGAGGTTCTCTTCGAACCGGAGGCGGCAGTCAATGCCTATCTGGCGGAGGTTCTGCTGGATGATGGTGGCTGCATAGTTGCGCCTGGGGTTGCCGACAGGGGCTGCCAGCTCAAAGGAAAACCGTTCTCCATTTTTCTGAAGTATGCCGTCGGGTCCGGGCGTCCATCCTGCTCCGGCGAGTATGGTGGTGGCTTTTGTAGGATTATAGTTGTATGGGTCAAGCGTGGTGTTCGTTATGGCCCGATAGGCAGGGGAGAGTGATGTGTTGACTATTGTGGCGTGCTCCGGCCCCATGAAGCCGTCTATGATTGACTGACGGTCAATGGCGAGGGTCATGGCACGACGCACGGCGGGGTCGCCGAAGAGAGGGTTGGGGGCCACTTTTTTCTCATTCCGCCACAGTACGCCATCAATGTTCAGCCAGACGACGCTGTCGAAGTAGCGGTTTTTGACAGGGCGGATCTGGATGTCGGGGGAGTGCTGTGCGAGTTCGCGCGTGTCTATGGGGTTGATGCCTCCGGCTGAGATGAGGGCGTCGATCTGGCCGGACTTGAGCATGGCAAGACGGGTTGTGTACTCGGGGACGACAACGAAAATAAGCGATTGGGTTTTTGCCGGGTAGGGCAGTGTGGAGGTGGGGCTTGCTTCAAGTACCAGCTTGTCCTGTCGCGCCCATTGTGAAACCTTGAAGGGGCCTGCGCCGACAATGGGGATTTCAGTGGCCCGGGAGCGGATTTCTTCAGGCTTGAACTTTTCCATGACATGCTTGGCAACAGGCATGAGGTCGTTAAAGTGGTCAAGTATGATGGAGGGAGAGAGGGAGCGGTTGAAGTGCAGCACCAGCGTCAGGCTGTCGGGGGTTTCTACTGCGCGCTGAATGTCCGGGGTGCCATCAGCTTTCAGAAGCAGGTCGTTCAGGTAGTCCTGACGGGAACTGGCTGTTGCCGGGTTTGCATAGAGGGAATATGAGTATTTGAAGTCATGGGAACTCAACGGCTTGCCATCTTCCCAGAGGACTCCTTTTTTCAGGTGGAACGAGACGGTTTTCCCGTCGGGGGAGAATTCCCATGAGGTGGCAGCAGAGGGGCTGAAGGCAATGTTGCCGGTTTTGTCGTTGTAGGTCGGTTTGACGAGCGAGGGGTAGAGAAGGCTGCAGACCTCTCGAGAGAGTGAGAGCTGGATGAGGAGCGGGTTGAGGTAGTCAAAGTCAGCCGATACCGCTGTTATGATGGTGTTGCTGCGAAACTCGCCGTTGTTCTGCCGGCAGGCTGAGAGGGAGGCATAGAGAGCGAGAATGAGTGCGATGAGAGTGATCTGGCGCTTCATTGGTTGCGGGGTTCGGGGAAGGTTGCGGTGAATGAGCTGATGGATGTTGTGGACGGGGTGAGCAGGCCTTCGCCGTAGAGGGTGCCGATTTGCTCGCCAAGGCTTCTTGCCCGGGCTTCAAGGCTGCCGAGAAACTCTTTGCGTTTGATGAGGGTCGCGGGCCGGGTGCTGTCGCCTTCCTGCCAGAATTGTGAGGCAAATGCGCGGACTCCTTTGCGCGACTCCTCAAAAGTGCTGGAGACATCAACAATGAGGTCGGGGGTCAGATGCCTGTACTGGATGTAGTAGAATATGTGTTGTGGGCGCCATGCTTCCTGGACGCGGCCTTCATAGAGGGTCTCAAGCTGGCGGAGGCCGGCATAGTATACAGCGTCGGTGACCAGCCGAGAGGCTTTCGGGTGGTCGGGGTGGCGTTCCTCGGGAGGGTTGGCAAAAACGACGAAAGGCCTGAAGCGGCGGATGACCCGGATGAGGGTGTGCAGGTTTTCTTCGTTGTAGAAGAGTCTGGAGTCGCCAAGGTCGAGTGTTGTGCGGGCACTGTAGCCCATGACCCTGGCGGCTTCGGCGGCCTCCTGTTTTCGGCTTTCAGCGGTGCCGCTGGTGCCCATTTCGCCTCTTGTGAGGTCGCACACGGCGACTCTTTTGCCTTCGCGCATTATTTTCAGCAGTGTAGCGCCGATGGAGAGCTCCACATCGTCGGGGTGCGCTCCGAAGGCCAGTGCATAGACTTGTTCAGGGGTTGTTTCCACTTCAGTGCTATATGCTATATTCAATCAGTTTTGCCTCTTGGGGCTTTTTTTCGACACTTCAATGTTTCTGCAATGCTGAAAGTAAAGATTGTCCGCCTTAACAAGCAAGCATTTCTTCCTGTTTATGCCACCGCGCATGCGGCCGGGATGGATGTTTCAGCCTGCCTTGAGGGGCCGGTGGTCGTTGAGCCTTTTTCCACTGCTTTGATTCCTTCAGGGTTTGCCATTGAGCTTCCCGTCGGTTATGAGGCGCAGCTTCGCCCGCGCAGTGGTCTTGCCTTGCGCAGCATGATTTCATTGCCGAATTCCCCTGCAACCATTGATGCCGATTATCGGGGCGAGGTGAAGGTTATTCTGGTCAACCATGGCCGTCTGTCCTTTACCGTCAATCATGGCGATCGCATTGCCCAGATGGTGGTTGCCAGGGTTGAAGAGGTTTCATTTGAAGAGGTGTCGGAGCTTAAAGAGACAGTGCGTGGCGATGGGGGTTTCGGCCACACTGGCACTGTTCGTTCCTGAGGAGGGCTTTTTCTGAAGTTCTATCCGGTTTTAAGGTACTCAAGGCCAAACTTGTCGAGCTTCCTGTAGAGGGTTGCCCGGCCGATTCCGAGAATGCCGGCTGTTTTCGTAAGGTTGCCCAGCGCCGCTTTATAGGCTTTGAGTATGGCTTCCCGTTCATGCTCTTCAAGTGAATAGGAGCTGATGTCGGGTGAATCGTAGGGCTGCAATCCGTATTCGGCTACAGGGCTAAGCACTGCAGGCGGCGATAGTGCGGGTTTCAATGAGCCAGCAATGATATTGGGTCCGAGAGTTTCAATCGTATCGCCTTTTCTGGTAACTGCTGCCCGCTGGATCGCATTTTTCAGCTCCCTGATGTTGCCCGGCCACGGATAGTTTGCCGAGGCTGAAAGCGCTGTGTCGCTAAGGGTTATTTTCTCGAGATTGTTCGCGCTTGTGAATTCGTCGAGAAAGTGGCGGCACAAAAGCGGGATGTCTTCCGGTCGCTCCCTGAGAGGTGGAAGGCACAGAGGAAACTCTTCAAGCCGATAGTAGAGATCTTCACGGAACTTGTTCTCCTTGATGGCGTCGGTGAAGTTCCTGTTGGTTGCAGATATGATGCGGAAATCGGTTTTCCGCTCCTGCTTTTCTCCTACCCGCCGGATTTTCCGCTCCTGAATGACTCTGAGAACCTTTGCCTGAATATCTGGGCCCATGTCGCCGATTTCGTCAAGAAAAATGGTTCCCTGGTCGGCCTGTTCGAAGTATCCCATGTGGTCGGTTCCTGCTCCGGTAAACGAGCCTTTGGCATGACCGAAGAGGACGCTGTCGGCCAGCGTGCTTGAAATTGCCGCACAGTTGACAGAGACGAAAGGGCCGTTGCTTCGCTTGCTGCCACGGTGGATTGCTTGCGCGAAGAGCTCTTTGCCTGTGCCGCTTTCACCCAGTATCAGAACATTGAGTCCCGTTTCCATCACCTGCATCGCCTCTGTCATGGCCGCATTGATTGCAGGGCTTTTGCCGATGATGTGTTCAAAAAGTTCGCGGCTCTTCAGCTTTTTTTTGAGCATCTGAACCTGACCCTGAAGGGCGGATTCTTTGAGGGCATTGCGCATGACGATTTCAAGCCGGTCTATATTGAGTGGCTTGGTGAGATATTCGAATGCGCCGAGCTTGATGCATTTGACTGCACTGGGAATGTCGTGCGATGCGGTGATGATGATGATTGGAGTGTTGTCTTTCTGCGATTTTGCGTGCAGCATAACTTCAAACCCGTCGAGAACCGGCATGTTGATGTCGAGCAGAACGACATCGGGGCGCTCTTCAGTCATGGTGTTGACACACTCTCGCCCGTCATTTGCCATTCTGGCGTCATAGCCCATTTTGGAGACAAAATGTCCGAATACCCTTCGTGAGGTTTCGTCATCGTCGGCTATGAGTACTTTTCTTTTCTGTATGCCGGCCCTGCTGTTTCCGGCTGTGAACGCGTGATGAATCTTTTTCACGATTATGCCCTGCAGGGGGGTAGGTTTCTGTATTCACCTGCAGTTCAGGAAATCCCCGTTCGAGATGTCAGGGGATTTCCTGTTGCTGTCGGTCTATTGAAGCGCCCGCTTCTTTCTTCTGGCCGTTGCGGCCGTTATGATGCGGTATTCTTCAGGATTTTTTTCCCGTAACGGCGGGGGGGATTGCCGCTGCGGGTTTTGTTGGTTCTTTGGGTGAAAACGGGATCTCCTTGACCTCTTTTTTGCTGGTCACTGCGGGTGATCCCATCTGCATGCCTGCAGGGAGAATGCTTCCCATCAGCTGGCCAAGGCCGGCACTGACATTGTCGAACATGTTTTTCACCTGACCGGAGTTGTCGATGTTCTGAAGAATGTTTGTCCAGAATTTTCCGAGTTCCTGAACTGAACTCTGGATCTGTTCTGAGTTGATTGTGGCTGTAACGCCGTCAACAATCTGTCCGGTGGCGTTGCTTACATTTTCAATCATCTCCTTGACCTGCACGGAGTTGATGGTGCTGTTGACGCCGTCGGCAATCTGTGTGGTTGCCTGCCCAACATTTTCCACCATTTCCTTGAACTGCGTTGAGTTGACTGTGGCGTTGACGCCTTCAATCAGCTGAGAAGTCGTGGTTCCGATAAATCCGAACAGTTCCTGCATTGATACAACGGCACCGTCAATAAGAATTCCGATGTTGCCGATCAGATTTGCCATTTCTCCATTGCCGGGAGTGGACTCCGGAGCTTTTGGCTGTACTGCCGGAACTGGCGCAGCGGGTTTGTTAAGTTCTTCTGACATGATAAGTGGTTGATTTATGTGATGAATGTGTTGTTTTTCTCTTGTTTCAATATATGAAATCTCTTTGCCAAATCCCCGCGTCCCTGACGGGATATCCACCCATGGGAGCAGGGGCGGTTCCCTGGATGCGAAAGAGCGTTACCGGCCCATGGTATTGAGCAGTTTTTCAGCTGCCTGCTTTCCGGAGAGTGCTGCGCCTTCCATTGATGCAAGGTAGTGCTGGTCGGTGTAGTCGCCGGCAAGAAAGAGGTTTTTTATGGGGCTTATCTGATCGGGACGGCATTTGTCGACATCGGGCACAGCCTTGTATACCGACTGAGGAATTTTGACCAGCGTGGATTTAAGAAGTTTTGCGTCTCGCGATTTCGGGAACCGGTCGTGGATGTCTTTCATGACCAGTTCGGTAATGACATCGTTGGGCAGTCCCATCAGCTGATGTGCAGGGGCGAGTACAAGGCTCATGACGCTTCCGCCGTCTGCCGTACCTGTTCCTTTCTGAAAATCATCGGGGCAGGTGAGGGAGACATCGGCAAAGGTTGCGAAAATGGTCCCTTGGGAAAACATGAGGTTGTCTGTGTCGGTGATTTTCCGGTCAAACCAGAGCTGGCAGTTGACTACCGGACTGCCGGTGAATTCGTGAAGATTCCGGAAATATTTATGCTGCAGCCACTCGTTGGGTATGACTTTGGTGAGGTTGTGTACCGGCAGGGCTGAAATGTAGGCGTCGGCTTCAACGGTGTGTCCGTCATGGAGTACCGCATGTTTGACTGTTTCGTCGCTGTTGAGTTCGAACCTTGAGAGCCGGGCGTCAATAAAGATTCGCCCGCCGTGGCTTTGGATGTATTGGCGCATGGGCTCAATCATCGATTCTCCGGGATTCTTGCGGAAAAATGCGAATTTTGTGGCCGCATAGTCGGTGCCGAAGTACTTGAATATGGTGATCATCGGTCGGGCGCTGATGACATTGGGCTCAATGAAGTTCATTGCAAGCGCAATGGCGCGCCAGAGTTTCTGGAGCGAGTGCTCCGAGGCGCCCCGCAGGTGGTGCCATTCGGAGTAGGTCATGTGGTCCTGGCTCCGGAAGTACTCTTCATTGCCGGCAAGTGCGGGGAAGAGCCCCTTGATGAGGGAGATTTTGTCCCACAGGGTGAGGAAGTCAGTTTGCATGCCGCCTACAACCTCCGCCCAGGGGCTTGGAAGGTTGGCTTTTTTGAAGTAAGACTGTTTCCCGTCCGATTCGGCGTAGATGAGTGAGTGCTCTTTCCAGAGATAATTGTTCTCGGCTCCAACGCGTTTCAGGTACTCCTGAAGCTGCCGGTAGCCTCCAAAGACAATGTGGAGGCCGGATTCTACTGAGTCGCCGTCGCTGTCTTTCCATACGGAAACCTTGCCTCCAAGCACTTTGCGTTTCTCGTAGAGTTCAACGGTGTGGCCGCGGTCGACAAGTTCTATTGCTGCGGCAAGGCCGGCTACGCCCGCCCCGAATATGGCTATTTTCACAGTTGCTGTTTCTTTATTGTGTTAATAATAGTCGAGGCTTCCTGTCTGCGTTTCTCTATCCAGCGTGAATATATGAATTAATGGCCGGACTCGTCAACTGTTGAGTTTTTTCAGAGCTTTCTCCACTTCAACAAGAAACCGAAATCCAAGCCGCAGGCTTTCTTTTATTACAAACCGAAGATCCTGGTTTGCAGGAGGGCGCATTGGCGGCTGTGACTGGCTGGTTTTAGCCTGGGTTCCGGGCGCAGGTGCCGGTATGTTCTTTGCTGTCATTGAGCGATATGGGGTGGTGTGGTGGGTACAACGAGGCTGCCGTGGCGTGAGTGAGTCATTCAGCGCTTTGCTAAATTAAATAATTTGCGAAATTAGAAAAGCCGGCGATAACCCGCCATCATTACAGTTACCGGAGCTTCTTTTTCCCTGTAATGGCAGTTTTGGCCTAAATAATTTAAGAAAAACTGTTGTAGGGGTGGTTTTTTTTAAGAAATTCGTTGGTTTTTTCTTCTGAAAGTGTAATTTTCTTACATAACCGAATTAAATGTACCTCAGCCATGTCGGGACATCTTGATCTGATTGATCTTAAACTTATCGAATCTCTGGGTGAAAACGGCAGAGTCCGGTTGAGTGAGCTTGCCGAAGTTGTCGGTCTTTCCATTCCCTCTGTGAGTGAACGGATGGACAAGCTGCAGAAAAACGGCATCATCAAACGATTTACCGCTGAGGTTGACGAACGGCAGCTTGGTTTTGATATTCAGGCTTTTGTTCGGGTGGGAGTGGATTCGTCAAAGCATTATAAGTCGTTTCTTGAGCATGTCATGAAAGAGGACGAAATCATGGAGTGCTTTTCTGTCACGGGCGAGGGTTCGCATATCATGCGGGTTATGACGCACAACACAGCTTCGTTGGAAAAGTTTCTTTCACGGATTCAGAGCTGGCCGGGAGTGATGAGTACTAACACGAGCTTTGTTCTTTCGCAGCTCAAGAAAACAAGAAAGCTGACTTCGGAGATAGTGCGGGCAAATCTTCAGGACCGACAGGTGCTGCTGACCTATGACGAGAAAAAGTCAAGGAAATAGGCCGGGGGGAGATGACAGATCAGTAATGGATTTCAGTTTCAGTAAAAATAGAGAGCAATATCACATATGCAAAACAACAAGGAGGATCTCTTGAGCATTGAGAGTAAACAGGCGGTTTCGTCCTATTTCGGGTCGATGACCTTTGATCACAAAGCTATGCGCGCAAGGCTTCCCAAAGAGGTGTTTCAGTCTTTGCAGGATACCATCAAGGCTGGCAGGGAAATTACCGAAGAAATTGCCGGCGTGGTTGCACATGGCATGAAAGAGTGGGCTATGGACAATGGCGCCACCCATTACACGCACTGGTTCCAGCCAATGACCGGTTCAACGGCTGAAAAGCATGATGCCTTTCTCTCCATTGATCGTGATGGAACAGCTATCGAACGGTTCTCCGGCGAGCAGCTGATTCAGGGCGAACCTGATGCTTCCAGCTTCCCGTCAGGCGGTATGCGGACTACATTCGAGGCCCGCGGCTACACCGCGTGGGACCCCTCAAGCCCCGCATTTCTCATGAAGGGCGGTTCAGGACTGACCCTCTGCATTCCCACTGTTTTTATTTCCTATAACGGAGAGGCGCTTGACGCAAAAACGCCGCTGCTCCGCTCCATGAACGCTGTCAGCAAATCGGCTGTCCGTCTTCTTGAGGTGCTGGGTGTTACAGGGGTGAAGCGCGTGAAGACATTTGCCGGCATTGAGCAGGAGTATTTCCTTGTTGACAAGAAATACTCTTCCGAACGGCCCGACCTCGTCATGTGCGGCCGTACGCTGCTTGGAGCGCTGCCTCCGAAGGGCCAGCAGCTTGAAGATCATTATTTTGGGGCCATTCCCGATCGTGTGCTCGAGTTCATGCAGGAGGTGGAGCACGAGCTCTATCTGCTTGGGATTCCAGCCAAAACCCGTCACAACGAGGTTGCTCCCCACCAGTTTGAAATTGCTCCGGTTTTTGAAGAGGCCAATATCTCCGTTGACCATAACCTGCTGGTTATGGAGGTGATGAGAAAGATCGCCGAAAAGAAGGGCTTCGCTCTCCTTATGATGGAAAAACCCTTTGCCGGCATCAACGGAAGCGGCAAGCACAACAACTGGTCAATCGGAACCGATACCGGCATCAATCTGCTTGATCCGGGTGATACTCCTGAAGAGAACATCCAGTTCCTCGTGTTCCTTGTCGCTGTTCTCAAGGGCGTCTACAAGCGGGCTGATGTGCTCAGAATGTCCATTGCCAGCATTGGCAATGACCACCGCCTCGGTGCCAACGAGGCTCCTCCGGCTGTTGTTACCGCCTTCCTCGGAGAGTTGCTCGAGAGGGTGCTTGATGCAATTGAAAGCGGCAAGATTGACCTGAAGACAGAAAAACAGGTGCTTAACCTTGGTCTCTCGCAGGTGCCGGTGGTCAACAAGGACTACACCGATCGTAACAGAACCTCACCCTTTGCTTTCACTGGCAACAAGTTTGAGTTCCGTGCGGTAGGTTCCTCGCAGGCGGCATCGGTGCCGAACATGGTGCTCAATACGCTTATGGCCGAAGCGCTTGACGACATGGCAGACGCAATGCTTGCTAAAATCAGCGCAGGTAAAGATCGCGACACGGCCATTCTTGAGACACTGCGTGAAGAGATCACTGCAACAAAGAACATCCGTTATCAGGGCGACAACTACAGCGATGCGCTGCAGAAAGCCGCAGAGGAGCGCGGTCTGCCGAACCTGAAGAACACCCCGCAGGCACTCAGGACTCTTGAGAATAAAGATGTGCAGGCAATGTTCATCAAGTATGGTGTTTTGAGCCACGAAGAGATTGATTCCCGTCTGAACATCCGCCTTGAGCGGTATGTGAAAGGGGTTGATATTGAGGCACGGACGCTGCAGCTGATGCTTAAAACGCTTGTCATCCCCGATGTTTCAGAGTATCAGGGTGACATCAGCAGCTCGTACAACAACCTTGCTTCAGCAGCAGCCGAGATCGGCCTTCCCGACAAAGCGCTTAAAAGCCAGGCGAAGCATCTCAAGACGCTTGCCGAGAACCTCTCGCTTCTTATTGACCTGACTGAAGAGCTTGACTCGGTGGCAGTAAAGATGGAAACACTTGATGGCGAGTTTGCTCAAGCAGACTACTGTGCTGATGTTCTGCTTCCATTTATGGTCAAGGTCCGCGAAGTTGCTGACCGTCTTGAACTCATGGTCGACCGCAGCCGCTGGCAGCTTCCAACATATTCGGAAATGCTGTTCGAGCACTGAGCGCGTCTTTCCTCTCATGCACACCACAAAAAGGCCCGTATCCCGGGCCTTTTTGTTATTTTACGATAGCCGGTAGTTGGGGACACTCATGACTGAGTGTACTTATTAGTACACTCAGTCATGAGTGTCCCCAACTCTAAGAGGTTGATTTGCAACTGTTTGTGTTTGGGTATTTTTGAAAGGTCGGGGGAGCGCCCCTGTCTGTTATTGATTTGTTTATGACTGATTCTTTTGCTGGTGAGAGCCGGTTTGTTGAGTGCCGGGGGTTTCGTCTCCACTACCGGATGACGGGGAGTGGGGGGGGGCCGTTTATGCTGCTTTTGCATGGGAGTTTCCTCAGTATGCGCTCATGGTACTCTGTTGTGCGCCCGTTGTCGGCAATGGGTACGGTGGTGGTGCTTGACCGTCCTGCTTTCGGGAAAACTTCACGACCGGTGCCCTCACGCTCGAATGGTGTGAGTTATGCACCTGAGGCGCAGAGCGACATGATTGCTGAGTTTCTGGGGATGCTGGGTATTGAAAAGGCAATTCTTGTCGGCAATTCAACGGGGGGGACGCTGGCCATGCTCACTGCCCTTCGCCATCCGGAGAGGGTGTCGGGGCTGGTGCTGGTGGACGCCATGATTTACAGTGCTTATGCGGCAAGCGGGGTGCCCCGGATGATGAAGCCGATGCTGAAGGCTGCAAGCCCTCTTTTCGCTCAGTTGATGCGGCTGCTTATCAATAAGTTTTTTGACCGTCTGCTGCTGAGTTTCTGGAACGATCCCGAACGGCTGAATGCCGCGACGCTTGCGGGTTACAGAAGTGACTTGATGCAGGGGAACTGGCCGAGGGGGTTCTGGGAGGTGTTTCTTGAAACCCATCATCTTCATTTTGACGAGAAGCTTGGCTCAATCAGTGTGCCTGTGCTTGTGATGACCGGTGAGCATGACCGTACTGTCAAGGTTGAGGAGAGTCTGCGCCTTGCTGAAGAACTTCAGGATTCAGTTCTGGATGTGGTTGCCGATTGCGCCCATCTGCCCCATGAGGAGCAGCCGGAGGTGTTCCTTGGGGCTATGCGGAAGTTCCTCTTGAGGGTGGCGTGAGCGGGTCTCCGGCAGACTCATTCCCCGATGATTTTGACAAGCACCCTCTTTTCTCTTCTCCCGTCGAATTCTCCGTAGAAAATCTGCTCCCAGGTTCCGAAATGCAGTCTGCCGCCGGTGACAGCTATAACGGATTCTCTGCCCATTATCTGCCGTTTATGGTGTGCGTCGCCATTATCTTCGCCGGTTCGGTTGTGGTGGTAGCGGCTGAGGGGTTCATGAGGGGCAAGTTCTTCAAGCCAGCGGGCGTAGTCTTCATGCAGTCCCTGTTCGTCGTCGTTTATGAAGACGGAGGCGGTGATATGCATGGCGTTGACCAGGCAGAGGCCTTCCTGAATGCAGCTCTCTTTGAGTGCGGCTTCCACATCACGGGTAATGTTGACGAATCCCATCCGTTCGGTAATGTTCAGCCAGAGTTCCTTGTGGTATGATTTCATTTATGCGGTAGATTGTATGTGCTGAGAATGATGACTGCTTCCGGATCAATAATGAGCGGGTCTCTTTTGTATTGGCGGGGTTATGAGTTATTTTTGATTTGATTTATAATGTAACTTTTTTTGCTATGGCTGAGGTTTTTCACTATCCCATGCCCTATCCAGCCCTCTGGCTGGACTATTACTATTATGTGACCTGGTTCCTGAGCATGCTGCTGCTTGCTCTCGGGTGGGGGCTTTTTTTCCGTTTCGGCCGTTTCACTTATGCAATCAATCTGGGGTGTTTCTGGAAAACCGGTATGATGCTGGTGCTCTTTGTTGTAACTCTTGGCGGGCCAATGTATTACAATACCCGTTTTTCGGCGGAGCATGGAGAGGATGGGGCTTCGGTGAAAATAGATGGCAGCAGTCTTAGCTATCTTGACCGCACGGGTGCTGAAAAGTCTTTTCTGTTGACGGAGATTACCGCTGTCCGCCAGGAGCGCATCACCTACAATCCTCCGGCAAAAATTTTCATTGTGGCTTCACGCAATTCACTCATTGATTCGGTGTTCGTAACCAGAAAGCTTGAGGGCTTCGACCGTTTCATTGAGCTTCTCTCGGAACGAACCGGTCTCAGGGCGAAGATGCAGCCGAATGAGTGAGCGGCTGGTGGAGGGGAATCTTCTGCTTGTTGTCGAGATTGGCAATACCACTCTGGTTGCAGCAGTGTTTCACGGGGATGAACCTGTCTCTTTTGTGAGCGGGCTGACTTCCGAACTCATCTCTTCCTCAGGAGTCTCCTCCCTTTTTTCACCCGTTCTTGCCCGCTATCCCGAGCTGCGCGATGCGGTGCTGAGTAGTGTGGTGCCTGCCGCTGAGCAGGCTGTGGGAGGGTGGCTTGAGGAAACTTTGGGAGGTGAGGTGATGAGGGTGAACTCATCAATGCGGCTTCCTTTTCTCCTATCCTATGATCCTCCTGAAGCTCTCGGACCTGACCGTATAGCCCTCTGTGCCCGAGCCTCAATGATTGAGGGTTCGGGTGCGGTGATAGCGCTGGATGTCGGGACAGCCATTACGGCTGATACCCTGGCTTCAGACGGACGATATTTGGGTGGTATCATTATGCCGGGTCTGGAGCTGATGGCTGATGTGCTTCATTCCGGTACTGCGCGTCTGCCACGGGTGGCGGTGGCTTTGCCGGGGGGGATTCTGGGTCGTTCAACTGAGGAGTGCATTCAAAGCGGCGTGGTGTGGGGATGTGTGTCGGGGGTTGAGGGGATGGTTTCAAAAATTACCTGTTGGCTTGAAGAAGAGCATGGCGAAAAAGAGGTGCGGGTCATTGCTACCGGGGGGCATGCACCGCTTCTTGCCCGGCTGTTTGATGGTACATTGAGAATTGACGGGCATGCCGTTCTTCATGGCGCCCGTTACCTGTTTGCCCTCAACCGGGGTGCTTCAGGCTGAAGAACTCTTTGCCTTTCTCTATTGCGTCAAGTACCTGCCTGTCGTCCACATCTTTTTCATACAGAAAAGCCTCTCCGAGCTGTTTCAGCAGGACGAACCGCAGTTTTCGGTCAAGCTTTTTCTTGTCTGAAAGCATGTTCTGGAGCAGTACGGGTCCATCAATAGCAAGAAAGCGTTTTTTCAGGAGCCCTTTTGGAAAGCGGAACCGGCTGATAAGGCTGAGCCCCCTCTGGCATTCCTGTTCGCTGAGAAATCCGAGACCTCGGGAGAGGAAGAGTGCGCATGCCATGCCGATGGTGACGGCTTCTCCGTGGCCGATATGGCGGTAATCTGCAATTTTTTCCAGTCCGTGTGCGAAGGTGTGCCCGAAGTTAAGAGTTGCGCGAAGGCCGTTCATTTCCCTGAAATCGCGCCGAACGACATCTTCTTTAGTGCCTGCGCTTTTTTGTACCGCTTCGCTCAGCCAGGGCTCTTTGAGAGCGACTATGTCTGTGAAGTGCTCCTCGAGCATGGAGAGGAAAGGCTCGTCGGCAATGAACCCGTATTTGACCACTTCTGCAAGACCGGAGTATATCTCCCGCAATGGGAGGGTTGTGAGGCGTGAGGGGTCAATGAGGATCAGTTCCGGCAGGTGAAAGAACCCAATCAGGTTTTTGCCGAGCGGGTGGTTGATTGCCACTTTCCCGCCTATGGAGCTGTCTGTCATGGCCAGCAGGGTGGTGGGGAACTGAATGACCGGAATACCGCGGTAGTAGCTTGCGGCAATGTAGCCGCCAAGATCGCCTACAACGCCTCCTCCGACTGCCATAAGGTTCCAGCTCCGGTCGACATCCGCTTCAATCATGCTTCCGTAGAGACGGTTGGCGGTGGTGAGGCTTTTGGAGGTTTCCCGGGCTGGTACCACCAGTTCAAGAGTGCGGAACCCTTCGCTGTGAAGGGTTTGAAGGATTTCCTCTCCGAACAGCCGCTTTGTGTTCGCATCAAAAAGAACAACGGTTTTTTTTCTCAGTCCGTGTGTTCTGAACCGTTCTCCCAGTCCGGCGGTTGCCGGTGTTGCAACAACTATTGTGCTCACTTTCTGCCTGTTTGTTGGTCGTTGTGCTCTATGGACTCATGTTTGCGGACGAACCGCTCAATTTTTCTTGTCAGTTCTTCTACTGTGGAGCCTATCCGTTTCTGGTCTGTGTAAACGGCAATGGCTGCGGTTTCGTATCGCGGGGATCTTTTTGCAAGAATTTCGGAGATGTTCCGTTCCAGTGCTTCCCGATCCGGTTTTTCTGTGCCAACGCTCCGGAGAAGGGGTCGGTCCGTTTTATGGAACAGCCGCTTTGCCAGATTCTTTGGATCGGATTTCAGATAGACAAGGGTTCCTGTGGCGTTTATCAGCTCAAAGGATGGGGTGTGTTCCAGGGCACCACCTCCCAGAGAGGCAACCATCTCTTTACTTTCAGCTATTGTGGCAATCATTGCCTGCTCAAGTTTCCGGAATGCTTCTTCTCCCTCTTCGGCAAAAATTCTGGTGATGGATTTGCCTGCCTGCTGTTCAATTGCGCTGTCAATGTCAATGAAGTCATACCCGAGGGAGTTGGCAAGAAGCGGCCCTATACTGGACTTGCCCGATCCGCTGAATCCGGTCAGAAAAATGAGTGAGTGCTGTTTTTCCACGACTGCTGTTTAGGTCTTTTCGGGGTTCCGGGAGCTTCATTGGCTTGCCGGTTGTGGCACAAATATAGCGAAAAACGACGAAAAGCCCCGACTGGAAAGGGGGGCTATTCCAGCACTTTCAGCACTGTGCCAAAGAGTTCGTAGGGGGAACTGTCTTCAATGCGGGCAAGGCAGAACGATCCGGGGGCAATGGTGTGGCCGGCGCACTCAAGTGAGCACTCATTGTCAACTTCGGGGGCGTCCCACTCGGTTCTGCCCCATGCAGTATCTTCCTCAGTCCGATCGATGCAGACGGTGATTTCCCTCTCTTCGAGTTTATTGTTTTTCTCTTCTGAAATACCTTCCTGAAGTTCCATGAGCTCAGCCGTGCGACTCTGTTTTTCCTCTTCAGCAACACTGTCTTCGAGTGAGAATGCAGGGGAGAACTCTTCGTGGCAGTAGGGGAAGCATCCGAGTCGGTCAAAGCGGACAGTGGCGGCAAACTCCAGCAGTTCCTCAAATTCATGCCGCGTCTCACCCGGATAGCCGGCAATCATGGTTGTGCGGAGGCGGATGTTGGGGTTTCTTTCGCGAATAGCTTCAATAAGCGCGAGTTCCCCCTCTTTGGTGATGCCGCGGTTCATGGAGCGGAGAATCCTGTCGTTGCAGTGCTGGAGCGGGAGGTCGAGGTAGTTGCATACATTCTCCCTCTGCCTCATAGTGCTGATGACTTCAAGCGGAAAGTTCAGCGGATAGGCGTAGAGCAGACGAATCCACCGAAATTCCATGTCGGAGAGGCGGAGAAGCAGTTCGTTGAGCATCTGGCGCCCGTAGAGGTCAACCCCGTAGAGGGTGATGTCTTGTGCGATGATGTTGAGTTCCTGTACTCCTTTTTCCTGAAGAAGGCGGGCTTCCGAGAGGAGCTGGTCCAGGGGCTGACTGATGTATGGGCCGCGGATCCGGGGGATGGAGCAGAATGAGCAGCTCCGGCTGCACCCTTCAGATATTTTGAGAAATGAGGTGTGTCCGGGCGCAGTAAGGGAGCGGTGGAGTTGAAGCTCAACGCGGTAGCGGGCCCCTATGGCTTGGAGTATGGCTGGCAGTTCGCGGGTGCCAAAGAAACCGTCCACTTCGGGGAGTTCGGCCTGCAGTTCGGAGCGGTAGAGTTCCGGAAGGCAGCCCATGATGAATATTTTTCGGACCCTGCCGCTTTCTTTTTCCGCTATGGCGGCAAGCGTTTCGTTGATGGATTCCTCTTTGGCGTCGGCAATGAAGCCGCAGGTGTTGATGATGATTGTTTCGGCATCGCGGGCGCTCTCTGTGAAGATAATGCCTGCTGCTTCGGCCTGCGCCATCAGCCGTTCTGAGTCGACGGTGTTTTTGGAGCAGCCGAGGCTCAACAGAAAGATCCTGTTGGATTGTTCAGTCATTGCTCTTGTATTGTTCAAGAAAGCTCGCCTTCCATTCGCTGAAGGAGCCATTCTGGATTTGGGTGCGGGCGGTTCGGGTCAGCCACATGAAAAAAGAGATGTTCTGCAGGGTGCAGAGTTTGAGTCCGAGAATCTCTCCTACATTGAGCAGGTGGCGGATATAGGCCCGGGAATACTTCCGGCAAACATCGTTCTGGAACCCTTCGTCTATGGATGAAAAGTCTTCGGAATATTTTGCGGAGCGCAGATTCATTTTGCCATGTCGGGTATAGACTCTTCCGTTGCGCCCTTCACGGGTCGGAATGACGCAGTCGAACATGTCGACCCCCCGTTCTATGGCGTTGAGGATGTTTTCGGGTGTGCCGACCCCCATGAGGTAACGGGGCTTGTGCTCGGGGAGCAGGGTGTGGGAGAGTTCCAGAATCCGGTACATCTCTTCTGCCGGTTCTCCTACTGCCATGCCGCCGGTTGCATAGCCGTCGAAGTCGAGATCCACAAGGGCTTTTGCTGAAATAGTACGCAGGTCTGCGTGGGTTCCTCCCTGGGTTATGCCAAAGAGCATCTGGCCGTGGCCGTAGAGTGGTCTGGTGGCGCTAAAGTGTTGTTTTGCCCGATCTGCCCACCGGATGGTCATCTCTCCCGATTTGCGTATGTACTCCCTCTCGGCGGTGGAGGGTGGGCATTCGTCAAGCGGCATTATAATGTCGCTGCCGATGATGCGCTGGGTGTCAACTACATTTTCGGGGGTGAACTGCAGCATACTGCCGTCGAGGTGCGATTTGAAGGTGACCCCCTGTTCGGTGATTTTCCGGAGCTCGGAGAGCGAGTAGACCTGGTAGCCGCCACTGTCGGTAAGCAGTGGGCCCTGCCAGTTCATGAACCGGTGCACTCCTCCGGCCTTTTCTATGATGGCGTTTCCGGGTTTGAGGTAGAGGTGATAGGTGTTGGCCAGGATGATGCGGACCTCCTGTTCAAGCAATTCGTGCGGCTCCACCGATTTGACGCTGGCCCGTGTGCCGACAGGCATGAAGACAGGAGTAGGTATTTCACCGTGGTCTGTAAAAAGTACTCCCGCGCGGGCAGCTGTTTTCGTGTCGGTGGAAAGAAGGCGGAAGTTCATAGAGGGTATGGAGAGCTGGAATGGCAATGTGTCCTGTATGTTCTGAGTTCTGAGTGCTCAGAAGTCCGAATGTCCATGAAGGTAATCAGCCGGAGAGAGAAATAAAAAAGGAAAGAGAGCTGTGCGGGAAGTTCAGCTGATGCTGCTGACTCTTACCGAGACGCTGAGGGTCTCTTCTGCATTGCCTTTCCATGTGCCCCGGACGGGCGGAACATCAGCGTAGTCGCGACCTGAGCCGATTTTGATGTATCGTTCGTCAACAAAGAGGGTGCTGTGTGTGGGATCCATGCCAACCCAGCCGGTTTCGGGGCCGCCATATATTTCGCACCATGCATGGGATGCTTCATCGTGGCCAAGAGGGGTGCTTCCGCCGAACAGGTAGCCGCTGACATAACGGGCGGGGATATGAAGGCTGCGGCAGGCGGCCAGCATGATGTGAGCAAAGTCCTGGCAAACGCCGCGCCCCAGTGCCATCACAACCGCACTGGTGCTGTGAACATCGGTGACGCCGGGTTCATAGATGAAGGAGTCGTTGATTTTCCGGCATATCGCTTCCCCAAGTTGTAGAGGGGGCATTTGGGGGGAGAAGTCGGCGGTGAACTCTCGGATGGCAGGATCGAAATGCACAAAGCGGCTTTCTGCGGAGAAATCCATAAGGAGAATCGCCTCGTTGTCGGAAGAGAGCGGGGTTCCTTTGCCTGTTTCAACAATGGATGTGGCCAGAATGCTTACCCTGTCATGACTTTGGAGGATGTTGAAGTGGTGGACTTTGTTGCCGTAGAAGTCCGTGTACTCAAAAATGTTCGGGGTGTGCTCAATGTCAAGCGTGAAGCTGCTGCAACGCTGTGAAGAGCTCTGGCTGCTGTCGGGGTGAAGCCGCACTTCGGTGGCGGTTTCATAGATAGGGCTGCTGTAGGCGAACAGCGTACGGTGTTCTACTTTGAGTATCATGCGTTGTTCCTTGCCCGGTTCTCCCGTGAGGAGGTCTGTTGCTGTTGCTGCTGCTGTGCCTGGCTCCAGGTTGGCCGTCCGCCGCTGACCCCCGTGAAGGGGAGCGCCATGCTCTCTTCCTGTGGTTCAATTTCCGGGGTATGATACGCAAAATAGACCAGATGCAACTGTTCCCCTGCTTTTTTCAGCCGATGCTTGATGTCATCGAGATAATCGTGCAGCCCTCTGTCCATAATGTCCTCAACGGTGGTGTAGCTCAGCTCTGCCTCCATTTTGCCTATCAGACGGTCGGAATCGGAGAGGTTTTTCCGGGTGGAGTTGCCCGACAGACGCCAAAGTGCCTCTTTTGCCGCACCGATGGAAAAATGGATGCTGCGCGGAAATGTTTTGTCGAGAATAAGAAATTCCAGAATGCTCTCCGGCTTGATGCGTGAAAGATGGACTTTCTTGAATGCTTCAAGCGCGCTGCAACTTTTCAGTACGGCCATCCACTGAATGATGTCAACAGAGCAGCTGAGCACATCCGTCTCATTGCTGGAGTCGGGAGCAAGCATATGGTACTTGACATCAATCAGGCGGGTGACATTGTCGGCCCGTTCAAGATATTTGGCAACCTGAATGAAGTCCCACCCCTGGCTTCGTGCCATGGTGTTGTCGGTAATACCCTGAAAAAGGTGCGAGGCATTTTTTATTTCACGGTAAAAGCTGAAGGGATCGTTCTGCACATTTTCCGGCCGCATACTCTGCAGCAGGTGGTAGAGGTTGTTGATCTGTTCCCACATTTCACTTGAAATGCTTTCTATGATGCTGCGGGCGTTTTCTCTTGCCAGACTGATGCAGGATATGATGGAGTTTGAGTTACTGCGATTGAAGACCAGATAGTCGGTGACGCTTCGCGCGCTGTATTCTCCATACAGGCTTTCAAATTTTTCCCGGTCGCTGGTGACGACGGTCAGCGCAATCCAGCAGTCGGGGTTCTCTGTGGGGGTGATCCGGTTGAGGTCGAGCAGGAGGTTGAAGTTGACATCAAGAAACCTCGCAGTGTTTTCAGCCCGCTCAACATAGCGGCTCATCCAGAAAAGGGATTCGGCAACACGGCTTAACATATGGCTGCAATGGAGTTTATTGTGCGGTTATTCGTCAACAACCCAGGTGTCTTTGCTCCCTCCACCCTGTGAGGAGTTCACCACAAGGGAACCCCGTTTCAGGGCAACTCTTGTCAGCCCGCCGGGCACAATAGTGGTTGTTTTGCCGTTGAGGACATAGGGGCGAAGGTCAATATGGCAGCCGTAAAGCTCCGAGTCGTTGAAAAGGCTCGGGTGACGAGACAGGGAGATTGTTGGCTGTGCTATGTAGTTTCGGGGGTTCTTGACAATCAGTTCGGCAAACCTCTCCTGTTCTTCCGTAGTTGATTCCGGACCGATAAGCATCCCGTAACCGCCTGACTCGTTTGCCGCCTTGACTACCAGCGTATCAAGGTGTTCAAGAATGTATTTCAAATCGGACGGATTCCCCGGAAGCCAGGTCGGCACATTCTGGAGTATGGGGTCTTCCCCGAGGTAGTAACGGATGATTTTCGGTACGAAACTGTAGATGACCTTATCGTCGGCAATACCGGTGCCTATGGCATTAGCCAGAGTGACATTGCCTTTTCGATAGGCGTTAATGAGGCCGGCCACGCCGAGTTTTGAGTCGGGACGGAACATCAACGGGTCAATATAGTCGTCATCAATTCTGCGGTAGATAACATCCACCCGTTCAAGTCCTCTGGTGGTTCGGGCGTAGACCATGTTGTCGTTGACAACGAGATCTCTTCCTTCGGTGAGCTCAACACCCATTTGGCGGGCAAGGAAGCTGTGCTCGAAATAGGCCGAGTTGTAGATTCCGGGGGTCAGGACCACAACATTGGGATTTGAGCGTCCCTGCGGGGCAACCTCCTGGAGTGTGCGGAGCAGCTCCTGCGGGTAGTTTTCAACAGGGCGGACTTTGTATTTTTCAAAAAGAACGGGAAAGGCGCGTTTCATGGCCTGCCTGTTCTGCAGCATGTAGGATACTCCGCTCGGCGTGCGCAGGTTGTCTTCCAGAACGAGGTAGTTTCCTTCGCCATCGCGGATGATGTCGCTCCCTGTAATATGGATATATATTCCCCGTGGCGGAGTGACGCCGACGAATTCTCTCCTGAAATGGGAGCTGCCCAGAACAAGCTCCGGGGGGATGACCCGGTCGCGCAGGATGTTCTGGGTGTGGTATATGTCGTGCAGAAAGAGGTTGAGTGCCGTGATTCTCTGGGTGAGCCCTTTTTCTATCAGCGCCCACTCTTCTGATGGCAGTACTCTGGGAATGAGGTCGAAGGGGAACAGACGCTCTATACCCTCTTCCAGTCCGTAGACGGTAAAGGTAATGCCCTGGTTCCGGAAATAGATGTTGACCATTTCACGGCGAGCCTTGATGTCGTCAACGGAAAACTGCCCGAAGCGGCTGAGCAGTTTGTCGTAATGGGGGCGGGGTGAGCCTTCCCCTGTCATAACTTCATCAAAAAAACGGCTCGCTTCAGGATGGTAGCCGTCAAAAAAACGCTTCATGTCCGTCGTTTTACATATTGCCGGAGCGGGCTTTTATAGAGTCTGTTCGTTATATACCTTAATTTTTTATGGAAAAAAATATTTTAAGCCTAAAAAAGTTACATAATAGAAGAAAGTTGGAGAGGGCTTGGAGGCGTGGGGATAAGTTTTTATAATCAGTATCAGGCCAAACACATAAACGATTCTCCCATGCATGTACTTGTTACCGGCGCTGCCGGCTTTATTGGTTCCAATGTATCCCGCAGGCTTCTGGAGAGGGGCGACCGGGTGACAGGCATTGATAACATGAACGACTATTACGATGTGTCGCTCAAAGAGGCCCGGCTTGAGAGGCTGACAGGGCAGGAGAACTTCCGGTTTGTGAAGATGGATCTTGCCGACCGCAAGGCGATGGAGGAGCTGTTTGCTGAAAGGGGGTTCGACCGGGTCGTCAATCTGGCAGCTCAGGCCGGTGTGCGGTATTCGCTCATCAACCCGCATTCCTACATTGAGAGCAACATCCTCGGCTTTACCAACATTCTTGAGGGATGCCGCCACAACGGGGTTGAGCATCTGGTTTATGCCTCGTCCAGTTCGGTATACGGTGCAAATGAAACCATGCCCTTCTCCGTGCATGACAATGTGGACCACCCGCTTTCCCTCTATGCTGCCAGCAAGAAGGCTAATGAGCTGATGGCACATACCTACAGCCATCTCTACCGGCTCCCGACAACCGGGCTCCGCTTCTTTACCGTTTATGGGCCGTGGGGACGGCCGGATATGGCCCTCTTCCTCTTTACCGACGCCATTCTTAAAGGAAAACCCATACAGGTGTTCAACTACGGCAAGCACCGGAGAGACTTTACCTACATTGACGATATTGTTGAGGGCGTTATCCGTACGCTTGATCATGTTGCCGAACCGAACCAGGAGTGGTCGGGTCTGAAACCCGATCCCGGCTCAAGCCGGGCGCCGTGGAGGGTATACAACATCGGCAACAGCAAACCGGTAGAGCTGATGGACTATATCGGTGCCCTTGAGCGGGAGCTTGGAAAAACAGCTGAAAAAGAGTTTCTCCCGCTTCAGCCCGGCGATGTTCCCGATACTTATGCTGATGTGGAGCAGCTCATGGAGGATGTACAGTATAAGCCGCAGACCTCCGTTGACGATGGAATCAAGCGGTTTGTGGTCTGGTACCGGGAGTACTACGGCATTCCGGCACCCTGAGCCTTCCGGATGGTTTCTGCCCCTGCATAGTCAATATACTGCCCGCTCCTGAACGGGAGCAGCTTCACTTTTCCGTCTGGGCTCTGTGTGTTCAGCCAGGAGATGAACGGGCTCGTAAGCCACTTGCTGCGGCTGCCTTTTTCTTCGCTGCTATTGGAATACAGTGCGATAAAGCGTCTGAAGAGTTCAGTCGTAAAAGCGGTTTCATCGCCGTCCGGCTGGTAGGTGTCAATGCCGGGGCAGAGGAGGCACTCTTTCTGGCTGTCGCTAACCTGGCAGAGAGTGTCGGGTTCCGTCAGATAGCCACAGTGGCTGCCTTTTGCGATTCTTGTCGCTACAGCCCACGAGTTACCTCCTTCAGGAGCGAGCTGGTTGAATTGTGAGGGTTCGTCAGTTTTCTCCCGCCATGCCGGGGGAGTTGAGCTGAGGAGGCCAGGGCAGTCACATTCTCCAACCGTCATCACCATCGGCATCGGCTTGAGGGAAAGCGCCTCCCTGTAAGGCTTCATTCCAGGGGCGACGAGGGGGAACTTCTGGTCAACCGGTGAGAGCTGCAGCAGCCCGACCGGAGAGGCTCTGTGTGCTGGATTCCACTCTGAAAGGGGTTCGGTTGATGCGGGCAGAAACTCCCGGTCATAGAGTATCGGGTTGAAGGGCTTTCCGGTTTTTTCACCAATTTCCTGAAGCTTACCGAACCCGCAGGCAGCTGCCTGAGCATGTGCCCCGCCAACCGAGTGGCCGGCAAAAATGACCTTGTTGGATGTCATGAAGCGGGATTGCTCTGGAAGGTTGCAATCAAAAAACGGCTGGTTCCTGCCGCGCTCTTCTTCCCGGTAAAAAAAATCGGTTACGCCGTATCTGATCAGATAGGATGCAGCAGCATAGGCCTCCTGACCCACTCTCGGATTGCCGCCGATGTCAATTGCCGGAAGGCCGGTCCCTTGTGAGTGGGATGCACTGATAAATGCCATTGCCCAGTTGTTTTCGGCAGCAGCGCAGCTGTAATTGTAATAATACGAAGGGTTGATGCCGAAAAGGGGGTTATCGTTGAGGAGTGCGCCAAGGATTTTTTTGGGGTAGTAGAGGAGGTCGTTCCCTATGAGAAACCCGTGATTGAACATGACCAGCCCCTCTGCCTGGCGGTTTTTAGGGTAGAAGACCTCGACGACGACTTCAATAAAAAGAGGTATGCTCTTGTGATACTGTATCCAGAGGTGAATACGATCAAAGCAGTAGCCGTTGATACAGATGGGTTTCATTGTCTGTATGAGTTTTGGGGTTGAACCGCCTATTATACAGACAATATATGTTTTTGTTGTTGTTTTGTGGTTACTGTATATGTTTGTTGTTTACCCGCTCCAGTCAATGTTGTCTGCTCCCTCAGCAAGCGCTTTGCTGTGGCTTCCTTCCCTGATGTAGATTTTTTTTATGACCCCTTGGGTTCCGCGGGCGCCACCAGCCGGCTCTTTGCTGTGAACATGAGGCTTGGATGTGCTTTCGGGGACAATGACGACCAGCACCAGCCGTTTACGGAAAATTTCTACATAGGCACTGATGTCGGGAACCGGGTCAATGTGATACTTCACGGCGTCATGGATAATTTCAAGCGCCTCTTTTTCGCTGTGTATCCCTTTAATGCTGCCGTCATCATCCACACCTACCAGTATGGTACCGCCAAGAGTATTGGCGAAAGCGGCAATGGGTTTGGCCACTTTCGGTGGTGAATGCACCTTGAGTTTGAATTCGGTGTAGAGTCCTTCCCCTCCGGCAACAATGTCAAGAAGGGGAGATGCGGACGCCGGCCGGCGGATGAATTTCATAAGAAACTAGGTGACGTTGTTGATTAACGCAAATAGCGTGCATCAAACAGAAATACAGTAGCTATCGTTGATTCATCTATGTATAGCGCAACAGCCTTTATTTTTTCTTGACGGTAGCAGCCATCGTTACCCCGAGTTTTGCATTGAGGTGCAGTCCCGGCTAGTGATACACCATAGTAGGTAATTTTTTTCTCAAAAAGGGAACTTCGCCACTTCGATTCTCTGAAGGTTATTTGCGATAATCAACAACGTCCCCTACTTTTGGGAAGCGAAAAAACCCCACAATACATTGTATTGTGGGGTTTTAGAGCTGAGGAGGCAGGACTCGAACCTGCAGTTGCCTGATCCAGAATCAGGAGCCTTACCATTTGGCCACTCCTCAAAAGAGCTGTTTGTGCACCCGAGAGGATTCGAACCTCTAACCGTCTGATTCGTAGTCAGATACTCTATCCAGTTGAGCTACGGGTGCATTGTTCAAAGGCCCGGCGATTGTGTTGCCGGGCCTTTGTGTTGTTGTAGCGTGTACGGGATTCGAACCCGTGATCTTCGCCGTGAGAGGGCGATGTCCTGGGCCACTAGACGAACACGCCAGGTAGTAAATGCTTTCTCTTAAACCAGATAACCAGTGGGCCCTGTAGGACTTGAACCTACGACCCAGCGATTATGAGTCGCTTGCTCTGACCAACTGAGCTAAGGGCCCTCAACGCTTGGCTTTAGAGGGAGTTAATATAATACCTGAACGATTAAATGCAAAGGTTTGCTTCGTTTTTTTTGCTTAATGTTGTGATTATGAAAATTCATCGTATTTCTGCCGTTCTATTCTGGCTCCAAGACGGCAGAGCTTTTCTTCTATGCGCTCATAACCCCGGTCGAGGTGGTAGACCCGGAGCACCTCCGTGGTTCCTTCTGCTACAAGACCTGCAAGAACAAGGCTTGCCGATGCCCTCAGGTCTGTGGACATGACCTTTGTGCCCGAAAGGTGTTGCGGGCCATGAACAATTGCCTGGTTGCTGGTGATGTCGATATGTGCTCCAAGCCGGTTCAGTTCGGGAATATGGTTGAACCGTTCGTGGTAGATATGGTCGGTAATGAGGCTGGTTCCTTTTGCCTGTGTCATGAGTGCCATCCATTGGGCCTGCATGTCTGTGGGAAATGCAGGATAGGGTTCTGCTGTGATGTTGACGGGTTGGAGGGTGCGCGGGCTTTCCAGTGAGATGCTGTTTCCGTTCGTGCTTACCGTGCAGCCTGCCTGGGAGAATGCCTCAAGAACCGCCTGCATTTGTTCGGGTTCAGTGTCGTTGAGGGTTATGGAGCCTCCGGTGATTGCTGCGGCGGCAAGCAGCGTTCCCGCTTCAATGCGGTCGAATACATTGTTGAATGCAACCGGCTGGAGTGTTGGCTGTCCTTCGATTGCCAGTGTTGTTGTGCCGATGCCGGTGATGGGGGAGCCCATTGCAACCAGAAAATGACAGAGCGCCTCTATTTCAGGTTCGGCTGCAGCGTTGGTGATGGTTGTGGTTCCCTCTGCCAGTGCGGCGGCCATGAGGGCGTTGCCGGTTGCTCCTACGGATGATACAGGAAAGTCAATCTGTCCGCCCCGGAGCCGTTTGCCGTTCGTTGTGGCCTCAATGAAGCCGGTTTTAATGGTGATTGTGGCCCCGAGCCGTTCCATGGCCATGAGGTGTAAATCGATTGGTCGCGGTCCGAAGGCGCAGCCTCCCGGCAGTGAGACTTCTGCATGGCCAAAGCGTGCCAGGAGCGGGCCGAGCACATAGATGGAGGCCCTCATTTTTTTTACCAGCTCGTAGGGGGCCCGGGCGCTTTGAACCTTTTGGGTCGAGATTTCAAGAATGCCATCGGCAAAGGTGCTTTCGGCTCCCAGATGGTGAAGCAGAGAGCGGAAGGTTGCAATGTCCTTCAGGTCGGGAATCCGGTGCAGCTGAAAAGGGCTCTTGCCAGTCAGAAGCGTTGCAGCGATGATGGGCAGTGAGGAGTTTTTAGATCCTGAGGCGGTAATGGTTCCTTCAAGTCGGGTTCCGCCCTGTATGACAAGTTTGTCCATGAATATGTGCTTGTTTGCTTCGATGCAAAAAGGGAATGTATAACAAATTAATTTTTTTGATGGGCTCTTTGCGAAGAAAAGATTTAATGCTGTACCTTGAAACAGATATGTACACACTATAACCGTTTTACCGCACAGTGAACGATTTGGCTTTGCATGGATTCTCCCTCAGAGGCATCCTTCTTTCCCGTTTTTGGGGACGACTTGTCAGTCTGTTGATTCTTTTTGTTGTTCTGCCTGTCTGCCAGCCGGGGGTTACCTCGATGCGTTCCGCATCAGCTGCTGAGAGCCGTGAACTCCAGAAAATCAAACAGGAACGACAGGCTGTTGAGGCCAATCTCAACAGCTTGAAAAAACAGCTTCAGGAGTATCAGTCGAAGCTGAATTCCACCGCACGAAAGCAAAAACAGTCGCAGCGGCAGGTGGAGGGCATACGAAAGAAGATCAAGGTTCTGGGAAAGCTGATCAGTGAAAATCAACGATATCTGAAGGTGCTTGATCGCGATATTGGCCGTCTCCAGGGAGAGTTGCAGTCCAATAGACGGGTGTATGGAACAGTTTCCGATGGGTTCAGTCGAACGGCAGTTTCCGTGTATAAAAATGCACGCAACAGGGATGTTGGCCGGTTGTTTTCTGCTGGTTCGGTGAATGAAGTGCTGGTGCGCGTACACTATATTGGCTTTTTTTCCCGTGCCGTCCATCACGATGTCAATAAGCTGCAGGTGGCCGCTGCTCAACTTGAGAGCTCTCGTGCGGAACTTGAGAAAAGCTATCGGGCGAAAGCTGCTGCGGTGAAGGATCAGGAACGCCAGCTGAAAAATATGGCTGCCAGCAGGAGAGCTGAAGAGCGGGCGCTTGCAAAACTGAAGAAGGAGAGGGAAGCTGATACTGCACGGGTTCTGGAGGCGCGCCGCAAGAGACGGTTGCTTCAGAAACGGATTGAGGGCTTGATTCTTGCTGAGCAGAAAGCCATTGAGGCTGAAAACGCACGACGGGCTGCCCGGATGGCTCCTGCCGGAAGGCCGGCACCTGCTGCAGGCAAAGCAGTGGCAGGCAGGGCTGTTCCTCCTCCGCCCGATTCTCCCGAGCTGCTCCGGATTTCGGCTGATTTTGACAAGGCTGTCGGCCAGTTGCCGTGGCCTGTGAGCAACGGGAGGGTGTCGCAGAGGTTCGGGCCTTTCAAGGACAAAGAGCTCAATATTGTTACCACCAATAACGGTATAGATATTTCAGTGCCTGTAAACACGCCTGTCAAGGCGGTTTCGGGTGGAAAGGTTGCCAAGATTGCCTTTATGCCGACATTCGGTCACATTGTCATTATCCGTCATCCAAAGGCGTATCTTACCGTGTATGCGAATCTTGGCTCCATTCGGGTTGCCCAGAACGATCTTCTTTCCTCGCAGCAGGTGATAGGCGCTTCAGGCAAAAATCCTGATGGAGGCTCCATTGTCCATTTTGAAATCTGGAAAGGACGCCTGAATCAGAACCCTGAAATCTGGCTCAGAAAGTAACCGAAACTACCAGGACAATGCCTCTGAAACAGTTGTTTTCCGCTATGATGGCGGTTATGTTCCGTTACAGGAATTTCTGGAATCGTGTTCGGGATGGAGAGTTTCCTGAGGGGGTTGATCTTCTGCGCACCTATGCTGTTCCTGTTATTGCTGTGGTGCAGTTGCTGAAATTCCCTCTGATAGGAGTGCCCCGGCCGGCGATGTTGTTTTCCATTGCCTCGTTTCTGCTTGATGTTACTGCGCTGTATCTTCTTTCTGGCGGGGCGCTTAAACTGCTTTTTCCTGATGAACCGGCCGCGATGGAGGGGAAGGTTGTGACGGTTTTGGCCTATGGACTGACTCCCGTCTGGCTCTTTGAGCTGTTCTATTTTACCCCGCTCTGGAGCTGGGTGGTTGCGCTTCTGGCGCTTGGCCATACGCTTTTGATTTCCTGGTATGGATTTTCTCTGCTGCTCGGCCTTTCGGGACGGCCGATGCTTCGTGCGGGATTTTTTCTTGCCGGAGTAGAGAGTGTTGTGTTTATGCTCTCCATGTCGCTCATGCGCCTGTTTAATTTTTAGTGTTCAGTCATATCATGAAGGTTCAGGATCTTGATCTAAATTATCAGCTGGTGGAGGAGATTCTTTCATCTTTCCTCCGCAATGAAATCCGGAAATTCGGTTTCCAGTCTCTTGTGCTGGGCCTTTCCGGAGGTATTGATTCTGCGGTGGTTTGTGAGCTGGCCGTCCGGGCCCTTGGTGCAGAGAATGTACTGGCACTGAAGATGCCCTACAGGGCAAGCAGCCGTGAGAGTCTGGAGCATGCTGAGTTGATGGTGGAGCGGCTTTCCATCCGTTCCGAGGAGTACGATATCTCTCCGGCTGTTGATGCTTTTTTTACCGGAATTCCTGAGGATAGTCGCCTTCGAAGGGGCAACATTATGGCGCGCGCCAGAATGGTTGTTCTCTATGATGTTTCTGCCCGTGACGGCTGTCTTGTGGCCGGAACCAGCAATAAAACCGAACTGCTGCTCGGGTATGGAACAATGTTCGGCGACATGGCTTCCGCCGTCAACCCCATCGGCGATCTTTACAAGAGCCAGGTTCGTGGTCTTGCCCGTCATCTGGGTATTCCGGCACCCCTTATAGACAAGGCTCCTTCAGCCGATTTGTGGCAGGGGCAGAGTGACGAGGCGGATCTTGGTTTCACCTATGAAGAGGTTGACATACTGCTCTATCAGATGCTGGAGCTTCGAATGGACAGGGAGTCGATTCTTGCTGAAGGTGTGCCGGAGCCTTTTTACGGGCGGGTCCGCCAGATGGTTGTACGAAACCAGTACAAGCGGTTGATGCCTGTGATAGCCAAAATATCGGGGCGAACGCCTGGTATTGATTTCCGCTATGCCCGTGACTGGCAGGAGATCAGGTAAATCAGAATGAGCGCAGGATCGTGTCCTGATGAAAGTGCTTGTCGTCGGTGTCCGGGTAGTCTGTTGTATAGTGCAGGCCTCTTGATTCACGGCGCTTTATGGCGCTTTCAATAATCATGCTTGCCACCTTGATGAGGTTGCGGAGTTCAAGCGTCTGTGTGGTGATTTTGGTTTTCTTGTAAAATGATTCCGTCTCTTCCTTCAGAAAGTCGATCCGTCGTTGTGCCCGCTGCAGGCGCAGATCGCTTCGTACGATTCCCACATAGTCATTCATGACCTGCTGCGCTTCGCGTTTGTTGTGAGCCACAAGAATCCTCTCTTCAGGGTTGACGGTGCCGCTGTCGTCCCAGTCAGGGAATTTGACATTGTTTTCAATCAAGGGGAGTTCCTGTTCAATGTCGTTGCATGAACGCCACGCAAAGACCAGTGCTTCAAGCAGCGAGTTGCTGGCAAGGCGGTTTGCCCCGTGCACACCAGTGCAGCTTGTTTCGCCGCATGCGTATAGGCGGTTCAGGGTGGTTCTTCCCCGGCTGTTGGTACGAACCCCTCCGCATGAGTAGTGCGCGGCCGGCACCACGGGAATCATTTCCCGTGTCATGTCGATTCCGAATGTAAGACAGGTTTCATAGATGTTCGGGAAGTGTTCTCGTGTTTTGTCTGCGTCAATGTGGGTAACATCAAGATAGACGCACTCTTCACCGCTTTTCTTGATTTCGGAGTCTATGGCACGCGCCACGATGTCGCGCGGTGCAAGATTCTGGCGCTTGTCGTATTTGTGCATGAACTCCTGGCCGTTTTTCAGCCTGAGAATGCCGCCGAACCCACGGACGGCTTCGGAAATAAGGAATGATTTGGCTTTCGGGTGATAGAGCGATGTGGGGTGAAACTGTATGAACTCCATGTTTGCTATTTCAGCTCCCGCCCGGTAAGCCATGGCAACTCCGTCGCCGGTGGCTATGTCGGGGTTGGTGGTGTGGGGGTATACATGACCGAGTCCGCCTGAGGCAATCATGGTTATTTTTGCCAGAATCTTTTTTGCGCGGCGTTGTCGTGAGTCGAGTACATAGGCGCCGTAGCAGGTGATGTCATTGGTTTTGATGCCAAGATGGTGCTGGGTGAGCAGTTCTATGGCGAAATGGTGTTCCAGAAGCGTGATGTTGGGATGGTTTTCAACACTCCTGAGCAGTGCATTCTCTACTTCCCGTCCGGTGAGGTCCTGCGCATGGACAATGCGGCTTCTTGAGTGCCCCCCCTCTTTGCCGAGGTGGAGGTGTTCATGGTCGGATGTTGTGAAGTTTACCCCAAGGCTTATGAGGCGATTGATGTGTTCGGGTCCTTCCTTCACCATGGTTGCAACCATGTCGCGGTTGCAGAGCCCTGCACCGGCGTCCAGCGTGTCGTTGATGTGAAGTTCGGCGCTGTCACCGCTGTCCATGGTGGCGGCAATGCCTCCCTGCGCCCAGTTCGTGTTGGAGGTGGAGCTATCCTTTTTGGTGATGATGGTAACATTGGCCTTTTCAGCCATATGGATGGCGAAATAGAGTCCTCCGATGCCGCTGCCTATTACAAGGACATCTGTTGTTATCTCTTCAGTCATGGGCGTGTTGTGTATAGAGGGTCATTGGTGCGGTGGTCAGGAGGAACAGAGGGACGGATTAAAAATAGCATGACGGCGCTGAATTTCCTCTCAGTCGGGCGAAGAAAAAGCT
>JABMPC010000020.1 GCA_013203905.1 Chlorobium sp. | reverse complement strand
TATTTGCGCACCTGCTCCCCGGTATTAACATTAGAATGGCATCACATGGACCAGACGCTGAGTGAATTTGGCAATGTCTTTGTATTTCTTCTCCTTGGCGTTGTTTTCGTCGCCGGCGGATATCTTACCGCCCGCATGCTGCGTCCCAGTCGCCCCAACCCGGTCAAGACATCTACCTACGAATGCGGTGAAGAGGCTGTGGGTTCGGCCTGGGTCAAATTCAATATCCGGTTTTATGTTGTCGCCCTTATCTTCATCATTTTTGATGTGGAGGTTGTCTTCCTGTTCCCCTGGGCAACCGTTTTTCGCCAGCTTGGCAGTTTCGCCCTCATTGAGGCACTTGTGTTTGCAGGCATTCTCATTCTCGGGCTCATCTATGCATGGGTAAAAGGCGATCTTGACTGGGTGCGGCCAACCCCATCCATTCCGAAAATGCCGGAGATGCCGGCATCCAAATCAACTTCCCAGAGGGACTGACCCCTTATCCATCTCTATTCACAGTTATCATGGGTTTACTCGACGCAGCGGTTTCAAGGCAGAATGTACTGGTGACTTCAGTTGACAGCGTCCTGAACTGGGCCCGTCTCTCTTCCCTCTGGCCGATGGGTTTCGGTCTTGCCTGCTGCGCTATTGAGATGATGGCGACCAACGCTTCCAACTATGATCTTGAGCGGTTCGGAATTTTTCCCCGCTCTTCCCCCCGCCAGTCGGACCTTATGATTGTGGCCGGTACGGTTACGATGAAAATGGCCGAGCGCGTTGTGCGTCTTTATGAGCAGATGCCAGAACCCCGTTATGTGCTTTCCATGGGAAGCTGTTCCAACTGTGGCGGCCCCTATTGGGAGCATGGATATCATGTTCTCAAGGGTGTTGACAGAGTGATTCCTGTCGATGTCTATGTTCCGGGATGCCCTCCCCGTCCTGAAGCGCTTATTGGCGGCCTGATGAAGATTCAGGAGCTCATCCGCATGGAGGGACTTGGCATTTCCCGGGCTGATGCACTGAAAAAACTTGCTGAAGCAGAAGGTGATCCTCAGCCTCTTATTGAAGAGGCGAGAAAGCAGGAAACAGCATAAGAATTTCAATAACCCGGCAGACTAACGGCTGAATAACGGAAGAATGGAAGAAGGAAAGGTATTGTCTAATGCGGTGCAGGAGAGTGGGGCGGCATATGGCGTCATCCATGAAAAGTTCGGCGAGGCCATATCGGCATTCGACGACAACGCCACCATGCCATTTTTCGAGGTTCTTGATACGGCACTCTGGACTGATATTGCGCTCTTCATGCGCGATCATCCAAAGCTGAAGTTCAATTACATGGCCTGTCTTTCAGGCGTTGACTACCCTGAGGCGGGGAAACTGGGCATTGTGGTTAACCTTGAGTCTCTGGGTGTGTTCAATCACCGGATTGCTGTAAAGGTCAAGTGTCCTCGCGACGGAGGCTCAATTCCCAGTGTTGCCGGCGTTTGGCATACCGCCAACTGGCACGAGCGCGAGGCGTATGACATGCTGGGAATGCTCTTTGAAGGCCATCCCGACATGCGCAGGATTCTCTGCCCGGATGACTGGGAAGGTTGGCCGCTCCGCAAGGATTACAAGGTACAGGAGAGCTATCATGGCATTACGGTGCCATATTGACATGGGTTTAAAAAGTTAAAGCCGCATCTCTATGCAGGAATTGGACAAGGCTGGACAGGGTTCCCTCCGTCTGAGCCGAAAAAGCGATACTATTGTGGTTCTTGAAAAGGACCTTTCAACCGAGCAGATGGTGCTCAGTATGGGCCCCCAGCACCCTTCAACGCATGGCGTGCTTCGCCTTGAGTGCCTGACGGATGGGGAGGTTGTTACCGAGGCTGAGCCATACCTTGGTTACCTGCATCGCTGCTTTGAGAAGCATTGTGAGCATGTTGATTATCCTGCTATCGTCCCCTATACCGACAGAATGGACTATCTTGCAGGAATAAACAGCGAAATGGCATACTGTGTTGCTGTGGAAAAACTGCTTGATCTGGAAATTCCCCGCCGGGTTGAGTTCATCCGCGTTATTGTTTCCGAGCTGAACCGGATTGCCTCACACCTTGTGGCCATTGGTACCTACGCCATTGATCTTGGGGCATTTACACCCTTTCTTTTCTGTTTCCGTGACCGTGAGCACATTCTCAATATGCTTGAGTGGGCTACGGGAGCACGGATGCTCTATAATTATATATGGGTCGGCGGTCTCGCCTATGATGTGCCGGCAGGGTTCAACGAACGGGTGCTGGAGTTTGTCAGCTATTTCCGTCCAAAAGCGCTTGAGTTGCAGCAGCTGCTGACTGAAAACGAAATTTTCGTAAAGCGGACCAAAGGCATCGGTATCATGCCTGCAGATGTTGCCATCAACTATGGATGGTCGGGGCCCATGCTTCGAGGCTCAGGCGTTCAGTGGGATATCAGGCGCAACGATCCCTATTCCATTTACCCTGAACTTGATTTTGCCGTACCTGTTCCCGACGGCAAGCTCTCTGTTGTGGGCGACTGCCTCTCCCGCCACCTTGTGCGTGCTCTTGAAATTGAGGAGAGCCTTAAGATAATCGAGCAGTGCATTGACAAAATGCCCGGCACCGAGGGTTTTGACCCACGGGCTGCCGTGCCGAAAAGAGTTCGACCCAAAGCCGGCGAGGTATACGGCCGTGCTGAAAATCCCCGTGGCGAGCTTGGTTTTTACATTCAGAGTGATGGAAAGTCCACCAGTCCGCTGCGCTGCAAGGCCCGTTCTTCATGCTTTGTCAACCTGTCGGCCATGAAAGACCTTTCACGGGGTCAGCTGATTCCCGATCTTGTTGCCATTATCGGCAGTCTTGACATTGTACTCGGGGAGGTTGACCGATGATACACTCCGCATTACCGCAATTCAGCACGCCACTTCTTATGGGTAACAGCCTCAATGCATGGTCGGACGCACTTGCCGCTTTCCAGCCAGCAGGTTTTCCGCTTGGTCTTCTTATTATTGCCGTCATCCCGCTGGTTTTTATAGCTGTCTACGCCCTTACCTACGGCGTGTACGGTGAACGAAAGATTTCCGCTTTCATGCAGGACCGCCTTGGTCCTATGGAGGTTGGGAAGTGGGGCATTCTGCAGACACTGGCCGATATCCTGAAACTTCTTCAGAAAGAGGATATTGTCCCCACCTCTGCCGACAAGTTTCTCTTTGTTATTGGCCCCGGTGTCCTCTTTGTCGGTTCGTTTCTTGCCTTTGCCGTTATTCCTTTCGGCCCCGCCTTTATTGGCGCCAGCCTGAATGTGGGGCTCTTTTTTGCCATTGGCATTGTAGCCCTTGAGGTTGTCGGCATTCTTGCTGCTGGCTGGGGATCGAACAACAAGTGGTCGCTCTATGGAGCTGTCAGAAGCGTGGCGCAGATTGTAAGCTATGAAATTCCCGCTGCTATTGCGCTGCTGTGTGGCGCCATGATGGCCGGAACCCTCGATATGCAGCAAATCAACATCCTGCAGTCGGGCACATACGGCTTTGCACACTTCTTTCTCTTTCAGTCGCCCATTGCGTGGCTGCCGTTTCTCATCTATTTTATAGCCTCCCTTGCCGAGGTGAACCGTGCCCCGTTTGATATCCCTGAAGCTGAATCTGAACTGGTTGCAGGGTATTTTACCGAATACTCCGGCATGAAGTTCGCCGTCATCTTCCTGGCCGAGTATGGCAGCATGTTCATGGTGTCGGCCATTATTTCCATTGTCTTCCTTGGCGGCTGGAATTCACCGCTGCCAAACATCGGCGCCTTTGCCCTGAACGACATGACCACCGGGCCGGTATGGGGCGCATTCTGGATTATCTCTAAAGGCTTTTTCTTCATCTTCGTGCAGATGTGGCTTCGCTGGACTCTTCCCCGGCTCAGGGTTGACCAGCTGATGTATCTCTGCTGGAAGGTTCTTACCCCCTTTGCTTTCGTCAGTTTCGTTCTGACGGCGATCTGGGAAATCTATGTCCCTTGAGGGGCGAGTACTGAGAGTCAAGTAACCGTTGAATGACACTATGAGCGAGTATTTTAAAAATATTGCAACCAGCGCAACCACCATAGCCACAGGTATGGGCATAACGCTGAAGCATTTCCTCAATGCCCTGAACCGTAAAGGTGATGCAGGTATTGATGATGTTGATTATTTCCGACAGGTTGACGGACTCGTCACCCTTCAGTATCCTCGTGAAGCGGTTCCCACACCTCTTCGTGGCCGCTATCGCCTCCACAACACCATTGATGACTGCATTGGATGCGGACAGTGCGCCCGTGCATGTCCGGTGAACTGTATTGACATTGAAACCATCAAGGTGATGCCCGAAGATCTGGCTGCCTGCGGCAAGACTTCAGGTGGGCAGCAGAAGAAGTTCTGGGTTCCTGTTTTTGATATTGATACAGCAAAGTGCATGACCTGCGGCATGTGCACCAATGTCTGCCCGACCGAGTGCCTTGTGCATACCCCCGTTAGCGATTTTTCTGAATTCGACCGCCAGAATCTGCTCTACCATTTCGGCAATCTGAGCCGCATTGAGGCTGAGGCAAAACGCCGAAAGGCAGCAGATGCTCAGGCTAAAGCGCTGGCCGAGAAAGAGCGAAAGGCGGCAGAAGCAAAAGCGACGCAGGCCGAAAACCCTGCAGGCGAACAATAAACGCACACTGACCCATGAGCAACCCGACCTATACGGTGATTTTCTATCTCTTTGCGGCCATCACGGTGTTTTCAGCCGCGTTTGTCGTCTTTTCGCGCAATGTCATCTATTCGGCATTTTCGCTTCTCTTCACCTTTTTCGGTGTGGCGGCACTCTATGTTTTCCTGAGTGCCGACTTTATTGCCGTAACACAGGTGGTCGTGTATGTGGGGGGCATTCTCGTGCTTCTTCTTTTCGGTGTCATGTTTACCAACAACATCATGGATACCGATCTGAAAACCGATGTCCTGCATGCCGTCCCCGGAACATTCCTTTTTCTCGGCATCCTCGCCGCCCTGCTCTTTACTTTTTATACCACAAACGGCTGGATGCCTTCGGACACGCAGCTGCAGGGCAGTGTGGTGGAGCGGATAGGGTTTGAAACCATGTCGCGCTATGTTCTTCCGTTTGAAATGGCATCGATTCTTCTTCTCGCAGCGCTTATCGGCGCGGCATTTCTTGCGCGCTATGACAATGGCGGCACCAACGAACATTAAGCAGTTTTATTCATGGAACAGCTGACGACCATAGGAATCAACCACTATCTGACCATATCGGCGATTCTTTTCGCTCTTGGTCTGTACGCCGTCATGACGCGCAAAAACGCCATCGTCATTCTGATGGGGGTTGAGCTTATTCTCAATGCGGCAAACATCAACTTTCTTGCGTTCTCGCACTATAATGGAGGTATGGAAGGGGTGATGTTCAGTCTGTTTGTTATTGTGCTTGCGGCCGCAGAAGCTGCCGTTGCGCTGGCCATTATCATCAATATCTACAAGATTTTCAAGAGTGTTGATGTCTCATCAATCGACTCCATGAAAGAGTGAGGGAGAGGGGACGACTCATCATTTTTCATTTTTTTCTGTAAACCGAAAGGAACATGCACAGTTTAATCCAGTTGTCAATAGCCGTTCTGCTGCTGCCGCTGCTCTCGTTTGTCATTCTCATTTTCTTCAACCGCCGCCTCCCGCGACGGGGCGACTTTATCGGTGTGGGGATACTGGGCACGACCTTCGGGCTCTCGGCATATATTTTCTGGACGGTCATTGTACAGCATTACGACCCGGCGTTCCGTGTTGCGTGGGATTTTACCTGGATTGATTTCGGCAATGTTCCCGGTGTGGGGCCGCTGGTCATTAAGATGGGCATTGTTATAGACAACCTGACCGCCATCATGCTGGCCATGGTGACGCTCATCAGTTTTCTGGTCCATCTATACTCTACGGGCTACATGAAGGGCGACAAGCATTATGGACGCTTCTTCGCCTATCTCGGTATTTTCACCTTCTCGATGCTCGGCATTGTTCTGGCCGACAACCTTTTTGCTATCTACATTTTCTGGGAACTTGTGGGCCTCTCCTCCTATCTGCTTATCGGGTTCTTCTTTGAAAAAGAGAGCGCAGCAGATGCACAGAAAAAAGCGTTTCTTGCCAACCGTGTCGGCGATATCGGCATGTGGCTCGGCATTCTGATTCTCTATTCACAGTTCCATACCTTCAGCTACCATGAGATTTTCGGCCATCTTGCAGCTGGCGAGTTCGGCATGTCGCATGCATGGCTGACCGCTGCAGGAATTCTGCTTTTCATGGGTTGCGTAGGCAAGTCGGCACAGTTCCCGCTCCATGTATGGCTGCCTGATGCCATGGAGGGCCCGACACCCGTTTCCGCCCTTATCCATGCAGCCACCATGGTTGCCGCCGGGGTCTACTTCGTAGCCAGAATTTTTGTGCTTCTGACTCCTGAAGCGCTCTATGTCATCTCCTTTGTTGGCGCATTCACAGCCTTCATGGCAGCCACCATTGCAATTACCCAGCACGATATCAAACGGGTTCTTGCGTACTCCACTGTTTCGCAGCTCGGATACATGGTTCTTGGCCTTGGTGTCGGGGCTTATTCCGCTGCAATTTTCCACCTTGTCACCCACGCATTCTTCAAGGCCTGTCTCTTTCTTGGTTCTGGCGCCATCATCCATGCAATGCATCACGAGCAGGACATGCGCTGGATGGGAGGGCTTCGCAAAAACATGCCCTGGACATTCGTCACATTCTCTATAGCAACCCTCGCCCTTGCAGGTCTGCCGCTCAGCAGTGGATTCATGAGTAAAGACGCCATTCTTGCCGGCGCTATAGGGTTTGCCCAGGCTGAAGGCGGCGGTATTTACTACCTTGTTCCCTTTCTTGGGTTCATCTCCGCCTTGATGACCGCGTTCTATATGGGCAGGCAGATATGGCTCGTTTTCTTCGGTGAAAGCCGCACCCATCTGAAGCCTGCCGATCCAGACAACCATCATGCAGCGCATGCCCATGAAGATGCGCATGAAGGTGAGCATCACGGAGTTCATGAGGTTGCCTGGAACATGCGTCTTCCGCTGGTCATTCTTGCAGCGCTCTCCATTTTTGTGGTTTACTCTCCCGACCCGCTTGATGGTGGAAAGGGATGGTTCATGCACATGATTCAGACTCCTGAAACGGTTGTTGGTGAAACGGCGCTCGCAGAGCCGGCTCTTCATATGGAAGCGGGGGAGAGTGTGGCTGCTGGTGAGGGTCATGAAGCGGTCTTAGGGCATGGTGACGCTCATACATTTGCCGACCCGAGACAGGCTGAAATCGGTCATCTGTCTCATGCGGCTCACAATCAGGCAATCATGATTTCAAGCATCATGGTGGCACTCGGCATTGCTCTTGCCCTTGTGTTCTATGTCTTCCGAATTATCGATCCCGATCGGACAGCCAGGGCAATACGCCCCCTCTACCTGCTTTCCTTCAACAAGTGGTACTGGGATGAAATTTATAATGCAACCGTGATAAAGGGCTCTGTTGGGATTGCCCGGCTTCTGTCATGGTTTGATGCCAATATTGTCGATGGTGTGGTCAACGGTGTTGCCACCCTCACCCGTAAAGTTGCATTTGCCAGCGGCAACTTCGACAGATATGCAGTTGACGGCATGGTGAACTTTACCGCATTCTTTGTCAACACCTCTGGTGCATTCATGAAAAAGCTCCAGACCGGAAAGGTGCAGACCTATGTCGTTATGGTGATTCTGGCACTCTTCGGGTACTTTGTCTATTACTTTACCCAACTGGTCTATTAAGCGCGATTTTCTTTTACATTGATAACTTACCGATAGGGAACATGCTCAGTTTAATTGTTTTTCTGCCTGTTATTGCCGGCCTGATCATTCTTGCCGTGCCCTCTTCACAAAAGCAGATCATACGGATTGTGTCGCTTCTTGCGGCGGTGGTCCAAATGGTGCTTGCCGTCATGATATGGCGCGGATATGATCCATCGCTGGCGGGCATTACCGCTATGGCAGGAGGCATGCCGGAAGGATCGTTCCAGTTCATTGAGCGGCTTCCCTGGATAAGCCTTGATCTCGGTGGTATGGGTAGCATGAACATCGAGTACTTTCTCGGTGTTGACGGCCTCTCAATCACCATGGTGATTCTCACCGCCCTTGTTTCCACTATCGGTGTTCTCTCAAGCTGGACCATAAAGAAACAGGTGAAAGGGTACTTTCTGCTCTACAACCTGCTTGCCACCGCCATGATGGGCTGCTTTGTTGCGCTTGACTTCTTCCTCTTCTATGTTTTCTGGGAGCTGATGCTTCTGCCGATGTACTTCCTTATCGGCATTTGGGGCGGTCCCAACCGTGAATATGCGGCTATCAAGTTCTTTCTCTATACCCTGTTTGGTTCCGTTTTTATGCTTCTTGTCATGATTGGCCTCTACTTCAGCGTCATTGACCCGCTTACCGGTAACCATACATTCAGCCTTGTTGCCATGGCAAGCCAGGAGAACTATATCAAGGACGCCATTCTCGGTCCCGACAACGCAATGTGGCGCTTCGTGGCCTTTATTGTGCTCTTCATCGGCTTTGCCATTAAAGTTCCGATGTTCCCCTTCCACACCTGGCTTCCCGACGCGCATGTTGAAGCTCCGACTCCAATATCGGTTATTCTTGCCGGTGTGCTGCTGAAGCTTGGTACATACGGTATGATGCGCATCAACTTCCCGCTATTTCCCGAGGTATTTCAGGCTTCCATGTATGTTATCGGGGTTTTTGGAGCCATCAATATCATCTATGGAGCATTCTGTGCCCTTGCCCAGCAGGATCTGAAAAAGATGGTTGCATATTCCTCTATCAGCCATATGGGCTATGTGCTTCTCGGTCTTGCTGCGGCCAACAGCGAAGGCATGACCGGTGCGCTCTACCAGATGTTCAACCATGGCACCATTACCGCCATGCTTTTCCTTCTTGTGGGTGTCATTTACGACCGTGCCCACACCCGCCAGATTGACAAGTTCGGCGGCCTTGCTTCTTACATGCCGGTCTATACCGGTATTGTGATGGTTGCATGGTTTGCCTCTCTCGGCCTTCCCGGCCTCAGCGGATTTATTTCCGAGGCATTTGTTTTTGTGGGGGCGTTCAGTTCCGAGACTACCCGTTATATCGCCATGGTTTCCGTTCTCGGTATTGTCTTTGGTGCCGCCTATCTGCTCTGGTCGCTCCAGCGGATGTTCCTTGGCAAAAGGAAAGATGACGCAGCCTATGATCTTGTAACTGGTCCTGACGGAGAGGAACAGATTCATTTCCACGACTGGAACGGCAAGCTTGATCTTGACGGGCGTGAACTGGCCATGTTGATTCCGCTTGTGGTGATCACCATTTTCCTTGGCATCTACCCAATGCCCATCATGGGCCTGATGACCTCCACTGTCAACCATCTCGTAGAGGTTCTCTCTCCGGTGATGATGGCTGTGGTGAATTAATCAGATACTACGAGGTAACAGAATAAACGAAGAGAATTATGTTCGAGCTGCCATCAGGTGCTGAAATCCAGAGTATCATTGCGATCCTGAAATCGGGTCTGGGGTTCTTTATCCCTGAAATTTACCTCTCCCTGCTCTTTATGGGTCTGATCATTCTGGATCTGGTGCTTAAAGGGAAGAACAAGAACAGTATTCTTGGGTGGGCTACCCTCCTCGGACTTGGGGGAAGCTTCTATTGTATCGTCCAGCAGCATGCAATGCAGACGGGGGAGCTGTTTTTCGGGATGTATGTGCTTGACGAGTACGCTATCTTCTTCAAATACTTCTTTGTGGCTTCAGGCATGTTTGCCGTTGTGGCCACTCTTGCAGACAGGAAGTTCGACGAAGAGGTTGCAAGCATCGGAGAGTACTATGCGCTTGTGGTGGCAATGGTCATCGGCATGGTTATGATGGCAGCCGCCTCGGATCTTCTGATGATCTTCCTTGCCATGGAGCTGGTCAGCCTGACCGCTTACATCCTTTCAGGCTACTTTAAGCGTGACGCCCGTTCTTCCGAAGCTGCCCTAAAATATCTGGTGTACGGTGCGGTTTCCTCTGGCCTGATGCTCTATGGGTTCTCTCTCATCTACGGCATGACCGCCGAGACCAACATTCTGAAAATCAGCATGGAGCTTGCTGACCACGGCTACGACCCGCTGGTCATGATTCTGGCGACTCTCCTGATTATGGCCGGATTCGGCTACAAAATCGGCGCATTCCCTTTCCATTTCTGGAGTCCCGATGTGTATGAGGGCGCACCGACCCCCATTACCGCCTATCTCTCCGTTGCGTCAAAGGCTGCCGGTTTCGCCCTTCTTCTGCGCTTTTTCTATATTGCCGTGCCTCATGGCGTCAGCCCTTACGAGGACATTATCGGTATTGACTGGCTCACGCTGCTCGTCATCATGTCGGTTGCATCAATGATTTATGGCAATGTCGTTGCCATCTGGCAGAAAAATGTGAAGAGGCTGCTTGCCTACTCCTCAATTGCCCATGCCGGTTACCTGCTGCTTGGCGTTATTGTGATGGATGAAATTGGCACCCAGGCTACGCTGTTCTATCTCCTCGCATATTTTCTGGTGAACTTTGCGGCATTTTATGTTGTCATCCTCATCTCCAACCGTACCGGCAGCGAGAACCTCGACGATTACCGCGGACTTGGACGCAAGATGCCCCTTGCCGGTGCGGCGCTCACTGTTTTTCTCATATCCCTTGTAGGCCTTCCCCCTACGGTAGGGTTCATTGGTAAGCTGTTTATTTTCTCTGCACTGCTCTCCAAAGGCTCTCTCTATATCTGGCTTGCCCTCATTGGTGTTCTTACCAGCGTTATTTCACTTTACTACTATATGCTCATTCCGCTCAACATGTTCCTGCGCGATTCGCTGGAGCCCAATGAAAAATCACTCAATCCCGGCTTCCTGGCGCAGCTGATGATGGCGGTGCTGATGATCCTCACCATCTGGTTCGGCCTCTTCTTTGAGCCGCTCTCGGAATTTGCCCGCTACTCGTCTGCCATGTTCGCCCTCTCACTTTACTGAACCAACAGTTCAACGGCCGGAAGAAGTCTGTAAAAGAAAACCCCGTCGCTTCAAGCAGAAGGACGGGGTTTTCTTTTACATGGATGGGAGAGCTGTGATTTTTTCGGTTCAGGGGCGTATCAGCCTCAGAAATTCTCCTCTCGTTGATTCCGAGGAGATGAACTCGCCCGACATTGCAGATGTTGTTGTGACAGAGTTGAGCTTCTCAACGCCCCGCATCACCATGCACATGTGCTTCGCCTCAATGACAACTCCCACACCTTTCGGGTGCAGCACATCCTGTATTGCATCACGAATCTGCTGGGTCAGGCGTTCCTGCACCTGAAGGCGGCGTGCAAACACCTCAACCACCCGTGCCAGTTTTGACAGCCCCACTATCTTACCATCAGGAATGTATGCAACATGTGCCTTGCCGAAGAAAGGGAGCATGTGATGCTCGCACATTGAAAAAATGTCAATGTCCTTCACCAGAACCATTTCATCATAGGATTCTGTAAAAACAGCTTTTTTCAGCATCTCTTCAGGATCCTGACGGTATCCTCTTGTCAGGAATGCAAGTGAACGGGCTACCCGCTCGGGCGTTTTCAGCAGCCCTTCGCGCTCCGGATCCTCTCCAACCCCTTCAAGGAGTGTATAGACAGATTCGGACATTGACTCCATTATCTCTGCTGGAAGTTGTGCCGGGTCGTTCAGGCACTCGTCGTCATCACAGCATGTGCCGCGTCCGGTAAGTGCCGGGTTATTCACCAAGGTAGCTGACACTGTTTTTTCCTGTTTCATGTATTTTTACAGCTTGTAGGGAGATTTCCCTGTTGTCGATGTTCTGGAATCGTTGTTCAAGAATGTCCCATATAAGAACTGCCAGCACCTCCGTTGTAGGCACAAGGTCGTTGAGCTCAGGGACATCATGGTTCAGATGGCGGTGGTCGAATCGGGCCATGACCTCCTCCTCAAGAATCCCTTTCAGCTCCTTCAGGTCAAACAAGAACCCGGTGTCCGGATCCATGATGCCGCCAAGGGTTATCTCAAGCAGGTAGTTATGACCATGGCCATGCGCATTGGCGCATTTCCCATAAATCTCACGGTTTTTTTCATCACTGAACTCCGGATTGAACAGCCGGTGCGCCGCATTGAATTCGATTGTGCGGGTGACATAGAGTTTACGGGGCCTGTTGGCCGGGGCAGGGGGGGGAGGACTCTTTTTCTTTTTCATCAGTTCTTCATGCAATCGGATTTCAGACAACAATGTACTCAAATAACCTCACTGACAGAACCAACCCGTACGATTTCCTATAAGTTTCACCACTCCCAGGAAAATACCTTGACCGGGAACCCTCAGCCATATGCAGTGTGTTCTTGTTATCGTAAATACACTTACCCCTTAAACGACAACAGGATTTATCATGGCAACTTCCCTTGAAGAGCTCTTAAAAACCAGTTCCACCCCTGTCTTTGTAGACTTCTGGGCCGCATGGTGTGGCCCCTGCAAAATGGTGGCTCCCTCAGTAAAGAAACTTGCCGAAGAGTTCAAGGGACGGCTGACGGTGGTGAAGGTCAATGTTGACGAACAACCTTCAGCAGCTGCCCGATTTCAGGTGCAGGGTATTCCTGCCCTTATGCTATTCAAGAACGGTGAAAAGGTTTGGAGTACAGCCGGAGCCCTTTCCTATCCCCAGCTTAAAGCCGAGGTTGAGAAGGTGCTCGGCTAGATTTTCCTTGCAACGCCCGACATGATGGCCATGATTCCGATTATCGCGTGCGACAGAGAGACTTCGGCAAGGTTGGGTATTCGTTGGTAAATGATGCTCCACATGATGCCGGCGGCAAAGCTTAGCAGGCCGGTCAGCGGATCAAGGTAGACGGCGTGCAGGAACGCAAAAGACATCGCCGAGATCACGACCTGCCAGATTGGGCTGTGGATGTTGGAGCGGCGCATCTCAGAGAAGAGAAACGAGCGGAAAAGGAACTCTTGGACAGGGCTTGAGATGAGGACATAGAAGAAAATGAATGTCGCCTCCGGTGGAGGCAGAAGTCGATCATGGACCCCGGCGATGGGCAGGAGGAACACCACGCCCGCTGCCGTGATGCCGGCAGGGAGGTTCACTGCTAGCGATGTTCGAAGGTTAAAGTTTTCAAGCCCGAGCTCGGCGGCGGAATGGCCTTGCATGATGGCATAGATGGCCGTGAAGACGAACATCAGCAGCAGCAGTAACGAGCGCAGGGAGAAGGGTACCATCCCCGTAAGGATGGTCGCGACCGGAAGCCAGTACAGCAGTGCCAGTACCATGAGGAAATGTGTGCGGCTATGGTGTTTTTCGGGGTATTGCGTCTTTGTGTTCACCGTCATTTCATCCTGTTCCATCATGCAGGCAATGTAATCCATAACAGCAGAAGGCCGGTTGGAATTCCGGCCTTCTGTCATAGTATCTGCTGTGAGAATGATGAATCATTCGGGAGGATTCTCCTTGATGGCTTCATACTTTTTCTTGTTGTTACCGTTTTCTGTTGCACTCTCTTCAATCTCGGGCATGTTATAATTTTTCCTGATGTCAACTCTTTGCTGGTTTTTACCATCAATAAGTACCAGAAATGTGCATCCCAGAGATGCAGTCGGAACCGTCACGCCACCACTTTTTGAAACTCCGCCGATTAATCCTGTCAACGCTCCTGCAGGGCCGTTCATGAACCCGCTCACATAGGGTGAGAGTGCAACGCCCGTTGCCCGGGTGTCTACGCCCATCGTATAGGTGATCGCATTAGGGATACTTAGCAGGCTGATGTTGTATCCTTGCAGTTCATCAACATCGTCAATGTAATGGGTTGTATCGTAGACAATAGTCGGCATATCGACTTGGTCCGATTTATTCTTTTTACCCTGAATGGTGATGGAGCCGATGAGTTCTCCATCAGCAACACCGCTGAAGCTGAATTTGATTTTCCGTGCTTTGTTTTTACGCTTTTTTTCAATGTTCGCACGATTGAAAATGATTTTTGTGCTTCTGCTTTTTCCGTTTGCTACAGCATAGTGAACTGTCGAGAAAAAATGATTTGACAGCATCGGCAGGCCCTTTATTTGTGCGGGAACACCTTGAATACTGAAGAGGGTTGGTGGCGCAATAGGTGCGGTGATGATGCCTGGAGCATATGCTGGCGGGTGGTCCGATGACCCGATATTGTAGTTGAAGTTCCCGATGGCGGTTCCTTCCGCTGTATTGACCTCGTCGGCATGTACTGGCATTGCAAAAGCCAGGCAGCTTACTACCAACAGTCCAGTTGCTGTTATGCTGTTCTTTCTCATAAGTGACTATGCTCGGGTTTCATTGATTCAGTAATTGCCGCCGATTGCCAGTGCCGTAGCAGAATTGTTGAAATTCACAGTAGCGCTGCCGATGCTTCCCCCGCTTTCAGCAGATGATGTTGTGCTGCTGCTTGAAGTGTTTGATGATGTCACGCTCAATCCATCTGGAAAGTAGTTGTACTGCTTGGCTGTAACCGTGGCCATGACATAGTTGCCCTGAACGATGTAGGCAGAAGAATTATCGGATGCAGCTGCAAGTCCTCCGGGTATTGATACAGGCGAAGAGGCGTTTGTATTGTCGAACTGGATGTTGGGATCAGCGCGAACGGTACTGTATGATAGAATTGAGCCCGTCAGGCAGAGTAGTGGCAACAGCAGAATCTTTTTCATTGGTAGGTTCCCCCGTTTGAGTCGGTTATCGGATTAAATACAGACCGGGGTTTGTCCCGGTCTGTAGATGAACACATCGTAACTGTTGTTACGGTGCGGGATTGGTCGTTGTCTGATTGTTCCTTGAAATGAAGTCGCCACCAATGCCGACCACGCTGGGCGCATTGATTGCACTCACCATCGCACTGCCGATGCATGAGGCTGCGCTGCCATTGCTCAGAGCACCGGTATTCTCGGCATGAACTGATGTGATGCCAAGTGAGGCGGCACTATTGGCAGCTGCAAGCACCGGAACGATGGCATACTGATCGGGGCTGTTGACTTCCATCGTTGCACTCACTGCGCCTGCCCCATCAATAGCATCACTCTGGTAAGCACTTACCGCCAGCGAGGCCATGTTGCCGTCAACATTGTATGCTACAGCATTGTCGTCTGCTATGGCGCTGTCGGTGATGAGTGTGTTGTTGCTCAGCATGCTGACCGTCGTGACATTGTCGCTAAGGTATGATTCATTTTCGCTGAGCACTTTGAGGACGTTATCGCTTAGAATGGCGTTGTCTTGGTTGACAGTGCTGCCTATCGGCAGCACTACAGCATCAACAGTTGCGGCATGAGCAACTCCAGCAACGCCGAAAGTTGCGATTGCCGCCAATGCCGTAATCATTGTTTTTTTCATGATGTTCTCCTTGTAGAGTTGATGTTATTGTGACATGTCGAGCAAACTGCTCTTGAACATGGCAACAGTTAAGGGTTTGTGGTGGTAGTGTTGCCGGTGGAGATAAAGTCGCCACCAATACCGACAACGCTAGGCGCATTGATTGCACTCACCATGACGCTGCCGACGCATGAGGCGGCGCTTCCATTGCTCAGAGCACCGGTGTTTTCTGCATGGACGGACGTCAATCCCAGTGTTCCGGCTGCATTCGCCCCGGAGGCAAGAGGGATTAAAGCAAGCTGATCAGCGCTGTTGATCTCCATGTTCGCGCTGACAGTGCTCAAACCATCAATCGCATCTGTCTGATACGCAGAGACACTGATGGTTGCCATATTTCCGCCAACGTTATAGGCAACGGCACCGTTGTCGGCTATTGCACTTCCTGTAATGGATACGTTGTCGCTGAGAAGTTTGACGGTTGTCTCGTTATCGCTAAGGACCTTGGTGTTGTCGCTGAGAAGTTTCGTCGTGTTGTCGCTCAGCAGTTTGTTGTCCTGGTTGACTTGGCTGAAAATGGGCAGTACCACGGCATCTACCGTATCTGCATGTGCATTCCCTGCAAAACCGAAAGCGGCAACAGCTGCAAGTGTTGCAATTGTCATCTTTTTCATAATGGTTCTCCTGAAAGAGTTAGTGAATTGGTTGAAATGTGATTTACCGATCCCTTTTCTGGTAGATTCACTGCTGAGCTTTGCATCTTTTCTTTGTAGGTGAGTGCAGATTGCTTTCTGTTGAATCCTGCCGTCAAGAGCCCCGGCAATAATGGTATCATCAAGAATCGTGCCAGAAAATGGTGCGGCCCGGCAAACGCCTTTCAAATAGAAATTTGGCGGTTTCTGGGCGTGTGGTGTGGTGGAAGTGGGTGAGACGGATAAGAGACGGAAATTTGTCTCACGGCTCTCGGAGGTGTGTCACTTTGTGACGGGGAGGGCGTTCATGTGTTCAGAGATCTTGAATCCGCCTGAAAAGCGAAGTGTAGGGACTGGCGGGGAGTTTTTCTCCTGATGGAATGGCGACATGCTTTGCTACGATTTCAAGCATGCGGTCGTTGAGGTGTTCGGCGATCTGGAGCATGCGGGTGAGGTGGTGGCGGAGTTCGGTTATGATGAACTTTTCGGCGTG
>JABMPC010000019.1 GCA_013203905.1 Chlorobium sp. | reverse complement strand
GGCCGCAGCAACATTGTGGGCAAGCCGATGGCCAACCTCATGCTCCAGAAACTCAAGGAGTCGAACTGTACGGTCACCATCTGCCATTCAGCAACACAAAACATTGCCTCCTATACCCGTCAGGCTGATATTCTCATTGCCGCAATTGGCAGGGCGAAGTTCATCACTCCTGATATGGTGAAAGAGGGCGCTGTGGTCATTGATGTGGGCATCAACCGGATTGACGACCCCACAACCAAAAGCGGCACCCGCCTTGTCGGTGATGTCGACTACGAGGGAGTCTCAGCGCTGGCATCGGCAATGACTCCGGTTCCGGGCGGTGTAGGCCCCATGACCATTGCCATGCTGCTGAAAAACACGCTTCACTCGTTCGAACGCACGCACAACCTCTGAAGGAGTGGCAAAACAGACCACGAAATATGTCTGCTCCGAGTGCGGAGCCGTATCCCTGAAATATCAGGGGAAATGCTTTGAATGTCAAAGCTGGGGAACGCTTGAGGAAACCAGAATCGTACCGGAACCAAAAAGCCGGAAAGAGGGGGGTACAGGATTCGCAACCTCGACTCCTGTCAGGCTGCATGACGCCCCCCCCGATGAAGGCCATCGCCACATGACAGGCATTGGCGAGCTCGACCGTGTGCTCGGAGGCGGCCTGATGAAGGCATCGGCCGTTCTGGTTGGAGGCGAACCGGGCATCGGCAAGTCAACCCTCATGCTGCATGTGGCTGCCTGCCTCAGCCCGGCAAAGATTCTCTACATTTCAGGGGAAGAGTCGCCCAACCAGATCCGTGAACGGGCACAGCGGATGCAACTGAAGGCCGACAACCTCTGGCTGGCGCCAGAAACCGACCTTGAGGCTATCCTCGCAGTCATTGAGCAGGAGCAACCGGTGCTGGTCATTGTCGACTCCATCCAGACAGTCCACTCCGCAGAGTACCAGAGCTCCCCCGGCACCGTCACTCAGATACGCGAATGCGCTGCCCTCCTTATCCGGGCTGCAAAGCAGCAGAACTTCATCCTCTTCCTCATCGGCCACATCACCAAAGAGGGTACTCTTGCCGGCCCGAAAACTCTTGAGCACATGGTCGACACTGTCCTGCAGTTCGAGGGCGAAGGTTATCAGCGATACCGCATCATCCGGTCCGTCAAAAACCGCTATGGCTCTACCAATGAAATCGGGGTCTTCCGAATGGAAGAGAGCGGCCTTGAAGAGGTATCGAACCCCAGCGAGTTTTTCATCTCCGGCAGGCAAACCGATGTGGCTGGCAACTCGATACTGGCTGCCATTGAGGGGTCGCGGGCAATCCTGGTCGAGGTGCAGGCGCTGGTTTCGAACACCAACTACTCCATGCCGCAGCGCATCAGCACCGGGTTCGACCTGAAACGCATGTCAATCATCCTTGCTGTTCTTGAAAAACGGCTTCAAATGGAGACCTGGGGACAGGATGTGTTCGTCAAAATTGCAGGGGGACTGAAGCTGATTGAGCCCGCCGCCGACCTTGCCATTGCCGCAGCCGTGGCCTCAGGTTTGATGAACCGGCCGCTTGACTCAACAGCCTCATGCTCTGCAGAAATAGGACTGTCGGGAGAATTGAGGGCAATCAGCGACAGCGAACGCAGAATCCGCGAAGCTACGCACCTCGGATTCAAAAGCATTGTGTTGCCTGAAGCAAATACCCGAAACCTGAAACCCTCCCTCAAAAAGCTCCCGATACGCATAGCGGGATGCAGAACTCTTCAGGACGCCCTCACGGAACTTGGCATATGAAGCCAAAGGTTTTGTACATTTCATTACAAGGCCGGACTAAACAGATGCTCCGCTTCATCAACCCCGTAAACAGGGAACACCGATGGGACACATTCTTCTTCTCTGGCTCGTCAACGCCGCAGCAGTCTATCTTACAGCACAGATACTGACAGGAATCAACATCACCAGTTTTGGCGCAGCACTTGCTGTAGCCCTTGTTCTCGGCCTCATCAACGCCATTGTCAAACCGCTCTTCATCCTCTTTTCCATTCCGGTTATCCTGCTCTCGCTCGGCCTTTTTTTGCTGGTTATCAATGCCCTCCTCCTTCAGCTTTCCGCAGCGCTCGTCGATGGATTTACCATTGACGGATTCTGGTGGGCCGTGGCCGGCTCCATCTGCATCAGCGCCATTTCATGGGTAATTTCAAGCCTGCTTCCCGGCTAAACCCAACACATTCATACTGAAACCAATCAACCATGCAGGAGACAGCAAAAGCACTTGTACTGCAGAAAGCCAACAAACTCAAACTGCAGCACGCAACCTATGAGGCGTCCTCTCCGGAAGCCGTTGTTGTAAAAACCATAGCCACAGCCATCACGCCCGGCCTCGACCGGCTTCTCCTCACCAACAAACCGGTATCAAGCAGGGTGCTCAACTACCCAATTATGCCCGGCAGCGAAGCAATTGGTCAGGTTATATCAACAGGTACGGCCGTCAGGGATCTAGAGCCCGGCGACTTCGTCTATGCATTCAAAGGCGACTGCTGGACAGGAGTCGAAACATACTACGGATGCCACGCAGAAATCATTCCGACCAGCAGAAAAAACCTCCTCCCTCTCCGGCGCCAGTCAACACATCGCGACCTTCTTATCGGGCTTGCAGGCTATGCAATAAGCGGAATAGAGAAAACCTCCATCACTCCATCATCCAGAGTGCTTGTACTCGGGCTCGGCTCCGTTGGACTCATGGTCACAGAATATCTTCGCCGGCTGGGCGTCACCCGCATTGACGCCGTTGAAACCTTCGGCATCAGGGGCCAGCTCTCCCATGCTGAGAACATTGCCCTTGACATAGAAGATTTTGACGAAGGCTTCAACAGCAGCTATGACCTTGTTGTTGAAACAACCGGCAGAATCCTGCTCCTCGAAAAAGCGGCACGACTGATGAAACAGGGGGCCGGAATTCTCCTGATGGGCAGTTATGAAGTGCTCGCCTACGACTACCGCCTGCTACAGCACAAAGAGCCCTTTATCATCTGCTCCAGCATAACCTCACTTGCCCATCTTGAAAAAGCAGCGCGGGAGCTTGAAGAAGAGAGAATCGAGAGTGAAAAGTTTTTCACAGACATCTTTCCCGTTGCCGAATACGAGCGAGCCTACCGCAAAGCCCTCGACAGCAAAGAGTCTATCAAAACCGTCATGATCTGGCTCTGAAGAGCAGCTACAATGGGCGCAGCAGTACAAACCCGTAACATCACCAGAAAATTCGGCAGTTTCACAGCCGCACGAAATGTCAGCCTCACCATTGAAGAGGGGACGGTTCATGCCATTGTGGGTGAAAACGGCGCAGGCAAAAGCACACTCACCAACATCATCTCCGGCATGCTTTCTCCCACCGGGGGGGAACTGATCATCAGAGAAAAACCAGTACGCTTCACCTCGCCCAGAGATGCTTCAGAAGAGGGCATAGGGATGGTTCACCAGCACTTCATGCTTGCAGGGGAACTGACGGTTGCCGAAAACATCATGCTCGGATATGAAGAGTGCGGACTCTTCAGCCCCCTGAACAGAAAGGCAATCAACAGCCGCATACGCGAGTGCGGCGAAGAATACTCACTTGCACTCAACCCCGAAGCCAAAGTCAGCAGCCTCAGCGTGGGAGAGGCACAGCGGGTTGAAATCATGAAGCTGCTTCTGCGCAATGCATCAATCATGATTCTGGACGAACCGACCGCCGTGCTCACCCCCATGGAGAGCACAAAGCTCTTCACGACGCTCCGCACGCTCGCCGAAAAAGGTCACACCATTCTCTTCATCAGCCACAAACTTGACGAGGTGCTCTCCTTTGCCGATAGCATCAGCGTTATGCGCAAGGGGGAGATTGTCAGCACCATGCCGGCTGCCGGAGCAACAAAAGAGCAATTGGCCGGACTGATGGTAGAAGGGAGGGTGCGGCTGAGGGCTGAGAATCCTCCAGCCACCCCCGGAGGGGAGCGGCTGTTGATCAACAACCTGAGCTTTGTTGACAGGAGAGGGGTACAGAAACTCCGCGGACTCTCCTTCTGGCTTAGAGCGGGAGAAATTTACGGCATAGCCGGCGTTGAAGGCAATGCTCAAAGCGAACTCCTGCAGGCACTTTCAGGAATGTTGCAGGGGCAGAAAGGCATAAGCGGTTCAATACAGCTTGAGGGCCGTTCACTCCTGGAGCTCTCACCCCGTCAGATTACCGACAGCGGGGTTGGCGCGGTCCCTGAAAACCGTCACACCGAAGCCGTCATCACCTCGTTCAGCGTATCCGAAAACCTCATCTTTGGGCGGCACCGCGAACATGCCCTCCATAGAGGCGCAGGATTCAACCATGAGGCACTGCGGCAGCTCGAAAGCAGGCTCATACCCGACTACGGCGTCCTGTGCCAGAACCCGCAAAAGCAGCAACTCGAAGCCCTATCCGGAGGAAACCAGCAGAAAGTGGTCGTTGCACGCGAAATGACCCGCCCCAACCTCAAGCTTCTGATTCTGGCACATCCAACGCGCGGTATTGATATTGGAGCCATTGAAACCATTCACCGCAAAATCATTGAAGCTCGCAGCCGGGGAGTGGCAATTCTGCTCATCTCAGCGGAACTTGAAGAAATAATAACCCTTTCCACCCGTATCGGCTGTCTCTACAACGGCGCGATTTCCCGTGAGTTCACCCAAGAGGAGTGCGACATGAAGCGGCTTGACGGGCCAGAGTTCCAGAAAGAGATTGGTCTTTACATCACCTGAAAGAGCAAACCGATGAACCACCCCCTTCAGCGGGCGCTTGTCCCCACGCTCTCCATCCTGCTGGCCATCCTGCTCAACGCGGCGATCATCAGTGCTACGGGAACAGACCCCATCATGGTGGCCGAACGGATTATACGGGCAACTCTCGGCTCTTCCTACGGCACAGGGCAGGTACTCTTCAAGGCAACCACACTGCTCTTCTCAGCGCTCGCCGTGGCCATACCCTTTCACCTCAGACTCTTCAACATTGGAGGCGAAGGGCAGCTGCAGATGGGAGCCATTGCCGCAGCCATCTCTGCAGCAGCACTCCCCTCCAGCCTTACTCCCTGGATAGCCATACCCATCGCAGTGTTCGCTGCAATGACAGCAGGCGCGGCATGGGCATCAATTGCCGCAATCCTCAAAATCCGCTACGGCGTCAGCGAAGTCATCTCAACCATCATGCTGAATTTTCTGGCTCAGGGGGTGAGCGGATACCTCTTGTTCCACCACTTTGCGCTTCCTTCTACAGCCCACAGCGCGCCTATTGCTGCAGGCGCCGTAATCCCCCCATTCTCCGATCTCTTCGGGTGGTTTCCTTCATCCCCGCTAAACCCCTCAATACTGGCCGCCATAACACTGACAATCCTTTTCTGGGCCGTTCTCTACAGGACCCGTTATGGATTTGAGATGAGGGCATCGGGGCGGCAGCCCCTTGCCGCAAAGAGGGCGGGCATAAACCCGGCACGGCACACGCTTCTTGCAATGGCGCTTGGTGGCGCCTCCGCCGGCCTTGGAGCCGCCAATCTGGTTCTGGGGTACAAAGGATATTATGAAGCCGGAATGACTGCCGGAGCCGGCTTTTCTGGTATTGCAACAGCACTGCTCGCAGCAGCCCACCCGCTCTGGATCATGGCTTCAGCACTCTTCATGGGGTTGCTTGACTACGGAGGACTGGCAATCAACGCTCTTGTGCCAAAAGAGATCTTTCAGGTCATGACGGCCGTCACAATCCTGCTTGTTATTTCAGCAACGGCGCTGAGCAGACGGAACGGCTAAAAGGCCTCCAATCATGCCTTACCGGGCAGGCTCAACAGTGTCGGAACCATAGAGATTCATCTGCTTGCGGTAATAGGAGAAGGCCTCCTCCTGGCGCACAATGCCGAGCAGTTTCCCAGACCGTTTTGAAATCACCGGCAGCACATTGGTGTAATCGGCCACCTCAAAAAATTTAAGCGCCTCATCAAGCTTTGAAGAATCATAGAGCACCGGCACCTCTTTCTTGACCACATCTTCAGCAATCAGACCTGCAAAAGTACCGTCACGAAGCAGAATGCTCATCTCTTCAAGGCGAATCATCCCCACAAACTGATTCTCCTCATTGGTCACCAGAAAGTTCGACTCAGGAGTATTGTGAAAAACCTCCAGTACTTTTTCAACTCTGGTCACATCCATGAACCTGATAAAATCCGTGCGCATCACATCGAGCACGCTGATGTTCTCAGCCACTGAAAGCGCAATGCCGTAACCAACCCTCACCCCCTCCTTTTCAAGAACATAGGTCTCCATGGAATGGCGATAGGCAAGCCGGGCAACAAGCGTAGATGTCACTGCAGCAAACATGATGGGAAGCACAATTTCATACTGGCCGGTCACCTCAAAAAGAATGAGAATAACCGTCAGCGGAGCCCTCATGATGCCCGCCGTCAGAGCCCCCATGCCCACAAGGGCATAAGCCCCGGAAGCTGCAGTCATTCCGGGCAGAATCATGTTCACGACTTTGCCGAACATGCCGCCAAGCATGGCACCCATTTTCATGGCCGGAGCAAACATACCGCCCGAACCGCCCGAGCCAACACTCAGTCCGGCAACAACCGGCTTAAGCAGATAGACGCTGATCATTCCGGTCCATGTCTCCTCTCCCCTGAGTGCGCTGTCAACAACACTGTAGCTGTAACCATACAGTCCGGGAAGCCACATACAGATAAGTCCACAGAGAAGACCACCGATGGCGGGAATCATCCAGATAGGAATGCTGTAACGCTTCTCAATGCGATGGAACCACTCTTCAATGGCATAATAGGTTTTGATGAACAGCACAGCAGACAGACCGGCAAGAACTCCGAGAATGAAATAGAAAAGCAGCTCAATGTTGGAAACAAGCGTGTAGGGAGAGACCTGAAAAGTTGGAGAACTGCCAAGAAAGCTTCGCGAAATCACCGTGCCGACCACAGCGGCCACAACAATGGGACTGAAGGTTTTGACGCTGAAATCACCAAGAATCACCTCAATGGCAAACATAACGCCGCCAATGGGGGCATTGAACACAGAGGCAAGGCCCGCAGCTGCTCCGCATCCAAGAAGTGTCCTCGTCCTGTCGGGGGAGAACTTCAGCAGCTGCCCAACCGTCGAACCGATTGCGGCTCCAACCTGAAGAATGGGAGCCTCCCTGCCGCCGCCGCCACCCGTGCCGATGCTCATGACCGAGGTAACTGTTTTATGGAACCAATGGCTTTTTTTGATGATGCCGTTGTTCTGGGCAACAGCCTTGATGACCGAAGCCAAGCCATGGCCGGGACGGGTTTTCACTACATAGGCGTTGTAAAGTCCCACAAAAAGACCACCAAGAGCGGGAATGAGGGCAAGAATGAGATAGCGGTAGGGGCTTTCAAGCAGATCGGCTCCACCGAAAAGAAATGAGCTGAACAGAAGAATCGCATCATGAAACATAACCGCCAGATACCCGGTGGTAAGCCCCACAAATATAGCAATGAAAAGAAACGGGAAATCCTGATTGAGGTTGAGCTGAACAAGCAACGCATCAAGGGAGAGTCGGAAGACGGTGCGATGGTTGCCTTTCAGGTATCGGCTTTTGCGGAGTACGGCATAGAAAAAGACCCGTAAGTTTCTTTTCCAGTTTTTTTTGCCGTTTTTCTGTTTCTTCATGTGAGCCGACTGACCTGTTTAATAGCGCCCGCTGAAAAATAGCAACATAACCGGCGCTGAGACACATCGGGTGCGGCTGAAGGGGCACAAAAAAATACTCTTCTCAATGCCCTTATACAAGATTCTTTCGTATCTTCAGAAAAATAATCGTTTATCTACAGGTATCAGTATATCTCTACAATAACAAGCAATTATTCAGTCATGGCAAAAAAAGCTGAAGCACAAACTCTCGCCCCCAAAACGGCCACAAAAAAAACCGCAGCAAAACCGGCCGGCAAAGCAGCTGCAAAGACCGCCGCAAAAAAAGCCGCCCCTGCAAAGAAAACAGCAGCAGTAAAAGCTCCTGCAAAAAAAGCCGCAACGGCTAAAAAGAAACCCGCAACACCTGCTACTCCCGAAGAACGGATGGAACAGATCAGAATTTCAGCCTATTACCGCTGGGAAAACAAAGGACGCCAGGATCAGTCGCATCTTGATGACTGGATTGAAGCAGAAGATGCCCTGACCGACTGAAGAGCAAACCGAAGCATTGCTTTACACATGGCCATTCCCTTATGAATGGCCATGTTCTCTTGGAACAGAAAGACCCCGCCGCGCCATCATGATACGAAAAATTGTCACGAACATCTTCAGCTCAATCCAACTGCTCTTTGCAGGGCTCTGGTTTGTCATTCGCATCATTCTGGAATACTTCGGCTTCATCAGCGATGGGAATGACCGCACGACGGGAATAAAGGATCTGAGGGAAGAGTACAAAAAAGCCAACTATAAATAAACGGGAATCGAGCCTCTTAGTCCCCGGTCACAACCGTTAGATCAATCTTCTGATCGGGTGAAACATACGCACTGACAGAAGGCTTCTGACTGATAACAGTATTGGGAACCAGAATAGCCGAATACTCCCGCCTCACGCTTCCCCGCTTCAGACCCGCACCGGCAATAACCCGTTCAGCCTGAGAGAGCGACATGCCAAGCACATCTGGCACAATGACTTTACGAACTCCCTCATCCGACTCCTCATACAGCCCGACAATAACTGAAATACCGGCACCCGGCTTTACAGGCACACCGGCCGGCACCGACTGTGAAAGAACCCGCCCATCCTCATCACTGCTGTAGACGGTAGTGAGCTGTACATCGTCAACAAGCAAATCAAATCGCTTGAGAGCCTGCCGCGCCTCCCCTTCAGGGCGCCCAATAAGATCCGGCATGGGATAAGTCGGCTTTTCCCTCCTGTTCACAACCAGCGACACACTCCTTCCGGGTTTCACCGTTGCACCGGCTTCAGGCAGTTGCGAAAGCACAACATTGGAATCCACACCGGTGAGATATTTCACATGGAATCTCTTGTCAGGATCAAAGCCCTTGCGTTCAAGACGGTATGCGGCATCTTCATAGAGAAGACCGGTAACATCGGGCACAATTGCGACACTGCCCGAACGGACCACAAAAGGCATGAAAACCTTGTCGAAAAGACCAAGAGCCACAAGAACAAGCAGAGCAATCAATCCAGCTTTTTTCATCATTATCACAGTACGGTAAGAAGTGTTATCAGATTAACAAGAGGCGGCCGGCATCAATGCTGACGGTTCATCACAAAATCAACAAGATTCAAAAGCGCTTGCTTCGACTCTGAAGGGGGAAACACATCAAGCGCCCTGACAGCTTCGGCAGCATACCCTTCGGCAACAGCTCCGGCATAGTCCAATCCGCCCATGCGCCTCACAAAATCCATCACTTCCCCTCTGAGCAACGAACGCTTCCTGGAGCTTTTGAGAATGGTGCGTACTCTTCTCTGCTCAGCCGGAGAAGCCCCTGCAAGGGCATGGATAAGGGGAAGGGTGATTTTCCTGTCACGGATATCAATGCCCATCTCCTTGCCGGTCTTGCGGGAATCCCCTGTATAGTCAAGCGTATCATCACGAATCTGAAACGCAAGTCCCAGACTCTCTCCATATTTTTTCATTGCAGCTATCTTCACTTCATCATCAGTAGCGCTCTGAGCTCCCATGGCGCATGATGAAGCAATAAGCGAAGCGGTCTTGTCGGAAATGACACGAATATAATCCTCTTCAGAAATATCCAGACTTCGGGTTTTCTGTATCTGCAGAATCTCACCCTCGCTCATCCGTCTGACCGCATCGGAAACAATATGGAGAAATCCGTAATCTTTGGACTCAAGCGAATAGAGCAGCCCTTTTGAGAGGAGATAATCCCCTATCAGCACGGAAATTTTGTTCTTCCAGATAGCATTGATCGAAGCAATCCCCCTGCGCATCTCGGCACCATCGACCACATCATCATGAATCAGGGTAGCCGAATGGAGAAGCTCAACCATTATTGCGCCCCGGTAGCTTGATTCACCAATTCCACCGGCAACGGATGCTGAAAGAAGCACCATGACAGGGCGTATCTGCTTGCCCTGCTGGCGGAGCACATAACGGGTAACCTTGTCAACCAGCGAATTCTGATTGCGAAGCAGCTCCCGATACTTCTGACGGAACAGAACAAGCTCCTCTGCGACGGGGGCGGTTACATCATTGATAGTCAACAGATCGGGATGCTAAAGGGTGAAAAAAACTGCCAAGCAGGCATGAGATCAGAATACTTTTCCATGATTAGCAAAATAGGATAAAACTCGCAAGCAAAAAACAGCATCCTTTCTGTCCCATTCTCTTCAGAGGGAACATTTTCTTGCCTACATGCTTCTTTGTTGCTATGTTTTATGATACACGGCTTTACAGTGATACTGCAGCCGCCCTTTCTTCCACACCTCATGCAGCAATGAATCAGGAACCAGACGAAACAGCACCCCTGCCGGAAAGCAGCGACGACGGCCAGCCCGAAGCATCCGAAAGTTCCGAGATGACCGACACCCGAAACACTGAGGCGGAAAGCCGACAAGAGGAAACCCTTGAACTCATGGAGAAGGGGGAAGACGATGACGGAGGTGAAAAAGAAGAAGACCGGGGCCTCAACTTCATCGACCATCTGGATGAAATCCGCGGAAGAATCATCAAAACGGGAATCGCCCTTGTTCTGATGGTGGCACTCTCGGCCATCTTTGCCGATTTTCTTGTGGAAGTTGTCATCATAGGGCCGCTCAAGAGAAGCAGCGACACGCTGATCCTCCAGAACCTTGTCCCCTACGGCCAGATATCACTCTACCTGCAAGCGGTATTCTTTACAGGCTTCATCCTCGCATTTCCCTTCATGGCATGGCAGATATGGCAGTTTGTCGCCCCGGGTCTCCACGAGCATGAACGGGAGGCCGGACGGTTCTCAATCCTCTTCATTTCGCTGTCGTTCTTCACCGGCATTGCGTTCGGATATTTTGTCTTTCTGCCCGTCTCCCTCCAGTTCTTTGCAGGGTTTGGCTCCACTCTCATTGAAAACAACATCTCCGTCCAGGACTACACCAGCTTCTTCATTGGTGCCCTGCTGACTGCAGGAATGGTGTTTGAGCTCCCCTTCATCTCCTTCATTCTTTCCAAAATCGGGCTTCTCACCCCTGCATTCATGCGCTTCTACCGCAAACACGCCATCGTTTTCCTCCTTATAGTGGCAGCACTTGTCACCCCGTCTACCGACCTCGTAACACAGCTCGTCATAGGCATTCCCATGATACTTCTCTATGAGGCAAGCATTCTGATATCAGCACATGTCAACCGGAAAAACGAAGCCTTGAAATGAAGTGCCCCGCAAAGCCACTCAAAGCGAACATGACAGCCATTCCCATACCGGGGCGCACGCTTGAAGGCAACCCGCTCGGCGACCCTGCAGAACGGGAAGCTGTCATCTACCTTCCCCCCTCTTACGACGGGAAGCGGCGCTTTCCGGTCATCTATCTTCTTTCGGGATTTGCCTCAACCGGCCGAAGTTTCATGAACTACAGCTTTGGGAGGCCGAGCGTGGCAGAAATGGCTGAAGGTCTCATCAGAGAAGGGAGCATGGAAGAAACCATCATAGTCATGCCCGACTGCATGACCCGGTACGGTGGGTCGCAATATGTGGATTCAGCCGGAACCGGAAACTATGAAAGCTATCTCACCGAAGAGATCATCCCCTGTGTGGACGAGGCACTCAGCACCATGCCCGAACGCCCTCACCGCGCAATTGCAGGAAAATCCTCCGGCGGGTTCGGCGCATTGAGGCTTGCAATGAAGCGTCCCGATCTCTTCGGAGCCGCCGCAAGCCACAGCGGCGACATGGCCTTCGACCTCTGCTACCGGCCGAACTTTGCCGCAGCTGCACGCATTCTGGAAAAACACAACGGCAGCCTCACCGATTTTTTTACCCGCTATGAACACTCGCCCAAACCCCCGTCGGGCGAATTCCCCTTGCTCGACATGCTTGCCATGTCTGCCGCATACTCTCCCGACCCGCTCCGTCAACCGCCCGAAAACATCCGCCTCCCCTTCAATCCCATGACCTGTGAAACCGACAGAGAGGTCTGGAACCAATGGCTCAGTTTTGATCCAGTGGAAATGGTTGAAAAAGAGAACTACCGTGAGGCGCTCCGCTCTCTGAGCGTGCTCTTTGTGGACTGCGGAACAATGGACGAATACAGCCTGCAGTTCGGCCTCAGGATACTCTGCAGAAAACTCTCCCTGCACAATATTGAGCACCGTCACGAAGAGTTCCCCGACTCACACGGGAGCACTTCATACCGCTACCTGATCTCACTTCCCGCGCTTGCCGGGGCGATTGCCGGCTGAATGCATTTCAGCCGCATCTTCGAGAACGGGGATCAGTTCAAGAGCAGCTTGTTTCAGTTCAGCCTTTGAACCGTTGTTCATCACAACATAGTCTGACTTCTCAATCAGAAGTTCCTGCGGCCACTGCATCGCCATCCGCTTTTTAATGTCATCAGCAGAACTCCGTCCCCTGCCAGTAGCCCTTTTCAGGCGAATATCGTCATCGGCCGCAACAACAACAATAAAATCCATATCGGAAGAGTGTTCCGACTCAAAGAGAATGGCTGCCTCCAAAACAACAATCCGCTTTCGGCCAATCCCCGCATCCTGAACAAAACGCCGAAACTCTTCACGAACAACAGGATGAACAAGAGAGTTGAGAGCACCAAGCTTCGCAGGATAGGAGAACACCTCCGCAGCAACCCGTTTTCTGTCGAGGACAAGAGCTCCCGATGCATTTATTGAATAGATATCCTTACCAAAAAGAGACTGCATGCCCTCAATCACCCCGGCGTCCCGCTCCTGCAGATCTTTAGCCACCCGATCCGCTTCAAACACTTCACATCCACCTTGGGCAAGATAAGTGCAGAGTGAGGACTTGCCGCTGCCAATGCCACCGGTAACACCAACAAGAAAGGGGCGGGGAAATGTCATTTCGGAGGGTTCTGGCTGTTGCGGATATTCTCCCGAACCCTTACAAGCACCTTCTGCCAAAGTATAGGATCTGCCTGATAGGCTTCACTTTTCTTGAGCAGCTGCTCAACACTGAGGCTATGGCGGGCAAGAAGAGAAGCGAGAGTACCGGAATCCAAATCAGCCTTTAGCTCCTCGCCTGTTCTGGAAGAAACTCCCGAAAGAAGGAGATAATCGCTGTAGAATTCAGCAAAATGGATATCCTCAGCATCCAGTTCCTGTGCCTTTTTCTCAGCGCAGCCCATCATGAAGGGAAGAAGAAAAAAAGCAAGTATGAAGACGAAGAGATTCCTGTAGGGTTTCATGACAGCTACAATCTGGTTATACTCTTATAAAACAGGTCTATTCAGCGCTTCCCTGAAAAATTTCAGGGCACAAGTGAAACTAATTTGACGGACCGCAAGTTTATGGGAAGACAATTTCACTATTTAAACTCAAATCACAAAAGACTATTATGGCATATCAGCAACCCGCACTACCTTGGGCAGAAAACGCACTCGAACCCCACATTTCAGCCAAAACCCTTGGGTTCCATTACGGAAAGCACCATGCGGCATATGTCACCAACTACAATAACCTTGTAGGCGGGACGCCGATGGACAGCATGAGTATTGAAGAGGTCATCGCCTCAACAGCCGGCGACAGCTCGAAAGCAGGTATTTTCAACAACGGTGCGCAGGCATGGAACCACAGTTTCTACTGGAATTCGCTTTCACCCGCAGGCGGCGGCGTTCCCACAGGTGAGCTCGGTGAAGCTATTACCAGAGACTTTGGAAGTTTTGACAAGTTCCGTGATGAACTGAAAAATGCCGCCGCCACACAGTTTGGAAGCGGTTGGGCTTGGCTTGTTATTGACGGAAAAACACTGAAGGCAGTCAAAACAGGCAATGCCGAAACACCCATGACCAGCGGTCTAATACCGATTCTGACCATTGATGTATGGGAACATGCATACTATCTTGATTATCAGAACCGCAGGCCCGACTACACAGCAGCAGTCATTGAAAATCTGCTCAACTGGGAGTTTGCAGCTGCCAACTACAGAAGCGCCTCCAGATAAGACAAAAGCCCTTGAACGCCGGAGTGAAAAAAAGCCACTCCGGCAGAAAGGCTCCTGCCGACCCTCCTCAGCCCCCCCTTCAGACACTACATCCAGGGCAATGATGCCGTATCATCAAGACTGACCACCCTGGCCCCTTCAGGTATGGGCATTTTCATGCCGGCGTTCCGGCCATTGAACGCCCGCTCATCATACGATATCACCAGCTGGCTTTCCCCAGACCCGGACGGGCCGGGAAGAACAATGGAAACAGTTCGTGGCACCAAAGCGGCTCTCCCCTCAACCATGCAGCTCTCAAAATCCCTGAAATGCACCTCACTCTGCACCCGGCCAAGAGAGTCCTCAATAATAAGCGCCCTAAGGGTTCGAGTAGCGCCGTCAACCACAACAACTTTGCTTCCCGCGCCCGAACGGACCCGGAAGGAAACAAACCCCTCTCCAGTCTTTACCGAAACAATGTTCTCAGCAGGCTCCATAATATCAACCAGGCCAAGCAGAGAGCCACCCAGAATACCCGAAGCCGTCCCAACCCCGAGAATTTTTTCAAGGTTACGATCATTGCTTGCCCCTATAAAATATCGATTGCGCAACATGTCATGCACCTGCACAGAATCGCGCCCGATAAAAAGATCGGCCACGGGAATCCCCAGAAT
>JABMPC010000018.1 GCA_013203905.1 Chlorobium sp. | reverse complement strand
GATGAGGAGGCCTGCGGCTTCAGCAAGCGCTTTTTCCTTGCGCTGCTGCTCATGGTCCCAGATGGTGATGTGTTCTGAATGCAGCCCTCGTTCCCTGAGAAACTCACCCAGTTGCTCATCTTCAATCCCGGCAGCCTCTACGACCAGCTGGTATTTCTCTCTGGGTGTCAGGAAACGGGGACAGCTGTCTTGATTTCCATCTTCAAAGATACCCGTTTCACTTCGTTTGATCCAATTCCTGATGGTTTGCTGATTGACTCCGGTTTCCCGGCTGACTTCAGCGATGCTTCGACCTTCTGGCGGTAGCACCTTCTTTAAAACACTGTGCCTTACGGCATGCGAGTAACCCATAGTTCGCCTCCTTTTAGGATGCGACATCTATGTTAACACATAGGGGTATCTGCAGCTTAACCGCCCCCTCATGTTTCCTGAACTTTACCCATGGAAACAGCTCCAGACAAAGGTCTATCGTGGTTGAGTCCAGAGCATACACGGTCTGCTAAAGGCTGAGGCCAAAATCTGGGGAATCTTAATTTCCGATTACACATGGCTACATTTTCACTGGGCAATCAGGTTTTGACAGGGCCGGTGTTTATCTGATGGAATTTGCTATATGGAAGACCAACCGTTATCCGGAGACCATGTCTTAACCGCCAATGCGTCTGTGCCGATTTCAAATACCACCGGCAAGAGAAAAGTTCTGAGAACTGCAATAAGTTCTTCAAGGGTGGGCGCTGAATCCAGCCTTCTTTGCTTCCTGACAAAACCTTTCCACTGACTCTGCTTGGAAACATTACTGAAAAACTCCCCACTGAGAGCAATGGGCTCATCCAGAGGCAATTCCGTATGCCTCTTATCGAATGTTTGCCTGATTGCTTCCCTCAGTACATCCGCTTCGATTGTGAAATTTCGGCTTAACATCCAAATATCGAAGTAATCCTTCATCCGACTGTTCGCCATTCCCAAAACGATCATGGCATTGAACTTTTCAGCTATTACCATTTCAGGAGAGTAAGAGCGAATGATTGGACCGTGTTCGGCGAGAAGTGCCGGAAACTCTGCTGATTGAGGTGCTGGTACAATTTGATCTCCAAAGCCTACATCCACCTGCAGCCGTATTGGCATTGCCCCAAGATTCACACGCACAATAATCCGAACACCGTCATAAACTGACGCTTCACGGATCCCGGTAACGGTTACAGTGTCCTTATTGAAAACGAGTCCATCATCTTCGATTGCGGTACCGCAGATCTCCTGAAATACGGTCTTCAGATTTTCCATATCAGGACTGCCGAATCCCAGCAGGTCCAGGTCCATTGTTGTCCGCTTGTTATCAAGCTTCCATGGTATATACAGCATAGCACCTTTGAGAATGAATCGCTCACGGTGCTCACTCTCAGCCAATCTTGAAAGGAACCGTTCCACAGTGTATCGAACTGTCAATTCCTGAAAATCTCTTCCTGTCGACCTGGCAAGATTCAACAGTCGTGCCCGAACCGAGGCACTTGTGTCTTTCACTGGCTTCTTTTTCATTGAACCAGCATCTCCATATAGGGCTGGATAATTTTCTGCACACGACAAACTTTCACCGCAGCATAGAGCTCATTCATGGTGAAAAGCTTTGCCATCCAACCCTCCCGCAGGGCTTCAAGGGCAACATCCAGTCCGATTTTATTACGGTATTTAAAGCAGTCGGCAACCGTTTTTGCCGGACTGTAAATACTGACTTCAGTCCCTTCAATCATGTGTTTTTCTACGCCAAAAGAAAACGCTTCACCCGTACAATAGACAAAACGAACCGGTGAACCTTTGAGCGGTGCCACATTTCGATTCTGACGCATAATCCATGTTTCATAAGGAAGCCGGGTGCCAATCCGATGAAAATAGAGTGCTGAAATCAGGCATATCACTCCTCCATGGCATAGTTTCACCGCTTCGACGAGCGAATGGTTCTCGCCAACCTCTGCGTCCGGGAGTGAATACAGCCCGCGTCCAACACGGATAAGCTCGCCGTCGGCAACCATACGACACAGTTGAGTCTGTGGTTTCCGGACACCAGGAATATCTCCGGCCCGGAACACCGACTGCTTCCCAGCAACATCCAGTATTTTATCTTTTGTAGTTTTCATGACGCCTCAGTTGTAAATACAAGAATAATATACGCAATCTTCTTAAATTTACAACACCGACGCCGAGATAAAATGATTTTCCGCCCACCACAATGTCTTAACATAGATGTCGTCTCTACCAAGGAGGTGACCTATGGGGTACTCACGAGCTGCGAAGGTTGGGATACTGAAGAAAGTCTTGCCGCCTGAGAGTCGAAGCATTGCGGAAATCAGCCGGGAGTCCGGCGTCAATCAGCAAACCATTCGGAATTGGATCAAGCAGCACGAATCTGGTGCCTTTAACGATGTGAGCGCAGCCGTTTCGGATAAAACTGCACAACGGCTTTCACACCGCCCTATGTTAACACATAGAGGAGGGCTGTGGGCGACCACTCAAACAATTCTCTTGGAAACCTCCATGAATATAACTATTTATTTAGCGTAAAGGTCTTAAATAACCATTTTTTAAGGACTATAACCTTTTTTTCAGGAACAATGGGATTGGACACGACACAGAACCGGCCGGCAGGCTATGCGTTTCTGATTGAGCAGTACAGGGTGAGCGCTATACCGAACTGGCACACATCCACCCTCAGCCCTCGAGGAACGCTGCAGAAGACCATGCAGGATGGTCAGGTAGAATCCGTCTTTCCACCCTCTTATTGGCCTGGCGACGAAACGGGAGACCATCTGGAGTTCGCCCTCAAGTACGATGGTGTCAACCTTGGCATCCTGTCGGCACTGTTCGACATCATCCCACCAGAAGAGATAGCCGCCTGGATCAGCTCGAAACCAACCGGCAAATACACCCGCAGGATCTGGTTGCTCTATGAATTCCTGACCAGCCGGAAACTCCCTCTACCAGATCTGACCAGGGGAAATTACATCGAACTCCTTGACTCAAGCCGCTACTACACCGCAACACCCGGCCGCCGTATACAGCGTCAGAGAGTCATCAACAATCTGCTTGGAGGAAAAGAATTCTGTCCCATTATCCGCCGTACCGAAAAGCTCATCAGCATGGAAGAAATCGATTTGCGGAAACAGTGCGAAGAACTCGTCACCTCCTATCCACCAGAGCTTCTCAGACGGGCGCTTAGCTACCTGTACAACAAAGAGGCCCGCTCATCATTCGAGATCGAACACATCAAGTCGAGCGCATCCCGGACAGAAAAATTCATCGGCTTGCTGGAGATGGCCGAGCATAAGGACTTCTGCGAGAAACCTCTCCTTATCGATGTGCAGAACCGCATCGTCGATCCCCGATTTCAAGACACAGACTACCGGGCCAGCCAGAACTATGTAGGCCAGACAATTTCTTTCCAGAGGCAGCTCGTTCACTATGTCTGCCCTAAACCTGCCGACCTCCCGGAACTGATGGCGGGACTGCTCGCAGCACACCGGGTGATGAAGGAAGGCGCAGTCCCCGCCATTATCCATGCGGCCGCAATCTCCTACGGCTTTGTCTTCATGCATCCCTTTCTGGACGGCAACGGCCGTATTCACCGGTTTCTCATACACAATATCCTGTTCCTCTGCGCCCAGATCCCGAAGGGACTCATGTTCCCGGTCTCTGCCACCATGCTGAAAAACCCGGCGCTTTACGATCACTCCCTGGAGGCGTTTTCAAACCCGCTGATGCAACTGGTTGACTACGACCTTGACGATCTCGGCCAAATGAGCGTACAGGGTGAGAGTGGAGCATTCTACCGATACATCGACATGACCGCCCAGGCGGAGGCCTTGTATGATTTCGTCAAACTCACCATTGAGCAGGAACTGGTGGAAGAACTCGATTTCCTGGCCAGTTACGACCAAACCAGGAAGGCCATCCAGGAGAGCGTAGACATGCCTGACCGGCTCATTGATCTATTTATCCGCCTCTGCCTGCAAAACAATGGTCGCCTTTCAGCGGGAAAAAGGGAGTCGCATTTCGGATTCCTGACCGATGCCGAGTTGGCCGACCTGGAAATTGCCGTCCAGAAATGTTACACAAGGGACTGACACACTGAAATAGACCCGGCTCAGCAGACAAAAACCGGGAAAATTTAAGCTGGCAACTCACAGTTCATGCACCGACCCCCTATCACCTTTTTCACCTTGGCCATCGTCCTGGTGGCCGCCAGAAGATCAAGCTCCAGCACTTCTGAAGATCGTGCCAAGCATTGCAGTCAATATCATTCAAGCAAGCAAGGATTTCACAGGAATTTTGACATCAAGGAAAAGATCCTCAAAGCATAAATCCCACCATCAAACCCTTGTCTCCACACAGTGGCGAAACCTGACGAAACCCCCGCCAGGCAAAGGTTTCAGTTTTCGCCTGCCACGATACATGGGCGCGCCCCCTACTCCGACTCATCACTCAAACGAGGGGGAGGCCCCGACATTTACTCATCAGGAAAATAGTCTTTGCATTTCTGTATCCGATTAGATACTATGACTGTATGAACACCTTCATCCGATCATCCAATTTCGATGCCTGGCTCAGTGCCCTGAAAGACCAGAAAGCGAAAGCAAGGATTCTCTGCCGCATTCAGAGCGCCATGCACGGAAACTTTGGCGATTGTGAACCGGTAGGTGAAGGAATATCAGAAATGCGGATTCATATGGGGCCAGGATACCGGCTCTATTACACGCGAACAGAAAAAACGGTCTATTTCCTGCTTGCTGGCGGCAACAAGCGAACACAGGGAAAAGACATTGTCCGTGCTAAGGAATTAGCCCGAGAACTCAAGGAAACAGAACCATGAAAACAACCTACACGACATTTGAAATTGCCGAATACCTCGATAACGATGAGGTCATTGCAGAATACCTTTCTCTTGCGGCTGCAGACAAAAACCCCGATGTGTTCATTGCCGCTCTCGGCGATGTCGCCAAAGCAAAAGGAATGGCCAGCATAGCCAAAACTGCCGGTCTCGGTCGTGAAAGCCTGTATAAAGCGCTGAAAACTGGTGCCCGGCCGCGCTTTGAAACCATCAATGCCGTCCTGCATGCCATTGGAGCAAAATTCACGGTAACGAGTGCCGATCCTTCTTGAATGCCCTTGCTCGCACTCCTCAACAAAGGGACCATCCGCATCTATGACCACATCGACCAGAACCACCCGCAGCTGGAGGATGTGGCAGAAGCGGAGGAACGGGCATCTCCGGCTATGGGGTATCGGATAGAGGCAGGCAACGGCGCCAATGCGCTTCGGATGGGCTCCCAGGCCCTCAAAACAAAAACATTTTGATTACTCCCGACGCGCATGTATGTTGAAAGCAACACGCTCACCCCGCTTCCCCCTCAGATCAGCGCGCTCAGGGTGGGCTTTTTGTTTTCCCCTCTCCATCATCCGTCTCATGAGCGCCCCGGTCGCCCCACAGAAAATCATGACACATGGAGACTTGATGATGAAAATACCGAGTCCACCGCCCATTCCTTCCTATCTTCATATGCTGCGCGCCATAAAAAAACTATACCATAACGGGTATAAAACGACAGACTTTCTTTGTAAATATACCCGATATGATATAAATTCATAGTAACAACAACTTTTCATACCCGATCGGGCCTCTACATGACTGTTCTATCCACATTTATTCGTGAAAGACGAAAGTCGCTGGGGATGACCCAGCCAGAGCTTGCAGAGAAGGCCGGGACCGGGCTCAGGTTTATCCGTGATCTGGAGCAGGGTAAAAAGACATTGCGGATGGACAAGGTGAACCAGGTGCTGGACCTGTTTGGTTACGAACTTCGGCCAGTAGAGCAAAAGCGGGAGCAATAGCGCATGAGAAAGGCGGAAATCAAGTTCGAGGACCGGACGGCCGGCTGGCTGAGTCAGAATGAGGAGGGCTATCATTTCCTCTACGATGGGGACTATCTCGCTTCCGACAACCCTCATGCCGTCAGTCTTACCCTGCCGCTGCAAGAGGAGGCGTATTCCAGCAAGACCATGTTTCCGTTTTTCGACGGGTTGATTCCTGAGGGCTGGCTTCTTGACATTGCTGAGAAGAACTGGAAACTCAACCCACGGGATCGTATGGGACTCCTGTTGATCTGCTGCCAGGATTGCATCGGCGCGGTAAGCGTCCATCCACTCATAACGAAATAAGCTATGGACGCACGCTGCCTGTGCTGCTATCAGCCATTGTCGGCAGGGGAGAGTACCTTTCACGCCCGCTGCAGCAAAAAGATGTTCGGGTCAGTGACGCCTCCAATCTTGCCGTATGATGAAACAGAACTTGAAGCGCTGGCGCTTACGGTGGTTCGCAATCATGTGACCATACCTGGCGTGCAGCCAAAGCTTTCGCTGCATCTTGGCCGCCCCGAAAAAAGACTGGAACCGCAGCGATTCACCATTGTGGGCCTTTGGGGGAAGTATATCCTCAAGCCACCACCCCCTTCATATCCCCAGCTTCCCGAGATTGAAGATCTAACCATGCATATGGCGGAGACGGTAAAAATCAGGACCGTTCCGCACTGCCTGATCCGGATGCGCTCTGGAGCCCTTGCCTACATCACCCGCCGCATCGATCGGCCAAAAAACGGCAAAGTGCATATGGAGGACATGTGCCAGCTGACGGAACGCCTGACTGAAGACAAGTATCACGGCTCATATGAGCAAATCGCTAAAGCCATTCGCCGATACTCGCTCAACCCGGGACTCGATGTCATTGATTTCTATGAGATGGTCGCGTTCAGCTTCCTGACCGGAAACAGCGACATGCACCTGAAAAACTTCTCGCTGCTCGATGTGGGTGGCATGGGCGGTACAGGGTACAGCCTTGCTCCAGCCTACGATATGCTTGCGACCGGGCTTGTCAATCCTGCCGATACAGAGGAGCTCGCCTTAACCCTCAACGGAAAGAAGAGTCAACTCCGGCTGCAAGACTTCCAGAGAGCATGGAGCACAAGTCAAGTAGACACGAAGGTTCAGGAGCGGATGCTGAAGAAATTCCAGAATGCAATGCCTGCATGGGAGCAGCTCATCGCCAACAGTTTTCTCGGGCAAGGCATGAAGGCCGCCTATCTGGAACTGATCCATGCGAAATTTTCCCAGCTGGGACTTTGAAGGGTGCCTGCATAAAGTCAGCAGCTCCACTGGACTGTACTTCAGCACAGAAACTGGTCTCGGAGAAGCAGAAATGCAGCACCAGACCGGATTGGATACCTGCGAGATCAATAGATAGAAACAGCCGGGGTCCCGCCCAGTCATGCGGCATCACTTGAAGCCCCACCGAACTTCGGCTGTTCCGGACTTCGGCTGCTCCGGACTTCGGCTGTTCCTTACACAAAGGAGGGGGCAAGGTGCTAGCCGGGCGTGAGAGGCGGATAGTCAGGGAACCCCACCATAGCCCATCGGAAGGGTAACGCATCGCACTGAGGGCCCCAACAGCAAGAAAAGGGTGCTCGAAATAAAGCTTTCCCGAGAAATTATTATTCAATATATTTTCTAAAGGTAGCCGTAGAGAACCCAAGAAGTCAACACCATGATACAAGCATCGCCACTGCAAGAAAACCAGCGCCAAAAAGTGCTTTCGAAGGCAATCATCCGCACGGCCGGAACGCTCGGGCTCTCAAATGCAAAACTGGCTGCCATCATCGGCCTCAGCCCATCAACCATCACCCGGCTCGGCAAAGGCACCTACCTGTTGAACGAAGGGAAAAAAGAGTGGGAATTCGGGACCCTGTTCATACGGCTGTTCCGCTCTCTCGACTCCATCACCGGAGGCAATGACGAAGCCTCAAGAACCTGGCTGGAAAGCGCGAACAGCGCACTTGCCGGACAAAAACCTGTTGATCTCATAGCAACCACCGAGGGACTCATCCATGTCGTTACCTACCTGGACGCCAAGCGAGGTATCATCTAAAGCCAGCGTTGGTTCAAAGAACATATGGCGGATGGTTGAAAATCAGCATGTCGCCGCTACGATGAAAATCGTGGACACGCTCTTTGAACAGGAACTCCTGGAAACCATCATTGAGGAACAGAAACCCGCTATCCCCACTGAAGCCGTAACACTCGACTACCTGCTCTTCACCCCATTTCGCTACCTGCCGCCAATGGGTGGTTCAAGATTTCGCGGCACCGATGACCCGGGCGTGTTTTACGGGGCGGAAAGCATCCACACCACAGCCGCTGAAATAAGTTATCGCAGATGGCAATTCCTGCAGGATACAACCGGTCTCAACCGCCTGCCTCCAACGCAATACACCGCATTTTCAATACCTGTCGCCGGGTTGATGGTTGACTTGAGATGTCATCCATTTGACAAAGATGCCGGGTATTGGCTGCACCCCCATGATTACCAGGCAACCCAGCAATTTGGACGAACTGCCAGGGAAGCCTCGATTGATGCCATCATCTACCAATCCGTAAGAGACCCTGAACCGCACTTCTGCATGGCACTCCTCACGACCACTGCCTTTCAGGCAGACAAGCCGCGAAACCTGCAGAACTGGACGATGACCATGTTGGAGAAAGAGGCCGTCTGGCAAACCTGGGGAGAAACAACCCTCTCATGGAAACCCTGAGGGTAATGGGCCGAAGTTGCAGCAATGGACATGCTCCGTTGTCAAGGGACACTGCAAGCTGACCCCCGAAAGCGCTCCATCGGGAACGCAACCCGCCGCACCGGCTAAGGCCCCGACTAGCGGTACAGATCGTATTCTCTGACAGCCCGGTAAAGATGATAGATCTTCTCAGCAATTTTGGCACCGGTAGCCTTCCGAATCCGCTTCATCGTGTTCTCAACACTACCAATGCGAGCCTTACCATCATGACTTAACTGAGGTCCGCATCTGCTCAACTCCTTGATAACCCACCGCCAGTCAGCTTGGAGTTCAAGCGGAAAGTCTTTTTCCGTAAGAGGATGAAATCCAAGAAAGGCTGCCATCAGGCGCTCCCGTACATCACCAGGATGCGTTGCCAAGCACTCAACGGCAACGGAAAGCTTTTCAACAGCATAATGATACTGATGCAAGGGCATTGATTCCAGGGCCCCCTCAATTGCAGGGCTCAATTCAGACTCCACACTGCATGCCGGAACATACCGCCTTCCCATCAAGCCAACCCTTATATACCAGAATGTCAACCGCCTTTCTGATCTGACGCTCCCGGAACTGCTCCTTCCGCTTCCCCCACGCATACACGCCCTTGACGACATCATCCAGAGAGGCAACATCCTGCTGGCTGGCCACCCAGTGCACCGTCGACAGGAGCTCAAGACCGAACGAAGACTCAAAACCCTCCACCAGGTGCCCGACCCTGTCCAAACGCTCCCGCGTAGCCGCTTCCCCCTCAAGAAAACGCCGGGCATCATCCAATGCTCTGCTCATCAACGAAAGTGGCTTATCAGGCTGATCACCCCCATCATCATACCCCGAAATCCTATGCCCTTCGAGCGCCTTGAGCACATGACGAAGGTTCTCTGCATAGGGGCCGTAATGCCCTTTGGTGAATGACAGCCGTAGCGGTTCCCCGCTCACCTGCATGAAGTACATCAGTTTATGCACCTCGAGAAGCGAGATAAACGGATCCAGCAAACCATCCCTATAGCGCGCCATCAAACAAAGCAGCGCTGCTCGCCCGGCGGTCATCTTCGGAACATCCCGGGTATCGTTGTTGCAACGAACGGCATTCGGATCTTCGGCAGGCTCAAACACGAACACACGAATCCCCTCGACGTCATGAAACGCCTCCTCGATCAAGGCACGCACATCCGGCCAATAGAGGCCGCCGAGGCCGCTGCCCAGGGGAGGGATGGCTATGGAAGTAATCCCTCGAGACCTGATCTCCCCTACCAGGTCCTGCAACCCGGACTTGATATCCTGAAGGCGGCTCTGCTCCCGCCAATGCCTCTTCGTAGGGAAATTGATGATGTAGCGCGGATTGGTCAGTCGCCCTGTCTCATAGACAAACATCTTCCCCGGCACCACCTCTTCACGGCGGCACGCCGCTGCATATGCATTGAAATTCTCCGGATAGACGTTCTTGAACTGCAAGGCAATACCACGACCCATGACACCGACACAGTTGACGGTGTTCACCAGAGCCTCGGCTTCTTCAGCCAGAAGATTCCCCTTCTTATATGCAATCATAGTTACGGCCTCCTCATATCTCAATAATACCAATCACGCCGAACTTCAACAAGAGGATCATACCCATACCCGCCAAGAGCCTCCTGAACCTTCCCATGAATATCCGGAGAGTGCACGCCCACCCGTTCAACAAGTTCAAATGGACATCTCTGCTCCAAAAGGAATTCAGCCTGTTTCCCCTCCTTCCTGTCTCGCCAGTTTCTGGCATTGACCGCATCCCAATCAATTTCGACAAGCTGCCGGAGATCACTCCGGTCCTCAAAGTACACTGAGCCGGCATTGGTCAAGGTAAAGGCCCATCGCAACGCATCGTCTTCCGCCCAGGCAACGGCTTTCTGAAGATCCACCTCCAAATGAACAATCGGACCCTGCCCGCCTTGATAGGACAGTTGCGGGTGGTTCTCCCTATGCAGCATAAAGAGCATCACGGAACGGGGACAGAAATAGAACGGTACGCACTCCCCCACATGCAAACCCGGTCGGCTGTCAAGAGGCAACCGGCGCCGCCGCTGCTTAATATCAGCCATCCCTATCCCAGTGCCCGAAGAGGCTCGACGCTCAACCTCCGCGTCACACCACAAATGCCCGTCCTCCAATACCGAGGCAAGCTTATCGATGTGTACGATATGGTAGATCTTGGTATCTGACGGCTGCATTCTTTCACTCCCTGAACGTGATTGAGACAACACACAAACAACTGCTCTCGGCAAGCCTCGCCATCACCCTGCCCTGCCTGTATTGTCGCCGTCTGCCCGAACGCTCCTTCGACTGCATTCCGGGCTCCTTCCTCTGCCCTGATCTGCCAACGGCGAACCCGGTTCTTCTCAACATCCTTCGGATGCCAACCTGGGGATTCCTACTTTCCAAAATATGAGGAATCTTAATTTCCGATTTCAGACCCGCTCTGCAGCCCAGCGAAGTACCGAAACCGTTGCAGGAACCCCCGTCATGCGTTCACCATTGATTATCAGTCACTCGCAAATGAGGTTAATGTGGCGAAGTCAGGAAAGTTCCGATCGATAGTGCAGCAGCAAATGAAAAAGGCCTCGCACAACAGCAAAGCCTCTCACAGGATCAAGCGGGCAGCCAGCATCACTCAGAGGCTTCCGGCGCGGCCTCTCCGGAACTCCGGACGAACACCCTGCCTGCGATAAAGACCGCGGCAAGCCCGATCAAATCGAGGCCACCGATAATGGATGCCGTTACTTCGTGGCCGCTGAAAGCGAGCCCTGCAGCAATGACAAGGGCCAGCGAACAGATGAAGAGGGCATAATGCTGGCCCCGGGTGGCCTGCCGCATCTACTCTCTGGCAAGAAGGGATTCCGTGCCGATTCTATGCTCGAGCTGCTTTTCGGCCATGCGCAGAATCCGCTCGGCACTGCCCGGTACTACATCATCATATCCGGCAAGAACGGAAGGGTGCGGCAACGGACCCGCAAACTCCTGACGAATAAGGCTTACCTGGCCCGAATCCTGACGGTTGCCATCGGCCGAACCGCCCTCCTCGTGTATGTTATCTGGAAGGTCGCGAGGCATTCTTTCGTGTTGCTTTAGGAGCCGGGCTACTCTTTACGGCCACGGTCGCCTTGCGGATTTCATTGCCGACAATCCCCCAGTCACTGCGAAGCGCCCTGATATCATCCGAGGCATCGCCGATCTTGACAGGGCGAGTGGATGCACCGGCAAGATTAAAGACGCTGCCGGCTCCGGAGAGGGTATACTTGTGCTTCATCATCATTTTCATTGCGTGGTCCAATTCGCCTTTTTTCGAGAGCGACACAATAGTAAACTTAACACATCCTGACGACTATTTGAACAAAAAACGGCACAATTGCTGCCTTCCGTACCCACCACAGCATATACGGCAAGGCTCTCGGCTATTATGGATTAAGATCGGCGACATAACCATCCCCTACCACCCGCTTCACCTCCTCATACCATTGACGGAGCCATTCCAGGTAGTGCATCGGCCTTATTCGCTGAGCGTCGAACAGTTCAATCCAGTATTTGGCCTTCTCCTTATCCCCCGATAGCTGCAAGTGCAGATACGCAACCGCAACCGCGAACTGCTCACGACCCGGAAATGGCCACCCATCCCTCATGACCACATCCATACGCACCAAGTACTTGATCGCAGTCTGCCAAATCTTTTCCCGTCTGGCAGGATGCAAGGCCTCTGCATAACCCATATACTCATCACAATACCCGATCAGGACGTTAATCTCTTCCCCTCTGTTCTTTCGCTCCGACCATAATTCATTACAGCCTATAACCGTCAATGAGCTGCCGACCAAAAAAGCCTACGACTCTTTGCGTATAAACAAATCACGGACAATCCGGGCGATCTCATCCTGATCGGATTTAGGCATGCTCAGCAAATCCGGCAAGTTCTGGATCTGCCATGCAGCAACCTCGCGACTCACCCGGAAGCGATCAGAAACGACCCCGATCGTTTCCCTCACCGAACTGCCGGCTTTCAACACCTCGATAGCTGCAGCCTGAGGGAGAAGAAACTCGGCAGCAAAAGCCCTTGCCCTTTTCTCAAGGATACTGGGCGTCATGCCGCCAAGCACCTCCGCCATTGGCAAGCCTCCCTCACGATCCACCAGCAAATGGCAGATTTCATGGGCAAGAGTTGCCCTCCGGCCGAACCCATGAGCATTACGGGAGGTTGTTGAGGTATTCAATACGACTACGGGGCCATGCATCTCGCCCCAGGCTGCCACGGCATCCAGCGTATCGGCTTCAGTCGGAAGCTCGATCTCACGGATCTCGACATTCCAGCCATGCAGCAACGTTTCCGGATCGACCGGTGCATGCCGCACAACCCCCAACTCCTCACGCAACCAGGTAGCCAATCGATAGCCCTGCTCATAGGGCGGCAAATCCGGCTCGGAAACCAAGGCCTCCTTCACCTTCATTGAGAGTGCATCCAGCACTGCCGTGTCATGAACGGATGCATTCCGAACCGTCTGGATCAAGGTCGCCTGAACGGCACTGGAATAGACCACTGAAGTCATTCTAGCCACGGCAAGCAGTTCGGAATCATAGCGGCCCTCCGCCTCCCAATACGCCAGAGGATCCTGCCCGCCCTCCAGCTCCGCCCGGGCTTCAACATCCAGGCCGCTATTGATTGCGATCTTCTTTTCCTCCAGGACCAACTCCCGCTCCCGCCATTTCCGGACAATGGGCTCACACTATCCTGCGCCCCCTTCATCGACGATACCGACAAAAAGGTCACCGACCTTGGTCAAGGTATCGAGCAACTCGACAGCAGGAAGCAAGATCGTCCGTTTAGGCAAGGGTTGGTCAGCGTCCCATTTCTCAACGATATGCGTCCCCTTTTTGTTTTGATAACAGTAACATAAGTGTTACTATGATCCATGGATAAGCAGGTAGAAGTTATCGAAGCCCTTGATGTTTATGGCAATAGCCCATATCAAGAGTGGTTTGACTCACTCGATGCAGTAACTGCTGCACGAGTGGTGGTCTATGTAGAGCGAGTAATTCAGGGCAATCATTCCAATGTAGCTCCGATAGGTGCCGGGTTATCTGAGATAAAGATGGACTTCGGCCCCGGGCATCGGGTTTACTTTGGCACGCGAGGCAAAAACCTGATGATTCTTTTAGGCGGAAGTGGTAAAAATGGGCAGAGTAAGGCGATCGCCAGTGCCAAGCGGTTATGGAAAGAGTACATGGCGACTGCAAAGGTGTCGCGTAAATCCAAATAATGGAGAAGATAATGGCTTTAACGAAATCATATAGGGACACTCTAAAGGCTCGGGTCGAACGAGACCCCGAGTTTCGAGCCGCATTGTTTGAAGAAGCAATGTCTGCATTCCTGAATGGCGAAACCGGAGTCGGCAAAGCTCTGCTGAAGGATCTGGTCCATTCAACCATTGGATTTGAAGGGTTAGCACTTGAACTCAAAAAGTCCAGCAAGAGCCTTCACCGAATGCTTGCGCCGTCTGGTAATCCTACGATTGGCAATTTCTTTCAAATGATTGGTGCAATCAAGCGTACAGGTGATCTGGATTTGACCATGAAATCTTCGCCACATCACCGAGATAAGGTTCACTGATCTGTCGGTTTTTTATACCCTCACCACAGTCCTTTTTCGGAACGCGGCATTGTTAGTTATAAATGCTCGTGAATTCAGGTTACTCACGCCGCTCACCAACGTCCCGACCCCCTCGCAGTCCGGCGCTGCATCTTCCGCTGTCATTCTGAGTCCGGCGTCGCCGGGCGAAGCATCCATCCCCTTGACCGGGTAGCCCTGGATTCTCTCACCTGCACAGCTCAGCAACGCATTTCATTTATAAGCGTAATGCATGGTACAGGTCATCATGCTCAAAAGCGCTCTCCATGCGCCTGATTTCGGCTGGCCGGGCACAAACAGCTTTTGCAACATCACGCCAGGTCTTTGTAGCATGAGCCACTTCGGAAATCATACGATCTGCCGCCGCCATCTGCAATCCGAAGAGAGGAGCAACCTCCCGGACCAGCTCGATTGAGCAGGTTCCATCCTCATAGTTGATCGCGGTTGTCAGAACTCTTGGTTTCAGCTCCTGAGGCGTCGGGTTGAGATCGTACACCGGAGACAACCTCCAGCCATGCCTGCCCAACATCAGAAAACCGTGGTTGCGCAGATGATCATCAACATTTGAGATCAACACATTGAAAACCATGCGCCGAAACAACTCGGCACGATCCTCCTTGGCCTGCACACCGGCTTGCCCGAGCGCATCAACGATATCCAGATAGCTTCCCCCCCTGGCCATCCAACGATCCGGTCATAGACATTGCAGACATGAATGGAACACGTCCTTCCTGATTTCGATCAAAACGGCGGGAAAGAAGGACTGCCTTATCCGCAACCATTACCAAATCATGCTCAGGTGTTCGTATCCCGGCTTTTTCAGCGAGTCTCAGAGCAATCTCTTCCCAGGATTCGATGCTGTATTCATCGTTCTCCTTTGGAAACTTGGCTATCGCAAGATGACCATACTGATCAATCACCGAAGCCTTCGGGCGAGCGCCTCCAAGTGAAGAGCCCGGAGCAAAAATCATCCGCAGATCTTCATCGCTCTCTTCATCACGAAAAATCGGCTCGCTCACACCCAACAATTTCCCAAGATCAACGAGCCTGGGCACCCCACTCTCTTTCGGTGACTGGAAAACCTCCTCTCCGGTGTACTTGAAGCGAAGGGCGCCCTGCCGAGTCTCATCTGCAACTCCCAGCAGATAGTCCGTTTCAAACAATGTACGCGGTGTCCGCCGCTCTTTTTCAGCACAGCGACGCTCAACACGACGCATAAGACGCTGTCCCCATTGATCGGGAGCTGAATCACCCAATGTTCCGAACATCTCCTGCCCGGGCAGTGGAACAAAAACACCTCGTCCCACCTTGAGTGAGGCGTCAATTGAGAAATGATCGACCGCCTCGATCCATCCATTGTCATACTGAAATGAAACCGTCTCACGCCCACGTCCGCTTTGAGGGAAAAGACGGCCGATCAATCGGCATGTTCCTTGCCAATCCAGAAACACTTCGATATCAGGCATTGCCGTCTCCATGTTTCTGGCCAGTAATGCGGGCCCGCCTGGGCAACCCAGCCGACACAAGTTGTTGCCCCACGCTATCGAGTGCGGGATCTGCAAGCCCGGCAAGATCATCCAGCAGCCCAAGAGCCTGAAGCACCGCTGCATAAATACCGATACTCACTGAAGGATCGCCCTTCTCAAGACGCGAGAGGGTTGGCCTGGAGGTCGCAGCGCGCTCTGCAACAACACTCATAGGGAGCTTGCGGCGCACCCGCGCTTCGTGAATATTGGCTCCTAACTTGCGCAGCACTTTTCGAACTGCAGGCGATGGAAAATGAGGTGTAGGCATTGGTAATGTTCGTGTATCCCAAAAACCATTTAATGTAATACGATGATTACATATCACCAAAAAACCACAGAAATTCCTGGCACATCCCCACCTGTCATCCTCACCCCGGAGCAGCCGTGCGAAGAATCCATCCCCTGGATGCTTCACTCCGCTCAGCATGACAGAAATGTACATCACCGCCGCCCCACCGTGTCATTCTGAGTCCCATGTTTCCTGAAAGTCTAACAGGCGGCTGGCAGGTACGGCCAAATCATAACCGAATTGACCAAGCCTCAGCGGCAAATCCTCAAGGCTCTCGATAATCCGATACTGACTCTGGGCAGAACGCGGCATTGTTATAACCTGAAAATCGGATAATACGTCCACGATATCAGAAGGTCCGCATAAGGCCTAATGAATTTC
>JABMPC010000096.1 GCA_013203905.1 Chlorobium sp. | reverse complement strand
TCGCAAACTGTACCCGCAACTGTATAACGGTAAGCCAGGAAATCACTGCATGGCCACATGCATCGGTTTCAGGGTTCGTTCCAGGTCACTGCATCGTTTTCCTCCCATGGAAAACAGCGGGAAGGCCGGAATGGAAGTAAACCGTTCAAAGTCAGGAGACCTGCCAGTATGCATCGTATTCAATCATCGGACTACGGCGTATGGTCCGTCGCGACAGCTTTCCGGCAGAAATTTCATTGCCTAATCCCTGACGCTTCGTTTCCCATTCGCCCGATTCCATAACCAAACCATCGGGAACAATGGGACACATTGACATCGCTTTTCATGCCATCATCAAGCGCGACGGGACGAACGCCCCTTTTGACGCGGAAAAAATCACCTACGCCATCTTCAGGGCCCTTCGTGCCGTCGGCAAGCCCGACAGGCCTAAGGCTTCCAGGCTCTGCGGAGATGTGCTGGCACTCCTGCATGAACTTGCCGGGGAAAACCTGCCCTCCGTCGAAGGCGTGCAGGACCTTGTTGAGAAGGTGCTCTTTTCAACAGGGGAGTTCGAGGCAGCCAAAGCTTACATTATCTACCGACACCAGCACCGGACTCTCCGAGACGCCAAAGAGATATTCAGCAATGTCGATCTTGTAGACCAGTACCTTAATCTTGAGGACTGGCGGGTGAAAGAGAGTGCCAATTCAAGCTGGTCGCTCCAGGGGCTCAACCAGCATATCTCTACCATCGTCAGCTCGCAGTACTGGCTGAACCGCATCTATCCGCCCGAAATCAACGAGGCGCACACCTCCGGCATGATGCACATCCACGATCTCGGATTCCTCAGCGTCTACTGCGTGGGCTGGGATCTCGAGGATCTGCTCCGTAGCGGCTTCACCGGTGTAGCCGGACATGCCGCCAGCAAGCCCGCCCGTCACCTCCGCTCGGCGCTCGGCCAGATCGTCAACTTCTTCTATACCATGCAGGGCGAGGCAGCCGGTGCACAGGCATTCTCAAATTTCGACACACTGCTCGCCCCGTTTATTCGCTACGACACTCTTGACTATGACGAGGTTCGCCAGTGCCTGCAGGAGTTCTTTTTCAACATGAATGTACCGACCCGGGTAGGGTTTCAGACCCCCTTCACCAACATAACGCTTGACCTTACGGTGCCCTCCACCCATCGGGATATGCCGGTGATGATCGGCGGCGAGCCAATGGAGGATACCTATGGGTCCTTTCAGGAGGAAATGGACCTTTTCAACCGGGCTTTTGCCGATGTGATGATTGCAGGGGATGCTAACGGCGCCGTCTTCTCTTTCCCGATTCCGACATATAACATCACGCCTGATTTCGACTGGGAGAACCCGGTTTATGACGGGATATGGGAGATGGCAGCCCGGTACGGCATTCCCTATTTCTCCAACTTCGTCAACTCCTCCATGAGCCCCGACGATGTGCGCAGCATGTGCTGCCGCCTGCGTCTCGACAAGCGCGAGCTGCAGAAGAGGGGCGGCGGGCTCTTCGGCTCGAATCCCCTCACCGGTTCGGTGGGCGTGGTAACGATGAACCTGCCGAGAATAGGTTACGAGTCACGAAGCGAGGAGGAACTTTATCAGCGCCTTGAACACACAATGGAGCTGGCAAAGGCAAGTCTGGAGATCAAGCGCAAGGTGATAGAATGCTTGACGGCCGAGGGGCTCTATCCCTATTCCAGGTTTTACCTTCGTCACCTTTTCGAGCATAACGGCACTTATTGGGACAACCACTTCTCGACCATCGGCATTACCGGCATGAACGAATGCTGCCTTAACTTCCTCGGCTGCACCATCGCCGATGAAGAGGGAAAAGCTTTCGCCCTCAGGGTGATGGATTTCATGCGCTCGCGCCTTGAAGCCTTTCAGGAGGAGACCGGCCACATCTACAACCTTGAAGCGACGCCTGCAGAGAGCACGGCTTACCGTCTTGCCAGAATCGACAAGAAGCTTCATGCTGACATCGTGATGGCCAATGAGCAGGCAGTAAGAGCTGGTGCTGAGCCCTATTATACCAACTCCTCCCAGTTGCCAGTCGGTTATACCGACGATCTCTTTGAAGCGCTTCGTCTGCAGGACGAACTTCAGTCGCGTTACACCGGCGGCACGGTCTTCCATGCCTTTGTTGGCGAAAGCGCGATTCCCGGTGAATCGGTGAAGCAGCTCATTAAAACCGTGACGGCCAACTTCACCCTGCCCTACATAACACTCTCTCCCACATTCAGCATCTGCCCTTCACATGGCTACCGGTTTGGAGAGCATGAGTTCTGCCCCGATTGTGCAGCCAACGGTGTAGAACAGCGCTGCACTGTTTACACCCGAATTGTCGGTTATCTCAGGCCAGTCGAGCAGTGGAACGGCGGCAAGCAGAGTGAATACGCCGATCGGAAGCTCTTCTCCATGGCCTCTGCCACAACCAGGGAGGTGCTGTGAACAGAGCGCATGTTCTTCCTGTAGGAGGATTTCTGGCACAAAGCCTCGTTGACTGGCCGGGCCATATTGCAGCAGTTATGTACACTTCCGGCTGCAATTTCCGCTGCCCTTACTGCCATAATCCTGAACTCGTACTTCCCGCCGAGTTCGGCTCACCTCCGCTGATTTCTTTCGACGAGGTGCTTGCGCGGATAACGCGCAACAGGAAGCTGCTCGGCGGAGTTGTTGTAACAGGAGGAGAACCGACCATCCATCAGTCGCTTCCCGATGCCCTGCGCGCCCTGAAAGGGCTGGACCTGAAGGTTAAGCTCGATACCAACGGCAGCTGCCCGGAGATGCTCGGCCATCTGCTTGACCTGGAGCTTGTCGACGAGGTGGCAATGGATATAAAGGCTCCTCTCGAGTCGGAGCCTTATTGGCGTCTAACCGGAATTCGGTGCTCTCCAGAGCTTATCGGAAAGATCCGCGATTCCATCCTGCTCCTGCGCCGTTCCGGCGTCAGCCACCGGTTCCGCTCTACGCTGGTTAAGGGTCTTCATACCACTGAAGATGTGGTCGCGATGGCGGAGTCATTCGGAAAGATGATAACATTCCAGCGCTTCCGGCCGGGCAGGACCCTTCAGCAACTGGACGCGGAAGCTTTTGACCCGGAAGGACTGGCGACATTGGTCTCAGCGGCTCTTCCACAATCGAAAGGAAGTCTATGACGCATCCATACAAAGGAAAAGTATTTATCACCGGTGCCGGTCCGGGCGATCCCGGCCTCTTGACAGTTCGGGCCGCTGAAGTCATTTCCAATGCTGATGTTGTCCTGTACGATGCTCTATGACGGGAAGGTTGCGGAGTGGGAATGGCTGTCGTATATTAATAAATGCAACGAGCAGCGTGCTTCCGTAAAGCAACAGCTCGTGATTTTCGCAGCATCAAGGAACACGGTTGGATTCCGTGGCGGTCCCGCCGCTGTAACCGGGGACTGAACCTGTACGAGACCCCTTTGGGGGTGGTCACTGTTTCGGCGTACCGGAGTGGGAAGGCTTGCAGGGGAGGTATGATCCGGGAGCCAGAAGACCTGCTGTGACGAATTAGTATAGAGTATCAGCATGCCCTTTGACGGGGCTTGCTTTGAATGAAACCCAATGGAAAAGGGCTTCGCTCCATCTTCTTGAAAGGTGGGACGAAGCCCTTTTTTATTTCCGTAAAAATCATGAAAGCACTCATTCTCAGCAACCCGAAATCATTCTCGATTGTTGATCGGCCGGTACCTAAACCATGTGAAGGCGATGTTCTTGTTAGGGTTGCGGCGGCGGCTCTGTGCCGCACCGATGCGAAGATGTGGCATTCCGGCCATCGTGATCTTGAGCTGCCCCGGGTTCTCGGCCATGAAGTTAGCGGCTTTATTGATGAAACGCCTGACCAGCTTTACGCATTATGGCCGGGAAAAGCCTGCGGCAACTGTAAGGCGTGCAGGAAGGGTCGGCAGAACCTCTGCCCGGATATGCAGATAACAGGGTTTCATCGCGATGGTGGGTTTGCGGAATTCCTCACTGCTCCGCGTTCAAGCCTTCTCGAAGTGCCTGAGGGAGTAAGTCCCTTGATGGCAACGCTTGCCGAACCGCTTGCCTGTGCCGTTCACGGTATGCGGCAGGGGGCTGTCAATGCCGGTGACAGTGCGCTCGTCTATGGCGGGGGCACTCTGGGGATCTTGATTGCTTTGGCCTGCAGGGAGAGCGACGCTTCGGTTATGATATCTGATCCTGATGCCTTTAAGCTCTCAAAGAGCGAGGAGTTCCGTCACCGGTTTGGCATTACTACAGATACTGCTGCAATCGGGGAGGGCGGTTTGGTTGATGTTGTCTTCAACGCAACATCTGCATACGAAACACTTGAGGCAGGAGTGTGTCGGCTTTCTGCTGGCGGTAGGTTCTGCATGTTCAGCGGGATTGGGAAGAGAGCGGAAATCCCGGGCAATATCGTAAACGAGCTTCATTACCGTGAACTCGAAGTGGTTGGCTCTTACGGTTGCACCCTTGACGACATGCGTGAAGCAATCCGTCTTTTGTCGTGTTACGCCGACGATCTTCACTTCCTTATTGAACGCAGGATACGGCTGGACGAGGTGCCTTCAGTAATGGATGCCGTTCTTGCAGGGAAAGGGTTCAAATATGTGATTTTTTGATGTACCGCCAAAAGCACACCTATTTACTAACCATACCGCAGATCTTATCGGGTGTGGGTAACATAAAGGAGAACGGAAATGGAGAATGAGCAACGGCTTCGTGAATTCGGGAAATTGATTACGGCTATTGCTGACGGCTATATTATGCGGCGTGAGGAGGCCAGTGAGGCGTATCGGCAGGTTATTCTCAATCTCCAGCCGGAGTTGCAGCAGGGGGCGTTTCTGTCGGCTCATCTTATGCGTGGGCCGACGACAGAAGAGCTATCGGGAGCATGGGAGGCTCTCGATAGCTATGATACCCGGAAAATTCAGTTGGATCTTGATGGTCCCGTATGCGACATCGTTGGCACCGGTTCCGATAGCCTGAAAACACTGAACTGTTC
>JABMPC010000095.1 GCA_013203905.1 Chlorobium sp. | reverse complement strand
GGTGCGCAGGAGGCCGGGGGCGTCTCCATCGGATTCAATATCAAACTGCCTAATCAGCAGGCTGCGAACCGATATATTGATGTTGACAAATTGGTGAGTTTCCAGTATTTTTTTGTCCGTAAGGTGATGTTCCTGAAATACTCACAGGCTTTTATTGCATTGCCCGGAGGTTTCGGCACGCTTGATGAGGTGTCGGAGGCGATGACGCTTATTCAGACGGGAAAAAGTGAGCGCTTCCCGGTCATTCTGGTCGGGAAAAGCTACTGGGAGGGATTCTATCAGTGGATTCAGGAGACGATGCTTCAGGAAAACGGCTTTGTTTCCCCCTCCGACCTTGGTTTTATCTACCTTGAAGACGATCCGGATGAGGTAGTTTCAATCATCAAGAAGTTTTATCCGGAGGGGTACTGCCTGAATTTTTAGGCAGCCCTCAAGGTTGTACAAGTGAGGCTTTGAGCCATGTGATGAGGGCTCCTCTTTCTCTGGGCGAGAGCACTGAATCAGGCTTCAGGAGGTAGTAGAGTCTTTGATGTGCCGTACCCTGTTCAACGGTTTGAAGTATGGCTTCTCGTAGATTGTCAGTTTTTTCGCTCTTTGTTCCTTCCCATTCAGAAAAGTTCAGGGCGCTCCTGCCTGCCGATACGGTTCGGAAGATGACCCATGAGGCTGGAGCAATATACGCTGCCTTGGGCCAGCGGGTTTCATACGAATGGCAGTCGTAACAGGCGGTTTTCAGAGCTCGCTGTATTGGTTGCGGGGCTTTGAAACTGTCTGTGGCCGGAGGGTTGATGCGGCCCAAAGGAATGAACTGGATCAGCAGGAGGAGAAGAATGGTCCAGCCCGCTATGGATCTGAATGAAGTGTTCATGACTGAAGAGTAACCTTTTAGACAGAGTTATCGTGATATTTCCCTGCGAAAAAGCCGTTTGGTACCATTTGCCGCAAATCCGCGCTGATATTGCCATAGGCCTTGTGAAGACCGGTATGACACAGTCACAGGCAGCAAAGATTCTGGGTGTTACCCCTGCTGCCGTATCACAGTATATCCATAAAAAACGGGGGCTCCAATTACCCAAGACCGAAGAGTACAAGAAAGAGATTGCCGCTGTTGTAGAGAAACTCTGCGAGGGGATTTCCGCAGATGAACTACGCATTCTCGTCTGCCGCTGCTGCCAGCTCCTTAGCCGGGAGAGCAATGATGGCGTTTCGCTCTGCAACTCCTGACGGTTCCCCGCTAGTGAGCTCTCTGTACCCTAAAGTTCCACAATGATGTGGGACTCTGTAGCATGGCCCTGCAGCTGGTTTTTGAGTGTGTCGATAAGGCCCATGCCGTATTTGTTCAGGTAATAAAAAACATTGATAAGCCTTTCTTGAGGCATTCCTTCAGGGAAGAGCGCCATTTCAGCCCTTTGTATCTGGTCGAGCAGTTCATCGTTTTTTCTTCGCCCTGCTTTCCAGGTTTTCTGTTCTATTCCCTCCACAATTTTCTCGGCCTGCGCCTTTGAGGCTGCAAGCATTCCCTCAAGTGTTGGATCTATTTTCGAGAGCACCGGGCCCAGAGCGTCCAGTGCGCTCTGAATTTCTTTTTTCGCCTGATCAAATACCGGCTCAATAGTCCGGTTTTCAGCCATTGCAACCGCTTTGGTTTTCATTGCCTCAAGTTCGCTGAAGACGGCATGGTATATCTGCTGCCGTGAAAAGCCCGGGCGTCCGGTTACCTGGACCATTTTATCCATGATCCGGCTGATTTTCGGCTCTACCAGGGTAAAGCTTCCGCGAGGGACGATGAAGGGCATGGTAATGCCGAAGTGCTCGTAATTTTTTCGGTACTGCGCCAGATAGCTGATCTCTCCAGGCCCGGCAATATAGGCGAATGTGGGGAGTACGAAGTCCTGTACTATGGGGCGGAGCACCACATTGGGGCTGAACCGCTCGGGATGGTCCTGCGCCGCTTCAAGCATCTGGTGTTTTGAGAACTGCTGCCGGCCGGAGGCAATGGAGAATGTCTCCCCCGACGGCCGCTCGATTCTTTCTCTCTGGCCCAGATTGTTCAGACTGAAGAGGTTGACTGCCCGTGGTTTGGTCTGTGCCCCGTAGCCTAACTGTTCCAGCTTTGAGCTCTGGGCCACTACATTGTAGGATGTTGCCGGGGCGGTGTCAATTTCTTTTGCAAATATCTCTGCTGAAAGCTTCTTGAAGGCCGGGTCGAAGCTGGAAAGCAGTATCAGGGGCTGTTTCTGCATTACACGCATCAGTGTGGATGCAAAGGCATGTTCAACAGTAGTTCCCGGTGTATAGCACCCTCTCAGGAGCGCGGCAATTTCCTCCCGGAAGTCGCTCTCCGGCAACGCCTCAAGGAACCCGTTGAGCGTTTCCTGGATGGAGCTGTCGAAGGTGGTGGTTCCCGTCATCTGGTCTTGCTCGCGCAGACTTGTGTCGGCTGTGAACTTTGCAACCCTGTTGCCTGTGAAAAGGGCTGTCGTGGCAGCTTCCTCATAGTCGTGATCTTCGCCCTCAAGCCAGAAAACGGGGACGAAATCATACTCGGGAAACAGGGATTTCTGCCGCTCGGCAAACACAATGGCTGTTAGTGCCTTATAGATGGTGTAGAGTGGGCCGGTAAAGAGCCCAAGCTGCTGGCCTGTGAGCACTGCCATGCACCGCGGGGAGCGGAGCTTTTCGATCTCTTGTTCCTGCAGAGGTGTACATCCGTAGCGTCTGTTCTGAGAGAGGAGCATGTCAGCAAGAGCGTCGCGGTTGAAGCGTCTTGAGGAGAGAAGACCGAGTTGCCGGTAGTAATCGGCCTCTTTCTGGTAGTCGAGATGAAAGCATTCTGCCAGAAGAGTGTTGCGGTGTGCTCCCTCGGCAGTATAGTCACGGAAAAGTTGTGAAAATCCTTTTTTCGGGGTAAGGATGTGGCGGTAGTCAAGAAGAAATGTGTTCACGCGATTATTGTTGCAGTTTCCATTGTTCAAGTGAGCCGAGAAAGTCCCTATTGGTCAAATCGAAGGAAAGGGGGGTGATGGTTACGAAGTTCCGCCGGACAGCATATTCATCCTTGTCCATATCGCTGTCTTGCAGCTTCAGTGTGCCGTTCAGCCAGTAGTAGGGGTTGCCGTACATGTCGTTTCTCTCGATTGCGTCTTCCGACCAGCGCGAGCGGCCCTGCTGGGTAACAACTACCCCGGCAATGTCGGATTCGGGGACATTGGGGATGTTGGCAGAGAGGATGGTGTCCGATGGAAGCCCTTTTTGCAGCACTTTCCGGGCAAGTTTGCGAGCGAATTTCCCTGCATAGGTGAAGTCGGCATGCTCATAGGTTGTCAGTGAGAATGCAATGGAGGTGACGCCCTGAATCGCCCCTTCAAGCGCTGCGGCAACGGTGCCGGAGTATATGGTACTGGTCGCAGTGTTGCTTCCGTAGTTGATGCCTGAAACAATCAGGTCGGGCTTTATGGGCATGATATGGCTCAATGCCACCTTGATGCAGTCGACAGGAGTGCCTGATACTGTATGGCCGAAAAAGCGGTTGTTGCGCCGGAACTCCCTGATGCGGAGCGGCACGCCGAGCGTCATGGCGTGGCTCATTCCACTGTGCGGTTCTGCCGGCGCCACTACGGTTACATTGCCCAGTTTTTTCATTGAGGCGGCAAGTACATGAATGCCCTCCCCCTCAATACCGTCATCGTTGCATACTAATATTTCGGGTCGTCTGTCCTGTTTTGTCATGTGTATGGTTTCATCCGTTCAGAAGTCGTGGCCGAGGCTGAAG
>JABMPC010000017.1 GCA_013203905.1 Chlorobium sp. | reverse complement strand
GGCGATTTTCGGGGATTTCTGTGCGTTGATGGTGCTCATGCTCTTGTGCTTGCTGTTGTTGTGTCAAAGAGAGTTGCCTGCCTGTTTTCAAGGCCGTCAACGAAGGCTATCCATCGCCCGTCGGGCATCTGGTGCGCATCGACGGTGTGCATGCCGCGGTTGTTCCATGCTTCGTTGCCCTGCTGGACTACAGGGGTGCTTGATGCCTGCTCTTCGTGGTAGGTTGATGGAGTGAGTTCGGTGATCCGGAACGCCCATGCCTTGCTGCCGTAACGGGGAACGCCGTCCTGCGCGTAGCGGTAGAGGACGGGGCCGTCTTTTATGACGCGCCCTCCCGGCCTTGCGAAATGGTCGCTTCCTGTAACGACGGGGCTTTTCGGGTGCTCTTTCCACGGGCCTTCAAGGCTGTCGGCCACGAAGATGTGGAGGTTCTTGACTTTGCGCATGTAGCTGAACAGGTACCATTTGCCGTTGTGGTGCAGCACTGAGGGGTCGAGGAGCGGAACCTGCCGTTTATCACCTTTGATGATGGTTGTTACCGGCTCCCATTTACCGGGGAAGTTTGTTGCGCGGTACAGGCGGATGGATTTTGATTTGGCGCATTCGGGGATCATGTACATTTCGCCTTCGTGGCTGAACACATAGGGGTAGGAGAGGTGGAACTTCTCGCTGAGTACTGTGCCGGTGTAGGGCCAGGTTTTCAGATCCCGGCTTTCGGCGTGGCCGATTTCTCCGGTTTCCCTCCGGGTGTTGAGGAATTCAAAGAAGAGATTGTATGTGCCTTTATGCTCCACCATGAACGGGTCGGCTACAAAGCGGGCCGGTGCATCGGTAACATCCCCTGCGGTGAGTATGGGATTTTGGATGCCTTTCATAGGTGAGAGGGTTATGGGGTCGGGGCCTTCATAGAGGCCGATAGACCAGACTTCATTCTCCTGCCGGCGCTGTTTCTGCCTCTGTCGTTTCAGCCTGTGGTTGACCAGCATGGCGAGTGCCACGAGTGTTGCTGAAATGGTTATGGTGAGGACGAAGGGCATAGATCGCTGTCGGGGTGTTTTTACTGGTGGTATTGAACTTGTAATGTAGCCGATTATACGCTTGTTTCCCAAGACGCAGAGTGTTCTCTCTGGAGTTGTTTCTCCATGGCTTTTTTGACGCTGTCGGGTGATATGCCTGCGACCTCTCCGGTGGGGGATATGACGAGTTCATGAGGGATGCGGAAGGGGCCGAACCGGGTGATGTCCTGCGGGGCTTCACGGTAGAGGCCGACTACGGGGGTGGCGGCTGCGGAGGCGATGTGGATCAGCGAGGTGTCGGGGGTGACGAGGAGTTTCAGCTTGGCAGCAATGAGGCTTGCCTCGTAGAGGTTCCCGGTGGCTGGTGAGGGAATGGTGTTCGGGCAGCTTCGTTCAAGGTTTTTCTTTTTATCGATTTCATCGGGGCCGGAGAGGATGACAAAGCGTTCATCGGGAAAGAGTTCAATGAGTGCTTTGCATTTGTCGGCTGACCAGGTGCGGTTGGCTTCTCCTGCGCTGATGTTGATGCCTGTGGGGCGCCGGGTATCAATCTGGCGGAGAAATATCTGCATTTCCATGGGGAGCAGTGAGGGGGCAAGGGAGGGGCGGCACTCTTCTTCCGTTACCTTCACTCCGAGCAGGGGGAGGATGGCGCAGTTCTTCAGTGCCATGTGGGTGTTGTGCTCAATTTTGATGAGCTGGTCGAAGAGGCCTGTGTGGAATTCGTTTGCATGGCCTGCCTTCCATCGTGCTTTGATGAGCGCTGACTGAAGGAGAAAGTGGGTGGAGGGATGGTCCTTGGTATTGAAGAGCACATCGAACTGTTTTGAGAGAACCTCTTTCTTGTAAGTAAGGGGTTCTTTTTTTGCCATGTGTACTGCGGTGACTTCGGGGTCGTTGCGGAAGAAGTTGGCACTTGCTTCGCTGAAGGCGATGATGTGGATTTCGAGCTTCGGGAAGGCTTTGCGGAGGTTCCTGATGAGCGGGGTAAGGAGGACTGAGTCGCCGAGTTTTTCCTGGGCGAGGATGGCTATGGTGTTGAGGGTGCCGGTGAAGGGTGTGTTGCCTGCCCGTTGGGGCATGATGCGCTGCAGGGTGCGGGCAAATGCCTGACGGAGCTGGCGTTTCTTTTTCTTTTTTGGTATTGCGCTGGCTGGTGCTGTGTTCATTACTGTATGGATTTCTCGCGGAGTTTTTCTTGCAGGTGCCGCTCGAGGTTGTTGGTCATGGCAGTCATGGTGAATTCCTGGTTGACCCTTTCGTAGCCGGCGTTGCCGAGTGCTTCAAGGGTGTCGGGGTCGTCGATGATGCTTGCTATTGCCTCGGCGATTGCCTGTGGATTTCGGGGCGGGATGATGATGCCGGTTTTGCTCTGTGCATCACCTTCCATCAGTTCCCGTGCACCATTCACATCGGTGGCTATCACCGGTTTTTTCATTCCCATGGCTTCCATTACTACATTCGGCATGCCTTCAAAGAGCGAGGCGAGGACGAAGAGGTCGCATCCTTTCAGGTAGGGGAAGATGTTTTCGGTGAAGCCGAGCAGGACGAATGAGTCTTCGAGTCCGGCGGCTTTGATTTGTGTTGTGAGTTCTTCCTGGAGTTTTCCTTCACCCGAGACGGCGAAGAGAAGATCGCTGCGCTCCTTCTTCAGTATGGTTGCGGCTTCAATGAGGTAGCTGAACCCTTTTTGTTCGGAGAGGCGCCCTGCGCTGTAGATGATTTTTTTGCCGGGGAAGCGCTGGCTGAAGTTGAAGGGGGTTACTTCGTTGGGGATGATGAGGCCGTTGTATATGACTTTGACGAACTCCTTGCTGAACCATCCATACTCTCCGTAGGCATCTTTGATGGTGCGGCTGTTGGTGATGATGCCGTCGGTGAGGCGGGTGAGGGTGAGTTTGTGTTTCCATTTCCTGCTGCAGAGCAGCATGCCGTGGCGGGCGAGAACGACTGGCGTTCCTGCAATGCGGGCGGCGAGGCCTGCCACGCGTACATCCTTGTTGAGGTTGCAGATAAGGATGTGGGTATGGTGCTCTTTGAGCCAGCGGGCGATTGTTAGTGTGGCCAGGGGGCTGAAGTCGCCGCGGATTTCAAAGATGGCGGTTTGTACCCCTTTCGACTTGGCGTGCTCCAGTATCCTTGAGTTCTTTTTACTTCCGAGCGTGACATGGTGACCTCTTTCTCTCAGTCCCTTTGCGGCGTTGACCATCCATTTTTCACCGCCGCCGAACTTGTTGCGGCCGATGGAGTTGATGAAAAGGATGTTTAAGGGTGCTGGGTTGCCCATATTTGCTGTTGCTTAGCTGTTCATGACCTGATGGCAGAAGGTGGTCATTTCCTGCATGACTTTTTCTTCTGAGTATTTTTCTCTCACGCTCTCTTGTGCGGCTTTGGCAATTCTTTGGCGTAGGCCGGGTTCAAGGTAGAGTTTGCGGAGGACGGTGGCAAGAGTTTCTTCGTCTCCGTGGTTGAAAAGGAATCCGTTTTTGCCGTTGGTGATGATTTCGCGTACTCCTCCGCCACCATAGGTGCTGACGGGGGCGTTTTTGAGGTACATGGCTTCCACAAGGGCGGTTGACAGCCCCTCGATTGTTGAAGTCATGACGAAGACATCGCTTGTTGCCAGTGTTGGGTAGGGGTTGCTGCTGAAGCCCGGCATACTGACATGCTTCTCGATGCCAAGTTGTTGTGCCAGTTGTTCCAGCCGATTGCGTTCGTTTCCTTCGCCGAGGATGGTTGCCCTGATATCAGCTTCGGGTGTTGTGGTAAAGAGAATGCCCAGTGCTTTGAGCAGCAGGTCGTAGCTTTTGTTTGTGTCGAGCCTGCCCATGGCGGTGATTTTCATGGTCGGCCCGTCGGGTTGTGCTGGTTCTGCTATGACCCGGTCAAGGGCAGCTGAGTCTATGCCCCGGTAGAGGACCTTGATTTTTTTTTCGGGTATCCAGCCTGTTTCCAGAAGTTGTGTTTTGATTTGTTTGGCGTTGACGATGATGCCATCGGCCAGGGTGTTGTAGATAAGGCGGTTTATGCTGGTGTTTTCAAGTGGTCTGATGCTGCCGAGCCAGAGGATGTTCCTGATGCCACATATCCGGCTGACAATGCCTGCGATGGCATAGTCTTTTCTTTTTGAGGGAATGATGATATCAATCCGGTGTTTTTTGACTATGCGAACCAGTCTGGCGATGGTGTAGAGGT
>JABMPC010000094.1 GCA_013203905.1 Chlorobium sp. | reverse complement strand
TTATTTGCGTTAATCAACAACGTCCCCTAGTTTCGTCCCCTAGTTTTAGTTTCGGGAACGATGGAGGACAGAGGCATTGTTCTCTATTGATACCAAGAAGATCCCAACCAGACCCACAGAGTATGAACAACCTGCCGGGCAACATTCTCCCCTTTCAAGACAGACTGAAAGAGCACGGCGTCATGCCGCTTAAGCCCTCATCAATCAGTACTCTTCAGGTTAATATTGGCTACCGGTGCAACCTCCTCTGCAGACACTGCCATGTGAATGCTTCGCCTGAAAGAACTGAAGTCATGAACTCCGAAACAATGCAGCACTGCCTTAACGCCCTTAAAGCGGGAGGTATGACAACACTCGACATTACCGGTGGGGCACCTGAAATGAACCCCGACCTCCCATGGTTTCTTGAAACAGCCAGGAGCATCCTTCCCGAAGGGGACATTATGGTGAGAACCAATCTCGCCATTCTTGTTTCAGGAGAGAAATATCGCAGATTCCCTGAACTCTTCAGGAAACACAGAATCACGCTCATTGCATCACTTCCCTGCTACACACGCGAAACCGTTGACAGACAGCGTGGTGAAGGAACATTCGACCGTTCGATAGCTGCCCTGAAAATCCTCAACACACTCGGCTACGGGAAAGAAATGAACGGACCGGAACTCAACCTTGTCTTCAACCCTGCCGGCCCCATGCTGCCAGCAGAGCAGAAGGCTCTTGAAACAGACTACAGAGAACAGCTTCGAAAACGCTTCCAAATAGAGTTCAGCAATCTCTTCACCATTACCAACATGCCGATCAGCAGATTCCGGGACGAACTCGAGCAAAAAGAAATGTACCTCGACTACATGAACCTGCTCAGCCGGAACTTCAACCCATGTGCCCTGAACAACCTGATGTGCCGTTCCACAATTTCAGTCGGCTGGGACGGCACCATGTATGACTGCGACTTCAACCAGATGCTCAACATCCCCCTGCAAGCGCCCACCCCGAAGCATATCAGTGAATTCAATCGCGACCTCCTTGAAAACAGGACAATTGCCCTTGACGACCACTGCTACGGATGCACAGCCGGATCAGGATCAAGCTGCACCGGCAGTCTGCTGTAAACAACACGATGCCTGCAGCGCGCACATTGCTTATCATCCTTGCAAGGAACCCCGTGCAAGGAGATGTAAAAAAAAGACTTGCCCGAGATACCGGGAGCAGCGAAGCGTTGAGAATATACCGCCTGCTCTTGCAGCACACTGCGCAAGTAGCAGAAGGATGCGGATATGACTATGAAGTATTCTACTCCAGCCATATACCCGAAAGGGAACCAATGTTTGCAGGGGCAAAATCTGTACTTCTGCAGAAAGGCAACGATCTGGGTGAGCGGATTGGTCACGCATTTGAAACCGGATTCAGCCAGGGGTACAGTCATATCGTGCTTATAGGCAGTGATTGCCCCGACCTCGACGCAACCCATATCAAAAAGGCTTTTGCCGCCCTTGAACAGAACGATGCCGTTCTCGGCCCCGCACAGGACGGGGGGTTCTATCTCGTCGGGCTCAACAATAGCCATCCTGAACTTTTCAGAGACAGAACCTGGAGTCATGAAGAGGTTCTGAAGGAAACCATCGGAAGAATGGACTCCCAAGAAATCATCTGCAGCCTCCTTGAACCACTTCAGGATATCGACACCTTCGATGACCTCCGTCAAAGCCGGCTCTGGGCTCCCATCAGCATCATCATTCCCACATACAACGAAGAGAGCCGAATTGCCGCCATGCTTGACAGGCTTCTTGATATAACGGCGGGGTATGCCGGCATTGAAATCATTGTCACCGATGCGAGCACCGACAGCACAGCTGACATTGCTGCCACTCGCCCGGTAACTGTCTGTCATTCAGTCAAGGGAAGGAGCCGGCAAATGAATGTCGGAGCCGCCCGCTCCAGCGGGGAAATCCTTTACTTCCTCCATGCAGATACCATCCCGCCCACATCCTTTGTTGAAGAGATCATGCAAGCCCTCAATCAAGGAAGCCGCGCAGGATGCTTCCGGATGCAGTTTGACTCCCCAGACCCGCTGCTCAGAATTTTCAGCTGGTTCACCCGTTTTCCCCTTCCTGTATGCCGGGGAGGAGATCAGTCCCTTTTTGTAACCAAATCTCTGTTTACATCCATCGGCAACTACAATGACAGCATGGATATTATGGAAGATTATGACCTTATAGCACGAATTGAACGCCAAACCCCGGTCAGGATTCTGGAAGGAACCCTCACAACATCAGCAAGAAAATATATGCAGAACGGCATCATTGAACTCCAGTCGCACTTCGCCCTGATACACCTGCTCAACAGCCTTGGTGCCAGCCAAAAAAAACTCGTCAGCTACTACGAAAAACACATCAAAGCAGGGGACGCAAAGTAGGAGACGCAGTCCCTTCGTGTTGTCAACTACGGCTTTTCTTTGACGAAACTTATCCTTATGTTCTTAAGTTTCCATAGATACGAAGTCAATGCACAGTGAAAGCCTCCTGGCCTCACGCCATCATTGACAGTTTCCATAATGCCAACAGACCCGACAACCATGTTTTATTTCGACCCCTTATATTTCCTCTATGCGCTCCCTCCGATGCTTCTCGGCCTCTGGGCTCAGTTCAAGGTTAAATCAGCGTTCAAAAAATATTCTCAAATCCCCACCCAGTCGGGCATCAATGGTGCTGAAGCGGCAAGACGCATTCTGGAGCGGGGCGGCATCAGCCAGGTGAAGGTTGAAGCCACACGCGGCATGCTTTCTGACCATTACGACCCCCGGCACAAGGCGCTGCGACTCAGTGAAGATGTTTACGGGATGGCGAGCATAGCCTCAGTAGGCGTTGCTGCACACGAAGCGGGCCACGCCCTGCAGGACAAAACCGGATACGCCCCACTGCAGATCCGCTCTATCATGGTACCGGCCGTCTCTATCGGAAGCAATGTAGGCCCCATTCTCTTCATGGCAGGCATGTTCCTCGCCGGAACCCTCGGCACCACCCTTGCATGGGCGGGCATAGCCCTGTTCGGCTCCACCGCACTCTTTGCTCTGGTCACCCTTCCCGTCGAGTTTGACGCAAGCCGACGGGCCAAAGAGCTCCTCGTTTCTCAGGGAATAGTATCGAGAGCTGAAATGCAGGGCGTCAATGCAGTGCTTGACGCCGCAGCGCTCACCTATGTAGCCGCAGCCGCGCAGGCCATTATGCAGCTCGTCTACTTCCTCTCCATCATGAACCGTCGCGACTGAACAAATAAACTGATACTGTTGACACAGAGCAAGAAGACTCTCATCATCACCGGCGCATCATCCGGCATTGGTGAATCCACCGCCCGGCAGGCTGCGGACGCGGGCTGGAATGTGGTCCTTGCTGCCCGTAGAATAGACAAACTCAGAGCGCTGGAAGCCGAACTCGGCTCCGACTGCGCACTCGCCCTTCAGTGCAATGTTGCAGACTGGGAATCGCAGCGAGCACTGAAGCGAGCCGCCCTTGAACGATTCGGCACCGTTGACGCCGTCTTCGCCAACGCCGGATTCTCAAAAGGCTCATCCTTCTATGGTGGTGAAGACCGGCCAGATGAATGGCGCGAAATGGTGCTGGTCAATGTATTCGGAGCTGCAGCAACAGCGAGAATCATGTTGCCGGAACTGGTAAAAACCAAAGGGCATTTCCTTCTGACCGGATCGGTGGTAGGACGAATCACATCAATCCGCAACCTTTACTCCGCCACCAAATGGGCGGTTACAGGCATGGCGCAAGCCATCCGCAACGAAATGGCGGGTACAGGCGTCCGCGTCACCCTCGTTGAACCCGGTGTTGTCGATACCCCGTTCTGGGACACACTCACACTCCCTGAAAGCCCGGCACTTCTGCCCGAAGACATTGCCCGGGGCGTAATCTACGCCCTCTCGCAGCCACCCCATGTCGATGTCAATGAAATTCTCATCCGCCCCACCGGCCAACCGCACTGAAAACGCATGCTGATAACCTTTGAAGGAATAGACGGCGCGGGCAAATCCACCCAGATAAAAAAACTTGCCGCCCACCTCCGCAACCAGGGAGACACAGTTCTGACCCTTAGGGAACCGGGGGGAACTGAGGTAGCCGAAAATATCAGGCTCATTCTGCTTGAAAGCCGTCACGACATCACTCCCGTCGGCGAACTCCTTCTCTTTTCTGCCAGCCGTGCCGAACTGGTCAATGAGGTTATCCTCCCCGCCCTGAAAGAAGGAACAACCGTCATACTTGACCGTTTTTTCGACTCCACAACCGCCTATCAAGGCTACGGCAGAGGCATAGACCTTCCCACCCTCAGCTCCATCATCGCCCTCTCAACCGGCGGCCTGAAACCCGACATCACCTTCTACCTCGACATTCTGCCCGAAGAGGCTCTGATCAGGAAATTCTCCGAAAAATCCATCCCCCTCGCCTTCGACAATGATGAACTCGACCGGATGGAACGCTCCGGTCTCGACTTTTACCGCAAGGTGTATGAGGGCTACGGCAGCATCATGCAGCAGGAACCCAACCGCTTTGTATCCATCAATGCCCGCCAAAGCATACAGGAAATCCACACAACCATCATCAGAACGCTCAAAGAGTGGAGTCCTGAGCAGCACTCGTAATACCATACAGCACAAGCCCGCCAATTCAGCGCATCCCGTATTGAGCCTTCGTGAAATCGTAAACTTTCATGCCGATTTTGGCTGAAATTTCTGTAGATTATATATCATCTTCAGTCCCATCACTTCCTTACCGGCTCAGCATGCACGAGAGTATCCTGAAAGAGCGCCAGCTCACCACCTGCACAACACCAATCACCCTGCAGGACATCCGGACCCTCAAGGAGCTCTATCACCTCAAGGCGGAAACGCGTGAACTGAGGGAACCCATTGTCCGCAACATCATCAAGCAGAGAGTCGTTGGCCGCGCCTGCGTGGAATCGCTGAAAAACGCCCTCTACTCGCTTGAAACCATCTATATCGACGACGACACAGGCCACCGCCTCCTCCGTCTTGACGGGATGAAGCAGATAGAAGTTGATCTTACCTATGAAATCCGTGAGCTTCAGAAAGACATCTACTATCTCGAATACGGCGAAGACAAGTTCATCGACTACCTTGCCAAATTCATGCCCGAATTCCGCGCCCATGTCAACAAAGGGGTAGGCATGCTCAAGGGCAAACACTTCAGAGCCTTCATCACCGACCGTGACGGCACCACAAACAACTACTGCGGTCGCTACCGCTCATCCATACAGCCGATCTACAACTCGGTCTTCCTCTCCCGTTTCGCAAAAAACTGCTGCACCTACCCCATCATCATAACCTCGGCGCCACTGAAGGATTTCGGCATTCTCAATGTCTCCATCAACCCGAGCAACACATTCGTCTACGCCGGTTCTAAAGGGCGGGAGTTCATTGACCTGAACGGGGAGTTCAACAGCTTCCCCATTGAAGAGCACAAGCAGAAACAGATTCACCTGCTCAACGACCACCTCAGGGTCATGCTGCAGGACCCCGACTTTGAAAAATTCAACTTCATCGGCTCAGCCCTCCAGATCAAATTCGGCCAGACCACCGTCGCCCGCCAGGACATCAGCAGCTCCATTCATGACGCCGAATCATCAGCCTTCCTTGAGAAGGTCAAAAGCATTGTCAAGGAGATTGATCCCGAAGGGCACTGTTTCCGCATTGAAGACACCGGACTTGACATTGAAATCATCCTCACCATCGATGCCGGCTCCAACGGCCAGACCATAAAGGATTTTGACAAGGGTGACGGCCTCGCATTCATCAGCCGGGAACTTGGCATGGATGGCTCCGAAGGGCCCGTGCTGGTGTGTGGTGACACACCGGGCGACATTCCCATGCTCAAAAAAGCAATGGAAATGTATGGAGATGTATGGACAATTTTCGTCACCCGCGACGAAGCACTGAAAAAAGAGGTACAGGCCATCTGTCCCAAAAGCTTTACCGTTCCCTACCCCGACATTCT
>JABMPC010000093.1 GCA_013203905.1 Chlorobium sp. | reverse complement strand
GTCTTCTCTCCCTTTAGGAAGTTTTGCAACACAAAAAAATCAATACACCGGTATGAGCAACCTTTTCAAAGGCGCAATCTTCGATCTTGACGGAGTCATCACAGGAACTGCCAAAGTGCACAGCCTGGCATGGGAATCCATGTTCAACACTTACCTGAAAGAGCATGCCCGAGCCAACAGCGAGCCCTTTGTTCCCTTTGACCCTGCACTGGACTACCTGAACTATGTAGACGGCAAACCCCGAATGGAAGGGGTAAAAAGCTTTCTCGAGTCGCGTGGAATTGAACTGCCCTTCGGCGAGATGGACGACAGCGAAGAAAAGGAAACTATCTGCGGACTCGGGAACCGGAAGAACAAAGTTTTTACTGAAATTCTCATCAAGGAGGGGCCGGAAGTCTACACCTCTTCAGTCACCCTCATTGAAAACCTCATAGCAAACGGCATACGAATCGGCATTGCCTCCTCCAGCCGCAACTGCCAGCTCATCCTGCAGCTCGCCAAACTTGAGCATCTTTTTGAAACAAGGGTTGACGGAGAGGTCTCCATTGAAATGGGCCTCAAAGGAAAACCCAACCCCGACATTTTCGTGACCGCTGCCGACAACCTCGGCCTCAAGGTGAATGAATGCGTGGTGATTGAAGATGCCATTTCCGGCGTTCAGGCAGGATCCCGCGGTAATTTCGGACTTGTGCTCGGCATTGCCCGTGAAATTGAGGGCTCACAGCTCCGCATGAATGGAGCCGACATTGTTGTTCGCGACCTCGGCGAAATCACCCTTGAAGACATCAGGGAGTGGTTCGATACAGGCCTGGAACATGAAGGGTGGAACCTCACTTACAACGAATTCTCACCCAAAGACGAGAGGCTCCGTGAAACCCTGACCTCCGTGGGCAACGGATACATGGGAGTGCGCGGCGCCAGCGAAAGCTCCCCATCCTCAGACTGCCACTACCCCGGAACCTACATTGCGGGCATTTTCAACAAGCTCCCCTCAAAGGTGCACGGCCAGACCATCTTCAACAACGATTTTGTCAACACCCCCAACTGGCTCCCCATAGAGTTCCGCATCGGCGGCGGGGAGTTCATTGACCCGATGGAGCAGACGATTCTCAGCTACCGGCAGAACCTCGACTTCCGTCAGGCCGTCATGGAGAGGGAAATCGTCATACAGGACAATCTGGGAAGAATATCGCGCATCGCAAGCCGCAGGTTTGCCAGCATGGCCAACCCGCATCTGGCCGCACTCCGCTTCACCCTCCGTCCCGTCAACTACAGCGCCTCGGTTGAATTCCGCACCGCAATCGACGGCACCATTGAGAACAAAGGAGTTGCCAGATACAGCGAACTCGCCTCCGACCATCTTGAAGAGATGAGCAGCAGCTGCAGCAACGGCTCAATGCTTCTTCACACAAGAACCACTGCATCCCACTACGAAATTGCCACCGCCGCCAAAACATCCGTCCTCTCCCACGGGAAGCCTATAGAACTAACGCGGACGCCCGAGAGCGGAACGCGCTTCGTCGGTGAACTGTTTGAAATCGACCTCTCCCCCGACAAAAGCTGCACCATTGAAAAGCTTGTGGCCATCCACACATCCCTTGACGACGAAGGCGGCACGCGACCCGTGGAGGAAGCCGAAGCATCGCTTGCAGGCCTCTCTTCCTACGACACCTTGTTTGCCGAACACACGGCTGCATGGGAAAAAATATGGGATCGCGCCGATATTACTGTTGGTGGCGACCGTTTCAGCCAGAAAGTCCTCCGCCTTCACATCTACCACATGATGTGTACCGCCTCGCCCCACAACCCGGGAATCGACGCCGGCATGCCGGCCCGGGGACTCAACGGCGAAGCATACCGCGGCCATATCTTCTGGGATGAAATCTTCATTCTTCCCTTCTTCAACACCCATTTCCCCGAGATATCAAAAGCCCTGCTCCTCTACCGCTATAGACGCCTTGAATCGGCAAGGGCCTACGCCCGTGAAAACGGATACCATGGAGCCATGTTCCCATGGCAGACCGCCGACGACGGCCATGAAGACACACAGATTCTCCACTACAACCCTGCCAGCGGCCACTGGGGCCCCGACCTCAGCCGTAAACAGCGCCATGTCTCCATAGCGGTATTCTACAACACCTGGCGATACATCAACGAAACCGGCGACACCGAATTCCTGAAAGAATACGGAGCCGAACTGATGCTCGAAATCGCCCGGTTCTGGGCCTCCATCGCATCCTTCTCCACCGAAACCGGCAAGTACCACATTGAAGATGTCATGGGGCCCGACGAGTTCCACGAATCCCTTCCAGGCAGCGGCCGGGAAGGGCTGAAAGACAACTCCTACACCAACATCATGACCGTCTGGCTCCTTGAAAAAGCGCTGGACATCACCAGAACGATGGATGAGGCAGCCCTCTCCGCACTCATGGCGAAACTCAGCCTCGGATTCGACGAGCTGCAGGAATGGGAGAAAATCAGCAGCAACATGACTGTCCTTATTGACGAAAAGGGAATCATAGAGCAGTTTGATGGATACATGAGCCTCAAAGAGCTCGACTGGGACGCATACAGGGCAAAATATCCCAACATCCACAGGATGGACAGGATACTCAAAGCCGAAGGCGACACCCCCGACAACTACAAGGTTGCCAAACAGCCAGATGTGCTCATGGCGTTCTACACCCTTTCAGCCGAAGAGATTGCAGGACTTCTTGAAAGAACGGGGCACCCCGTTCCCTCACCCGAAGTACTCGTCCGCGAGAATTACGCGTACTACGAGCCCCGTACAAGCCACGGCTCAACGCTCAGCAAGGTTGTTCACGGCATCATCTCCAGCTGCATGCACGACGGGCACGACACAGCATGGAAATGGTTCACCGAAGCACTCAGGAGCGACATTGCCGACACACAGGGAGGCACAACTCAGGAAGGAATCCACTGCGGTGTCATGGCCGGAACGCTTGACACTGTTACCCGGTACTTTGCCGGAGTCAGTTTCACCGACGGAAAGCTCTCACTCAGTCCGAACCTTCCGAAACAGTGGACCAGTCTCTCCCTGCAGGTCCAGTTCCGTGGCGCTCTCTACCGCATCACCATTTCAGAAGAAGGCACCTCCGTTCTCCTCATGGAAGGCGACCTGGAAGAAGCCACTGTCATCATCTGCGGAAAAGAGAACCTGCTGAAAAAAGGCATAGCCTCAAGCGCATGCTGAAAAAGCAAACGCACAAAGCCGGCAGCTGAAGAAAATTCACCGCCGGCTTTGTACTTTCAGCCTCAAACCGTATTATTACTTTTTAATTTTCCCCGTATTCATCGCCTCACAGCCTATGCGCCTGTCAAATTTTCGGTACACCCTGCCCAAAACCCGAATTGCCGACCACCCGGTCGAGCCCCGGGATTCCTGTAAAATGATGGTGCTGAACCGTCGAAAAAAGGAAGTTGAGCACAAAACATTTGAAGATATCGCCTCCTATTTCAAAAAAGGCGACCTCCTCATTCTCAACAACAGCAAGGTGTTTCCCGCCAAGATATTCGGCCAGAAAGAGAAAACCGATGCCAAAATCGAGGTTTTTCTCCTCCGGGTTCTCAACCGCGAAGCCGGACTGTGGGATGTTCTTGTCGATCCAGCGCGCAAAGTCCGTGTCGGCAACAAAATCTACTTTGAAGAGGATGTGGTAGCCGAAGTGGTCGACAACACCACATCGCGCGGCCGTACCATCAGGTTCCTCAATCCTGAAACCGATGTTTTTAGCCTGGTCGACAGAATCGGCAATGTTCCGCTTCCCCCCTATTTCTCAAGGAAATCAAAGGATACGGACAAAGCGAACTATCAGACAGTCTACGCAACCGAGACAGGTGCCGTTGTCGCTCCCATGGCCGGGATGCATTTCACCATGCCCCTCCTGCAGAAAATACAGAAACTCGGCGTCAAGATCCTTCCCATTACTCTTCATCCAAGCCTCAGCACATTCAACGCTATTGAAGTTGAAGATGTCTCCAAACACAAAATGGATTCGGAATATTTCAATATTCCCTACCAGACCGCCATGGAGATCAACGAAACAAAAATCAAAAAAAACGGACGGGTCATTGCTGTAGGAACCACCACCTGCAGGGTTCTTGAAGCCAACGCCACAGTAGACGGGAAAATCAAATTCGGACAAGGCTGGACAGACAAATTCATCTATCCCCCCTACCAGTTCAAAGTCACCGACGCACTCCTCACAAACTTCCAGCAGCCGGAAACTACGCTTCTGATGGTTGTTAGCGCATTTGCCGAACACCGCTTTCTCATGGACTCCTACAAAACCGCCCTGAAAAGCGACTACCGCTTCCTCGCATACGGGGACGCCATGTTCATCCATTAACCCATTCAAGACGGAAAGGACCATGAACGCCACTGCAATCATTGCCGCAAGCGGCGTCGGAAAAAGAATGAATCTCGACGGGGGCAGAAGCAAGCAGATGCTTGAAATCGGAGGGCTCCCCGTCATCCACCACACCCTCAAAGCCTTTCAGGATGCCACATCCATACAGGCCATCTGCATTGCAACCAAAGCCGAACATGTAGAAACCATTAGCCGCATGGCCCATGAAGCCGGCTTCACAAAGGTCACAACAGTCATTGAAGGGGGAAAGGAACGCCAGGACTCTGTTAGCAACTGCATTCGCAGCATTCGCAACGACGCCGCAGCAACGGGAAGAGAGATGCCGGAAACCATTCTCGTCCACGACGGAGCCCGTCCCTTCATCCAGCCCGAAGAAATTGATGCCATCGCCGCCCTCTCGCTGGAATTTGGAGCCTCTGTACCCGCAAACAAACCCAAAGACACCATCAAATGCATTGGCACGACCCCGGGTTTTTTCGGAGAAACCCTCAACCGCTCCACCCTTCTACAGGTGCAGACGCCCCAGGGGTTCAAAGCCGACATTCTCATAGCCGCCCACGAGCAGGCAGAAAACGAAGGCTGGTATGCAACAGACGATGCCGCCCTTGTTGAACGCTACTTCCCCGCAAACCCAATCCGGATTTACGAAACAGGATATCACAACATCAAAATCACAACACCCGAAGATCTCCCGATGGCAGAAGCCATCTACTCAAGCC
>JABMPC010000092.1 GCA_013203905.1 Chlorobium sp. | reverse complement strand
TGCGGTTATGAGCGACAATATGATCATTTCCTTTGGTGGCGGAAAAAAAGTTAATGCCGATTATCGGGGGTTTGCCATTCAGACTGACCAGTCAGTCAATGGCGGTGGAGAGGGGTCTGCTCCTGAGCCGTTTGCTCTTTTTCTGGCATCCATAGGCACCTGTGCCGGTATCTATGTTTTTCTCTTCTGTGAGCAGCGGGGGATTCCGGCCGACAATATCCGAATTGTGCAGTCGCACGAACCCCGCGAGGACGGGACGGGTGTCGGTAAAATCACCCTTACCATCGAGCTCCCTTCAGATTTTCCGGACAAATATCGTAACGCTGTCATCAATGCCGCCAACCTTTGTGCGGTAAAAAAGCATATACAGGATCCACCCGTTTTTGAGGTTGCAACTTCAGTAGCGAAAGGCTGAGTGAGCAATGAATTTTTATCCGTAACATCAACCATCAATCTCGACACCAATAAGACATGACTACTCAAGCAGGCCATGAGGAACAGCCATTGAGGCTTCGTAATTTCCATATTACATTTTTTGCCATTGTGCTCGGTATGGCGGGCTTTACCCTTGCCATACAGAAAGGCGGTGAACTGTTTCCCGTTTTTGTGCCCACCAGCGACTGGCTTCTGTATTTCACTCTCGCTCTTTTCGGCGTGGTCAGTATACTCTATCTTGCAAAAGCGGTATCGCATCCCGATACGATTAAAAAAGAGTGGAATCATCCCATCAAGGTCAACTTCTTTCCGCTTATCGCGAAAATTTTCCTTGTGCTCAGCGTGGTCTATCTGGAGCGCGACATGCAGATTTCCTATTATGCATGGGTTACGGGAGCGGTGCTGCAGATGCTTGCCTCTGTGTTCATTATTTCCAGCTGGATCAATCAGTCGCATTTCAAGATTGAGCATATGACCCCCGGCTGGTTTATTCCGATTGTTGGCGCCATCATTGTTCCTATTGCCGGAGTGAAGCATGGCTTTCTGGAAATCTCCTGGTTTTTCTTTGCTGTCGGCCTCTTTTTCTGGATGGCTCTTTTTACCATTGTCATGTACCGGATGATTTTCCATGCATCCATTCCTGACCGTCTGCTTCCAACTCTGTTTATTCTTTTTGCGCCCCCTGCCATCGGTTTTATTGCCTATGTGAAGCTTGGCGGCGGTGAGCTTGATGCGTTTGCCCGCATTCTTTACTACTTCTCGCTTTTCATGTTTGTTCTGGTGCTGTTTCAGCTTCCCATGCTTGCCAAAATCAACTATTACCTCTCATGGTGGGCGTATTCATTTCCGGTGGCAGCCAAGGCTCTTGCGACGCTTTTGATGTACCATCTGACAAAGAATCCCTTCTTCAAAAGCATTGCTGTTTTTGAGCTCGGCTTTCTCATACTCATTATTGTGGTGCTGCTGATTCGAACTCTCATGGCAGTGGCACGAGGCGAAATCTGTGTTGAAGACTAAGTGGCAGAAATTGCCTTCAATGAAAAATATCAGAGCCGGGAGGCCGGTCAGCTGCCGGTGTGTTGAGGATTTTCCGAAGGTCACCTGTTTCAATCCTGAGGGGGTTTCCCCCTCAAGGCTTCAGAGTGTGGTGATTTCGGTGGATGAGCTTGAGGCACTAAGGCTGGCCGATAAAATGGGCCTCTATCAGACTGATGCGGCCGCACGCATGATGATTTCCCGGCAGACCTTCGGCAGGATTATTGAATCGGCTCATAAAAAGGTAGCTGAGGCAATTGTTGAGGGGAAATCAATCTGTATTGCGGGTGGCCATGTTGAGGCCCTCTCCGGTTTGTCTTCTGGCTCTGAAACGGGAAGCTGCGTCTGCCTGAGCTGCGGTTATGAAAATCCTCATCTTGATGGCATTCCCTGCCGGATGGACAAGTGCCCCCAATGTGGCGGTGCGCTCGTTCGAAAAGGGAGATCCTCAAGTGTTGCCCCTTAACTCCCGCTTCCTTTTCGTGTTGCCCACCAGTCCTCGCCATAATTGTAGAACATCTCTTCCCCCTTTCTGACTGTATTGAGCGCATACAGCACCAATTCCTTTCCTGAGGGCGTTTCGTCAAGATAGTAGGCGACATTCGGGCGGAAGGAGTGGTTGAAGAGCATTCCGTTTCCCATTACCACCAGCCGCGAATTCTCTGAGTTTCCGTAGAAGACATAGTTGAGCAGTTCGCCTCCGATATCAGTATCGGAGACCTCAATTGCCGGACAGCGTTCGATGATCTCACCGGTTTTGATGTTCTTTGCCGCAAATGCGCCTCTGCCGGCGACAGGGGAGGGCTGAATGTGGACTTTCCCCTCCTGTCGAATTTTTCTGCGGAACATTCCGATCACAAGCGCGGTTGCAATAGCCAAAGCTGCGAGCAGTGAAATAGCCAGAGTGATGAGCGATCCTTTTGTCATAGAGGAGAGAGTTGCCGGTGGTCCTGAAAGCAGGACAGCCGGCTCGGATGGAGCCGGCTGTCAATGGAGCGGTTAGAAAGAGCAGTAAGGTGAACTACTTTTTCGGAGCGATGGCAGCGGAGACGCTGTCAATAACGCTGATATAAGCGTTAACAACACCGGTAGCAATGTCGCCCGAAGCCTTGAGGGCAGAGCTGGCTACGCCCATGCCGTTATTGACTGCATCGCCAGCAATATTGATTGCTCCCTGTCCCATGTCTCCAACACTTTTGAAGAGATCAAAAAATACTCCGGTTCCCATGTTTTCTGATTCGTTTGCCATAGATGTAGAGATGATTATGGTTGATGATACTTGTTCTGCATTGTTTATGAGTATGTTTAAGATACAACAAGTTTCAGATTTTCCCTGCGGGCGCGCTGCAGCCAGTTTTTTTGTCCGTTCTCAATGCAGGAAACACAGAAGATGAAGGTCAGCGATGCCAGAGCATGAACAATCGCCTCTTTTGCGGCTTTCGGGTGTTTCCAAGTCCTACACAATGGGCGAGGTCGTCGTTGATGCTCTGAAAGGTGTGAGTCTGGATATTTTCAGTGGCGAACTTGCTGTGATGCTTGGAGCCTCTGGAAGCGGTAAATCTACCCTGTTGAATATTATCGGGGGGCTTGATGTGGCGTCGGGCGGTGAGATTTTTTTTCATGGAAAAGAGATGACTGCGGCCAGCGAGCTTGAACTGACTTCCTATCGGCGACATGCAGTGGGTTTTGTTTTCCAGTTTTATAATCTCATAGCCAGCCTTACGGCGCTTGAAAATGTTCAGCTGGTGACGGAAATTGCTGACAACCCGATGCCGCCGGAAAAGGCTCTTGGACTTGTGGGTCTTGAAAGCCGCATGAACCATTTCCCCTCCCAGCTTTCGGGAGGAGAACAGCAGCGAGTGGCTATAGCCCGGGCGGTGGCAAAGCGTCCCGAACTTCTGCTGTGCGACGAGCCGACTGGTGCGCTTGATTTTCAGACAGGTAAACTTGTTCTCGAAGTTCTGGAAAAGGTGAACAAGGAGCTGCAGACGACAGTGATTCTCATTACGCATAATGCCTCCATTGCAGGTATGGCTGACCGTGTCATCAGGATGAGAAGCGGTGAGGTGTATGAGGATCATCGAAATACCCAAAAGCGTCATCCTTCGGAGCTTGAATGGTAGAGGGAAAACCGGGAAATCTGCTTATCCGGAAGCTGTTTCGGGAGCTGTGGCATCATCGGGCACAGATGGCTGCCGTGGCAGCTGTTGTGGCATGCGGTATAGCGGTTTTTGTTTCAATGAGCAGCGTCCGTTATTCTCTTGAGGCTACCCGGGCGGACTATTACAGCCGGTACCGGTTTGCTGATGTGTTTATGCAAGTAAAGCGGGCACCGGAGTATTACCGGAAAACAGTTGAGCGCATTCCTGGCGTTGCATCGGTAAGCACCAGAATTATTGCTGATGTAACACTTGATGTTCCCGGGCTTGAAGAGCCTGCAACCGGAAGACTGATTTCACTTCCCGATTATGGCGATGGCCCGATTCTCAATGACCTTTATATTAAGAGTGGTCGTGCTCTTCAGCCCGGTGCGGACGATGAGGTTATTGCCAGTCAACCCTTTCTTGAGGCGAACGGATTGCGTCCGGGTGATCGATTGAAGGCTGTTATCAACGGGCATATGAAAGAGCTCCGGATTGTGGGTATGGGGCTTTCTCCTGAGTATGTGTATGAAGTGCAGCCGGGCGCTTTTTTCCCTGATAATGAGCATTTCGGGGTGTTCTGGATGGGGCGGAGGGCGCTTGAGTCGGCTCTGGACATGAGCGGAGCCTTCAATGATCTTTCTCTGACGCTCTCACATAATGGAGGGGAAGCAGATGTTAAGGGTGAGCTTGACCGACTCTTCAAGCGCTACGGATCACTTGGAGCCTATGGCCGGAGTGATCAGCTCTCAAATCGCTTCCTTAGCGATGAAATCAAGCAGGTGGGCATACAGATTACATTTCTTCCTTCAATTTTTCTGGCTGTCGGGATTTTTCTCATCAATATTGTTCTTGCCCGTATTGTTGCCGTCCAGCGACCTGAAATTGCGGTCCTCAAGGCAATGGGGTTCAGTAATCGTGCGGTAGCCATTCATTATCTGTTCTTTGCACTGACCCCTGCCGTAATGGGCTCAATCATTGGGTCGGTACTGGGGGCATGGCTCGGGAAGGGATTGATGGGTATTTATGCCGATTTCTACAATTTCGCCCATCCGCTCTATTATTTTCGTTTTCAGGAGGTGGTGATTTCTGTTATTCTTTGTGTTTCATCGGCCATGCTTGGCGCATTTGGCGCTGTCAGGCGCGTGGTTCAGCTCCCACCGGCGGAAGCAATGCGCTCTGAGGTGCCAAAGATGTATCGGCCAGGAATATTTGATCGCACGGAACTCCAGAAACATATACCTGTTTCTCTCAGAATCATTGTCCGCAATCTTGAACGACGCCCATGGAAGGCAGCGCTTTCGGTTGTGATGATAGCTTCGGCGGTAGCAATTCTGATTGCCGGCCGATATTCCTATGATGCCGTGGAGCGTATGACTGAGGTTGAGTTCACCGAAAAACACCGTGAAGACCTGACCCTTCTTTTTAATGATTCCATGCCTGTATCGGTTGCCTCGACTGTGGGTTCATATAAAGGGGTGCTGGAGCATGAGTACTATCGCGATGAACCCGTGACTCTGCATTACCGCCATCGATCCCGTCGCCAGACCGTTCGCGGACTTGCTTCAGAGGGAGGATTGCAGCGACTTATCGACAGCCATGAGCTGCCGGCTGAGGGTCTGCTTATGACTACAGAGCTGGCCCGTCTCCTGAATGTTGTTCGGGGCGACACGGTTGAAGTGGAGTTTCTTCTTGGCTCACAGAACCGCCGGAGCGTGGTGGTGGCTGGCATGCTTGATGAAATTCTCGGACTCTCGGCATATATGGATATCAAGGGGCTTCATCGCCTTGCGGGTGATGGCGGGGCTGTGAACGGCGCATTTCTGCGTATTGATACCAGCAGAGCCGGAGCGCTTTACAGTGAATTCAAGTCCATGCCGGGTGTGGGTGGAGTCATGATGCTCAAAGCGCTCAAAAAGAGTTTTGATGATCTTATCGCTGAAAGCATGCTGACCTCAACCCTCATTTTGACCATTTTTGCCTGTGTGCTGGCATTTGCCGTTATCTATAACGGGGCACGGATTTCGCTCTCAGAAAGGGCCCGCGAACTTTCAAGCCTTCGTGTTCTCGGGTTGACCAAAAGGGAGATTTCCGTTATCCTTCTCGGTGAACAGGCGGTTCTGACTCTCCTTGCCATCCCTCCGGGATTTCTTGCCGGTATTGGATTGTCTGTCTTACTCGCATTGTCCCTGAGCTCAGAACTGTACCGTCTGCCACTGGTTTTCAGCAGCTACAATTTTCTTTTTTCGTTTATTGTGGTTGTCTCCGTCTCTTTGGTTTCTGGTTTTGCCATCAGACGGCGCTTGATTCGGCTTGATCTTATAGAAGTCCTTAAAACAAGGGAATAGAATATCGGGATGAAGATGCCTTCAATTCGAATACTTGCACCACTGGGTGTTGCTGTCGCAGCACTGATGCTCTTCTTTGTTTTCCGGCCGGCACCGTTGCTGGTCGATAGCGCCGTTATAGAAGAGGGTGCTCTCCGGGTGAGGCTGGAAGAGGAGGGTATGACCAGGGTCAAAGATCTCTTTGTTGTTGCAGCTCCGGTTTCGGGAATGCTGCTGCGCATTGATGCCCGAGAGGGCGATAGCGTCAAGACCGGAGCGGAGCTGGCCTTACTCCTCCCCCCTGAACTTGATGCGCGTCAGTATCGTGAAACTTCATTTCAGGCAATGGCCGCAGAGGCTGCGCTTTCTGAGGCAAGGGCCCGTCTTCGCAGGGTGGAGCTTGACGCGGAGCAGACCGGCCGCCGTGCAGTGCGCTACAGAAACCTTTTTGGTGAAGGGGCGATTTCGCGCGAGTCTTTTGAACTGGCAGTTAACGATTCGGCTATGTACAGCAGGGAGATTGCTTCAGCTGGTTCGGCAGTTGAAGCTGCCCGTTTTACTTACAGAGCCCGAAAGGCTGCAATTGATCCGGTTCTGTCGCGCAAGCCCGTTGTGGTGCATTCTCCGGCTGAGGGTCGCGTGCTGCGAATTCATGAGAAGAGCCGTAGGGCTGTGACTGTCGGCACACCGCTGCTTGATCTCGGCAATCCCGACTCAATTGAGGTGGTTATTGATCTTCTTTCGGCCGATGCCGTAAGCGTAAAACCCGGACATACCGTGGAGGTTATTGATTGGGGTGGCCCTGGTTTGCTGACAGGGCTGGTTACGAAGATAGAGCCGGCAGCTTTTACGAAGATCTCGGCGCTTGGCGTTGAAGAGAAACGGGTCAATGTGGTGGCCCGTCTGGATAGAGCTGCTCCCGGTCTGGGAGATAATTTCAGGATACAGACTCGTATTGTCGTAGAGAGCGCCGGGAGGGTAGTGAAAGTACCCATAAGCGCACTGTTCAGGGTGAGTGACCAGTGGCATGTGTTTTCCGTGGATAATAATCGGGCGATTGAGAAGCAAGTATCCATAGGCATGCAGGGAACCCGTGAGGCAGAGGTTCTTGATGGCATTGAGGTGGGTGAGCGGGTTGTTGTCCACCCCTCTTCAGAATTGCATGAGGGCATGCGCGTCACTTTTCAGCGATGAGTGATTCAACCCCACTTTCACTGCTGATTATTGGCGGCGGCGCCTCCGGAATGGCGGCGGCAATCGCTGCCCGTGAAAATGCTGACCGGTTTGGGTTCAAAAGGGAGGACTTCAGTATTGTCATTGCTGAACGAAATGGCAGGGTTGGAGAGAAAATAAGGATATCAGGGGGAGGGAAGTGCAACATCACTCATGAAGGACTGCCTCGGGAAGTGCTTCAAAAGGGTTTTTTCAACAAAAAGGAAGAGCGGTTTCTTCGAACGGCATTGTTTTCGTTTACAAACAGTGATATTCTTGATCTTCTTTCACGAAAGGGATTGAGAGCGCAAGCGCGAGATGATGGCAAGGTTTTTCCTGTTCTTGCTGATGGGACTTCAGTTGCTGATGCTTTTGAGTCACTTCTTGAGGATTCGGCGATTTGCATTCAATTCTCTTCAAGAGTAAAGAGGGTTTTCTTTCGGGAAGGGTTGTTTGAAGTTACTTTTGAGGAAGGGGGCTCTCTTTTTGCAAAGCGTCTTGTTCTTGCAACAGGAGGAGTGTCATGGCCACAGACCGGGACCACGGGGGACGGTCTTCGACTGGCCCGCTTGCTTGGCCACACACAGACCACTCCCTCACCGGCTCTCGCTCCGCTTTACCTTCTTCGTCCTCCTTCAGCCAGATTGGCAGGAATTTCACTTCGAGGTGTAGGGCTTAAGGGATTATCTTCATCAGGAGAGGCTACGCGTAGGGGCGATGTGCTTTTTACCCATAAAGGGCTGAGCGGTCCGGCAGTACTTTCCATTTCCCGTGATGTTGCTCTGCTTATGGCAAATGATGAGAAATGTTTGGTTTCTGCTGATCTGTTTCCTGACCATACGCATGCCATACTTGAAGCCGAACTGCTTCGCCAGTCAGCTCAAAAGGGGTCTCAAATGATCCGAAAATTTCTGCAGATGTGTCCCATTGCACCCGGAGGTTTACTGGGGGGCCCTTCAGTGCATGGAACCATCCCGACCGCACTCATTGCATTTATTATGAAACATGCCGGGTTGAAAGAGGATGTCGCCTGGAGTTCTCTCTCTAAAATCGGCAGGAATAATCTGCTGACAGTGCTGAAGCGGTTCCCGCTTGGTCAGGTTGCACGCGTTCCGCTTGAGCAGGGAGAGGTTTCTGCCGGTGGTATTGCTCTTGGTGAGGTAAACCCGAAAACTATGGAGTCAAGAGTTGTTCCCGGTCTCTATCTTTGCGGAGAGCTTCTTGATTATGCCGGTGAAATCGGCGGCTTTAATCTTCAGGCCGCCTTTTCCACCGGTTGGCTTGCCGGGTCTTCAGCAGTCCGTCAACTGCAGGAGTAAGCAGGATCAGATGCTGCTGTTGAGAGTGCCTGTACTTCCATTCTTGTTTGAGCACTGTCAAACGACCTTGGGGTTTTTCCTTCAACTGTTACCAGCGTACCCTCAAACCCAATGCGCATGGGCACACTTACTTTCCGCTCATCGCCACAGACATTGTTTTTTACCCCTGGCCGCAGGAGAATTGGATGCGAGTCTCCTGCGGAGTATACAGCAATGGCATTGTCAACGGTGCTGAGCGCGGTTATGGAACCATCCTCGCCAAACTGCACGGAGTTGATGTCGCCATGGATGCCGTTTGGTTCATTGTCATAGGCTTTTATAGTCCCTATCGGTGTTGGCAGTTCAATCTTTTTCAGTGGCTCAAAGGAACGGATGCTGCCGGTTTCATAAAAGGCAACACCTTTTCTGGCCGGGAAACTTCCGAGAGGTGTGTTGATTGTGATGCTTTGTCCCGGCCAGAGAGTAATGCTTTTCAATGCGCCGCTCTCGTAAAACTGAGCTGATATGATTTTAGCGGCAATGACTCCGGATGGTGTTTTCAGCACTATATCAACAGCAAGCTTATACTCGTTCTGCCATGACCAGAATCCGCTCAATTTCCCATCAAGGGGAAAGATTCTCTTGATTGCTCCGCTCGGATAAAAGGTTACCAGCTCAGCAGGCATTGGTCCTGCAGGGGTATCGAGAATGGTCTGCGACTGGAGCGGGAGCGACTTGAGTGATCCATCCTTATAAAAACAGATCGGCTTAACGCTCCTTCGTCCCATGTCTTCAGCTTCATATTGCGGTACGAGGTTGCCGACAGGCAGGGCGAGCATGTTGTATTCAGTCATCAATCCGCCGTCCATCTTGCTGTTTGACGCCAGCTCACGGAATGTAAAGCCAGACAGCTTTCCGTATGGTGTTGGTTTTGTGGCCATAATAATCCTTGTTTTCTCTGTTTGGCGTTGAACGGCTCCGGAAAAGGACAGGGGACACAAGACAATTATGCAACAACCGTGCCATTATTGAAGGAATCTGCAAGTTGCTGTATTGTTGTTTCTTAGCAGATTGCTTTTGGGTTCATGGTTATACAAAAAGCTACGCAGGGGTACCTTTTTTATGGGTAACGACAGAATGGTAGGAAAGTGGAGGGCGTCTCTTACCTCTTCTTCTGAAGAGCTTTATCAGAGATGACCCGTTCGATTGATGAGGAAATGCTGAGGCTGCGCATCAGGTCAAGAAGGTTCTGGCGGATGGTAAGGTTGATTTCTATCGGCCTGCCGTTCTGGTAGTCGGGGTTTCTTCCTTTCAGATGCAGGGATATTATTGATTGACCGTCCGGTTCCATGGTAATGGATGAGGTTAGGTCGCGGTAGAGGAAATTGGTCAGAGCGTCATAGGTGATTCTCAGGCCGGGGTTAGCAGCGGCGCGTTCTTCGGGGGTTGTTGCGTAGATGATCTGGCCTTTCTGTTCGGCATTCATTCCTCCGTCGCGTATGGCAAATGTCTTATTCTCCATTGTTACAGGAATGCTGCCGGAGAGTGTTCCGGTGGCATAGATTTTTTTTGTTCCCTGAAGGTCAAGCAGTTTCTGGAGTGGAAGACTGCTGAAATGAATTGAGGTCTCCCCGCTTCCTTTTGCCATGTCGTAATCAAGAAGCGCTATACTCATTGTTGCATTGAAAAAACCGGAGCTGAAGTTTGAAAGGGTGATGATGTCCGGATTGTCAGGGTTGGAGAAGAGCCTGGCCCGTCCTGCGGGATGATTGAGCAGCAGTTCTCCTCCTCCGGCGGTTCGTTTGAGCTCCCTGGCGCTGAAGTCGACGACAATTGATCCGCTCGTGCGCCGTGTAAGAACAACCGCTCCTTTACTGAAGGCATACGAAGCCTCTCCGGTTTCCGGGTCTCGGATGGTGATGGTGCCACCTCCATCCGAACGAAGCCGCGCATTGCGAATTGCAACGCCATTTTTGGATATGGTTACCGGAAGTGTGCCGTTGACGCTGCCAGTGAGTTTTCCTCCGAAATCACCATGAAAATGAACCGTTTCAAGAGGATTGACATTTTTGAAGGTGAAAAGAAGCGCTGTTTCCCGGGTTGCTGTGTTGTAGGCCGACGGCGATGCGGTGAGGGTCCCTCCAAGCAATGAGGCTGAGAGTGAGGTGATCCCTACCCCTTTGGCGGGGCTGACTGACGCGGCAGCATTGAGTTTCTGAAGAACGACCCCTTCATTGAGCTCTATGGTGAGCCATTGTTGTTTCTCGCCGTTATAGTATGCAAGTCGGGTATTCGGGCCGGCTGAGAGCGATGCGTTGTTGATGGTGACAGTCGTGTCGCTGTAGACGAAGGGAATGATGCCTTGAAGTGTTCCCGTGGCAAATGGCAACTCTTTGGCTTTGCGCTTGAGTCCGGGGAGTTCTCCGATGTTGATGTTTGTCAGAGCAAGGGTGCCGGTAGCCATGCCATGGTTCATATTGTAGGCGATGCTGTCGAGTGAGGCGTGCATGCCAAAAAGGTCGGCTGAACAGTCAAGGAGAAAGAGCGTGCATGGGTGAAGGCTGTCGGACTGGCGGGGAAGCGATGCCGTTATGTTGGCAACAGGCAGTCTGTCCGGGCCGCTCTGTACACGCCCTATCCGGACTGTTCCTCCAATCGGGGAAAAACCTTTTTGAGGGTGTATCTGGAGCGGGAAGCTGATTTCCTTCGCAGATAATCTGCCGCTCTGGAGCGAAGCATCTTCAATGGAGTACGAGAGAGAAGTTAGTGCAACGGTTGGGGGGGCTCCGCTATGAAAGGAAACGGCAAGAAGTGCCGAGAAAGCTGGATTACGGTCGGTAAAGACAAATTGTCCTGATTCGGGCTGAAGGGCAAGGGAGTCGGATTGTAACGAGAGTTCAGCGCTGAATATCTTCCATCCTATTCTGCCTTTACCGAGGAAGGCCCGGTATATGGACGGAGGCGCGTCAGGGGAGCAGGGGCCGGGAGGGGTGGTAATGGTGGCTGTTATGGATTGAAATCCAATTCCGCCAAGTCCGGGCCTTCCGAGTCCATTCAGCTCAATATGGTGTGATGGGCCCTGCAGTGCTCCGCGAAGCAGGGCGGGAGCAAACATCGGAAAAGCCAGCCATGCTGCCGTCATCATCACAACAGACAGCAGCAGGAGAGCGATAAGCGTTCTTCCAATCCATTTCACTGTTGGTACATTTGTAGGCGATCAGGGAGCCTTCTGTTTCCAGCTACCCTGAATCTGTACCCAGGTTCCTGCCGGGAGTCGGGGGTATATTTTTTCAAACATCATAGTTCCAACAACTTCAAGGCCGAGATTATTCTGTGCGGCAATTTTTGCATACTCCGCCCTTCGCTGATTGTTTATTGCGGCAATAACGGGAGCCGCTTCATTCGATGCACCGGGAGGCGGGGCTAAAAGCCCGTTGTCAACCTCTCCTGCAAGGCCTTTTGCTCGTGCTGTATCAAGATCAAGTGCCGATGCCGATGTAGTCATGGCGATAATGAGGAGTATCATGGCACTTAAGCGGACAAGTATTGTCTGTAATCTTTTCATCACTCTTTTCCTCCTGTTTAGAATAATCCCTGTTTGGTGTCAAGAAGCGAGTCAAGTTCTTTATCGACTTTGACGCGGATTTCATGATCGATCTTGATGTTCATGTTAATCACAATCGGTTTGTCCGGAGCTTCAACACGGACGGTCGGATTGCAGCCGGTCATGAACAGTCCTGCCATCAGAATGGCCAAGAGTGCGGTAAGCTGCTGTTTCATTTGAGTTCCTTTTGCTCAATGCTGCTGTTTTCAGTTTCCTTGTCTTTTTTAAAATAGTTCATGGCCACAATCAATTCAACCTTTTTCCCCTTTGCGGTGAATTCAGCTTCACTGAAACTGGGCGGGCCGTATTTGATTCTGGGATTGTTGGATACCCCGAACCCCTCTTTGGGTATTCCGATGAAGGTCTTGTCCATTTTGCCGTTGCTGTTTTTATCGTGGAGCACGCTGACAGCATAGGTTCCGTAGGGGATATTATCAAAAACGAAAACCGGCACTGGTCCCTCAAGCTTCTTGACTGTTGACTGCCATGCCCGTTCCGGTTTGTCGGGGAATCCTTTTTTTGTTGTGTAGAGCGCAACACCCAGAAGTCCTTCCGGCTGATGGAGTTCAGCTACCCGCACTGTTATGCGGCAGGTCTGTCCGATGACTTGGCTGTTGGCGGGTTCTGCGGCATCCGCCGTCACTAATGGGGACGAAAGAAGCAGTGCTGCGGTGAGGAGTATTTTATTCATGGCCATTGTTCTCATGTGGTTCAAGGTTGAGGACAACTTGTTCACGAATCATCTCCTCAACATTGGTTGCGGGAATCATAAATCGGTTCAGAGGGGTGTTTTCGGTTTTGGCATGCAGAATCCCACGGGCAGTTCCGGCTGTCATCTGTGCCAGATGTCCTGCAAAGGGTTTTGGCAGGGTGAACAGTTTTTTCTCCTCATTGATGAAGTTTTTCCACGACTCCTCGTCAATGGCAAAAATACAGCCGGCTTCAATGGTGATAAAGGGGATTTCGTCCTGAAGAAAAACATTCCTGAAGAGAACTTTGAGCAGTTTTTTCCTGCTGTCAATGCCGAAATTCAGTCCGGCATTGATTTTGACAGGGTTTTGTGTATCAGGGGCGGTGTCTGAAAGTTCACATCGATCGGTCGTAATTCCGGCAAGAACAAAATTGACCTGCCGCGCAGCGGTTTCTGACATAGTTGAGGTGTGTATGGTTGACAGTTAATAATGCCTATGAATAAGGTAGGGATTTTTCCAGATAACTCAGCAGGTGGTATGGAACGGCTAAGCGCTAAAGGAAGTTGTAAGTAATAGGTATATCTCTTTATGAGTTGCGAATTGGGATTACTTCGTTTTGTGGCTTTAAAGGTCACCTGTTCTTGGATGAACGGTATTTGACAACCTTTCTATACTGCAGTTGCCATGAAGAGGAATTTTCTTGAAGCCGTCGAGCACAGGCGGAGCATTTATGCGATTGGGGGGGATCTTCTTACCCGAAAAGATCGGGTGGAGGAGATAGTCCGGCACGCTGTCAAGCACGCGCCCTCAACCTTCAATTCACAGAGTGCGAGGGCTGTTGTTTTGTTTGATGGCTCGCATAGACGACTGTGGGATATGGTGCTGGAGGTGCTTCGCGGGATTGTAAAAGAGGATGATTTTGCCTCGACTGCTGCGAAGATAGATGGTTTCCGAAGTGGTGCCGGTACCGTGATGTTCTTTGAGGAGCGGGCTGTCGTTGAGGGACTGATGTCGAAGTATCCCCTGTATGCCGAAAAATTCCCCGAATTTTCGCTGGAGGCATCAGGAATGCTTCAGTTCGTGGTTTGGACGGCATTGGAGGACGAGGGATACGGCGCTTCTCTTCAGCATTACAATCCTCTGATTGATGATGCTGTCCGTAAAGAGTGGAACTTGCCCCGGTCATGGCAGCTTCGTTCACAACTTGTTTTCGGTTCCGTCGTTGCATTGCCCGGTGAGAAGTCGTTCACTCCGATTGAAGAGCGGGTGCTTGTGTTCTGAGGCCGGCAGCTGGTCTTAATCCGGATTTTTTTGGATCTCCTCCTTCAGCTGCGAAGGATCAGTGGTGCCATGACTGTATTGGGGAGGGGCACATTCTTAATGTCTGAAAACAGGAGGTTGGCCATGACTGTTAAGATAGAGAAGTACCATATCCTTTTTTATGGGGGGCCTGAAGGATACGCTTCAAGCCGTTCCATGATTCTGATGTATGACGATGAAGGACGCATGAGCGCGTGTCTGCGGTTCTGCGATCCGGGCATGGTTTATGAAAATGATTCCGAGAAGGACGGTGTTGTATACATGCACATTCCTTCACATATGTTTTCAGCAGTGGTTGATGTGATTCGCAATGAAGAGCCTCTCTATGTTTATTTTGCCTTTGGCAGGGGATTTCTCTCAACATCAATGGAGCCGGTAGGCGAAGGGGAGTAGTGTTGCGCATTTGAGCCGGAAGGTTGTGGGTTTTTTTGTGAAAGGCGCCGGTTTGGTTATGTTTGGCTTGAGTTTCCGTGTTGTACATTTGCCAAAATGGTTATGGTTCCCATTACTGCTCGCTGCCATTGTTTTCGTGATTTCCCTATCTCTGAGAAGGCCTATTATGGCATTGGGGGGGGAGTGCGTTTCTTCTGCATGCCCTCTTCGGCGGCTGAGCTTGCAGACATTGTTTCCTGGACTCGTACTAAGGGGATGCCTCTTGCTATGCTGGGGTTGGGGAGCAATATGCTTTTTTCCGATGCCGCCTTCCCCGGTGTCGTTCTTTCGACGGAACGAATGCAGCAGTTCCGGCAGGTTTCGGAGCTGGAGTTTTTCTTTGAGGCCGGTGTCATGAATACGGCGGTTGCAGAAACGATCCAGCGCCATGGCATTGCCGGGGCCGACTGGCTCTATCGGCTGCCGGGGAGAATCGGGGGAACGGTAAGGATGAACTCCCGCTGTTTTGGTGGAGAGATATCTTCCATTGCTTCAGCAGTACAGGTGCTGACCCTTGATGGCTCACTGGTAATGCGCTGTCCCGAAGAGGTGTTTCTGGGTTACAAGCACACCTCCCTGATGCATACCGGTGAAATTGTAACGGGAGTCATGCTTCGGTTTCCGGGTAAAGCCGATCCTGATGCCATCCGTGAGGAAATGCTTGCACATGAGGCTGAGCGCCTACGGAAACGCCATTTTGATTTTCCGAGTTGCGGGTCCACATTCAAAAACAACCATGAGTGCGGAAAGCCGAGCGGGATGATTTTTGAAGAACTTGGTTTTAGTGGTGCCCGCGAGGGAGGGGCTGTTGTTGGAGAGCACCATGCCAACTTCATTTTCAATACGGGTAATGCAACTGCCGACGATGTTCTGAGGCTTGCCGGGAAGATGCGTGCCGCAGCCTTGAGGGATACGGGTGTAAAGCTGGAGCTGGAGGTTGAGTGTACGGGGCTTTTCCCTCGCGAGCTACTTGACGCCTGCGGTTCGCCATACCGGGTTGACCGTGATGATCCGTCAAAAGGGTGGTCAGGGCTTCTTCTCTATCCGAATGGGGTCAGTGGAGCCGATGAAGGGGTGGCAGCTTTCCCGCGGCTGCTTCTTGAAGGAGCACTTGCTTCCTCTGCAACAGTCGCTGTCCGCCAACTGCGTCCTCTTTGCGAGGCAAGGATGAATCCGGAACAACCCTTTCTTTCATGGAGTACTGAAGTCAAGCCGGGGGAGAGTGTTTTTGTTCCTGCCCCCAAAGCCGCACCGGGTGATTTTCTTGACAAACTGTGGGAGTTTGGTGTGAGTGAACTGTTTATTGGAAACGGAAAGGATGACGGGCCCTATCTTGAGTTTGAAATGACTCCCGCGGGTCAGTGGGTTGCTCTTGCTTTTGATGCCCCAAGGCACCGGACTGCCGGTTATGAGGTGCTGTCAGCGGAGCGGTGGGTTGATGGGGTATGGCTCGAGAGTCTGGATGGGAGTTTCGGGATGTCGTTTTCTTTGGGACTTCTGGAGAAGTTCTTTGGCGGCATTCGCGATGGCATTCTGTCGCTTCAGTGCGCATCCTCCGTTGAGGGCGGCTTGAGGGATCTTTTCCCCTCTTGGCATGACGCCCCTGTTCCGGCGGATTTTCACCGTCCCGAAAGGTTCTTCAGGATAACCCTTTCCTGAATAGCTCAAGAGAGAGTCTACAAATCCGCTGCCGGCATTGCTGAAACCTCTTCAGCGGTAAAGACAGGTCCTTCCTTGCAGACATACACACTGCCTACATTGCATCGTCCGCATTTCCCGACACCGCATTTCATTCGGTTTTCAAGCGTTGTGTAGACATTTGCCTCTTCAAACCCGAGCTTTTTGAGAGATGCCAGTGTGAATTTTATCATGATTGGCGGCCCGCACAGCACTGCAATGCAGTTGCCGGGGGCGGGAGCTGCCTCTTCAAGCACTGTTGGCACGAAGCCGACCCGGTGTTTCCAGTCGGGTGATTCACCGCCGGGATCGACCGTCAATACCAGTTCAACATCTCCCCGTTCTGCCCACTCATCAAGTTCCTGCTTGTAGACAAGGTCGGCAACGGTTCTTGCTCCGTAGACGATTGTTATTTTCCCGAATTTATCGCGCTGGTCCAGGCACGACCATATAACACTGCGGGTGGGGGGGAGTGCTATGCCGCCTGCAATGAAGAGCAGGTTTTTGCCATAGAACTCCTCTATCGGGAAGCGATTTCCGTATGGCCCCCTGAAGGTTATAAGGTCGCCTTCCTCTGCTGAAGCCAGAGCTGTGGTGACGCGTCCTGATTGGCGGAAAGTGCACTCAATGTAGTCTTTCCTTGTTTCCGGGCTGGCCACGCAGAAGGTGCTTTCCCCTTCTCCATAGATGCCGTAGAGTCCGAACATTCCGGTTCGGTACACTGCCGCAAACTTTTCCTGATCGGCAGGATCCTGAAACTCAAGGCGGAGGGTTTGTACTCCGGGGGCTTCGTTTCGTGTTGCGGCGATTTTCATGACCGCCGGTCTGTAGATGTTGTTCTGGGCTGGAATGATGGTGTCTGTCACTTCTGTAGTGTTGATATCGCTTGTAAGGTTTCTCTGACCCCCATGTCGACGGGGCACTCTCTTGTGCATCTGCCGCAGCCGGTACAGCTGTTGACGCTGAATTTGAGGGAAAAATAGTTGAATTTATGCATGATGCGCTGACGCCACCGTGCCGATTGCGTATTGCGTGGGTTGTGACCGGAGGTGTGCATGGTGAAGAGCTGAAAAGAGCAGCTGTCCCAGTTCTTCCTGCGTATGCCTTCATAGGTGTCGCCCTCATCCTGAATGTCGAAGCAGTGGCATGTCGGGCAGAGGTAGGTACAGGTTCCGCAGCCGATGCATCGTTCGGAGATCTCTTTCCAGAAATGGCTTTCAAAGTTTTCCGGGTCTGCAAGCCATGTCGTGCAGGCTTCAAGGTCAAAGAGCACTGGCACTTCTGCCGTCGGGGCAGCCTCCTCTGTGCCCTCTTTCAGAAGAGATGCTATGGACTGAAGCGCTTTGTCGCCTTTCTCGGTCAGTTCCTCTACCAGCCATCCCTTGCCGGAAGCAAGAGGGCGGAGAAGAACATCGGATCCCTTGGCGCTGTCGGGCCCAAGGCCGAGTGAAGTACACATGCAGAAGTCGTCCGATGTTGAGCAGGCAATTGTCATAATGACTGATCGGCTGCGCCGACGAAACCAGTATTCGTCCCGGTAATCCCAGTTGAAGAGTTCATCGTCCATTGCCATGCCGGCTGCATCACAGGGGCGGGCGCCAAAAATGATGCAAGGCTTCTCTGAAGGCAGAAATTCGCTGGTTTCAATCTGCTGTTTGCCAATGCTGTAGCTGAGCATCGGCTCGGTTCGCGGAAAGAAGAGCTCCTTGAGCGTCCGGCTGGTCAGAATGAGATTCATGTCAAGCTCCTTCTCGTCCTGCACCTCCCGGAAACCGGAATTGCCGGCCTCTTGTACGGGACCAAATGTCATGATCCCCTCCTTTCTCCATGTGGAGAAGCAGGTTGTGAGGTCGTCGGAGTAGAGTATTTTTGTCATGCGTTTGAGTACTTAGAGAATGAAGGTCTCAGGGTCGTCTTTTCTGAAACTGGCGAGTACCGGTTCCTGCTGTTCGTCGGCACCGGGGTAATGGTCGAATGCAGTCAGTACTTCATCCGTCATCCTGCCATTGAGCAGGTGCAGAGGTATATTGACCGGGCAGGCTTCGCTGCAGTTTCCACACTCGACGCAGCGGCCTGCAAGGTGGAATGCACGAACAAGGTTCCATTCCAGATTTCCCAGCGTGTGGGAGGATGTGTTGACCCACTGCGGCTGGTTATTGTCAACAACGCATCGGCGGCACCAGCACATCGGGCATGCGGCACGGCATGCGTAACATTTAATGCAGCGCGAAAACTCTTTTTCCCAGAATGCGAATCGCTCAGCGGGGGTCATTTCTTCGAGTTTCACTGCCATTTCGTGTGATGGCTGTGCCTTGCGCTGTTCTTTTCGCTCTGCAATGATTGCAGAGAAATCTCCAGCGGCGGTTCCTTCAAGCGGCTTGACCTCCTCTCCTTTGATTTCAAATCCGAGAACAACGATCTGTGCCGTGGCAAGCTGTGACTCGGCTGCAAGAATGTTAAGGGCACGAACGCCATCGGGCAAAAGGAAAACGGCGATGCTTTTCTGATCAGCCAGAAGACCTTCGCGCAGAAGATATCCGGCAAGGTTTGTTCTGCATGAAGCGTCAAGCACAAGGCGGTCGGTTTCGTCGGGGCTGGTGATGAAAATGGGCCTGCGTCTGGTGGCTGTTGTTCCCACACCATACCCTATCACCATTTTGACACTGCCCTCCCCAAGCAGCTCCTTGGCTCGTGATCTGTACTGTTCCTGAATGCTCATGAATGTGTGTTTAGACTGATGCTGCAGACCCTGTTTCGGCAATCAGCTTATGATATTGTTCAAACGGTCCTGCTGTGCGAATTTCTTCAGTGATGCTGTCAATTAGTTCAGCGAATTTGATTCCCTCTGCTGCGCTGATCCAGGAGAATTTGACCCGTTCTTCAGGCACCCCGGTAAACTGCAGGAGGGCATTGAAGGCGGTCCACCGCCGACGGGCATGGTAGTTCCCATGGTCGAAATGGCAGTCGCCGGGATGGCAACCGCTGACAAGCACGCCGTCAGCACCTTTCTGAAAGGCCTTAAGTATGAACATAGGGCTGATTCTGCCTGTGCAGGGGAGTCGGACAATCCGGACATTGGGTGGATATTTCAGACGGCTTGTGCCCGCAAGATCAGCACCGGCATAGGTGCAATAGGTGCATACAAAGGCAACAATTTTAGGCTCGAAGGGTTCACTCATAATAATGATTTGACTGTTGGCATCAGGGGAAGGGGATCAAAGTCCCATCACTTCGGCAAATATCTGCTTTTCTGTAAATCCTGCAAGGTCTATGCTGTTGGAGCGACAGAAGGTGACACATGTCCCGCAGCCCTGGCAGAGCCCTGCATTGACTGATGCTACCCGCCGTATGAGGTTGCCGGACCGGTCGGTAAGGTCTTTTTTCTCAATGGCGTTGTACGGGCATGCAAGCACGCATCCCCAGCAGCCGGAACATGTTGCTTCATTGTTCTGCGCTATGACGGGTTCGCGTTCAAGTTTGTCGCGACTGAAGAGCGCAAGCACTTTTGAGGCGCAGGCGGAGGCCTGGGCAACAGAATCGGGAATGTCTTTGGGTGACTGGCAGGCTCCCGCAAGGAAAATGCCTGCAGTAGCGGTTTCTACAGGGCGCAGTTTCAGGTGTGCCTCATTAAAGAAGCCGTATTCATCATAGCCGATCCCGAGGGTTTTGCCAAGCTCTTTTGAATCGGGCTGTGGAACCATGGCGGTAGCCAGTACAACCATGTCTGCGGCAACCTCAACCGGACGGCCAAGGAGGGTGTCGGCACCACGAACCATCAGTTTTCCATTCTCCTGCCATAGTTTGCTCACTCTGCCACGCACATATCCTGCCCCATCCTCCTCAATTGCCCGACGGGTGAATTCGTCATACCCCTTGCCAGCGGCGCGGATATCCATATAAAAAATACGGGAGTTCCCATCATGGTTCTTATGGCGATAAAGCATGGCGTGCTTTGCCGTGTACATGCAGCAAATCTTTGAGCAGTAGGCAATTCCTTTGGACGGGTCCCGCGAACCTGCGCACTGAATGAAAACGATTGTTTCCGGCTCTTTCCCGTCTGAAGGCCTGGTGATCTTGCCTCCTGTGGGGCCACTGGCAGAGGCAAGGCGTTCAAACTGCAGTCCCGTAAGAACATCGGGGTAGCGGCCATAGCCGTACTCTCCATAGAGAGCCGTGTTCTGAACCTGAAAGCCGGTAGCTACCACAATGGCGCCTATTTCAAGCTCAACGAGTTCATCTTCCATCTCAAAATTGATAGCGTCAGTCGGGCAGACTCTCTGGCACGCCTTGCATTTGCCGTTTTTGAAGAAGATGCAGTGCTCGCTGTCAATGACCGGCTTATTGGGTACCGCCTGAGCGAATGGGGTATAGATTGCCGTGCGGTTTGCAAGGCCGCAGTCGAACTCCCCGCTGATTTTTTTTGCAGGGCATTTCTGCATGCACTCACCGCATCCAGTGCAGAGATTCATGTCTACGAAGCGCGCTTTTTGTCGCACGGTGACATTGAAGTTGCCGATAAAGCCTTCAACTTTTTCAATTTCAGAGTAGGTGAGAAGGCGGATTTTCGGGTGTCGTGCGGCTTCAACCATTCTCGGAGTCATGATGCACTGAGAGCAGTCGAGCGTGGGGAAGGTTTCGGAGAGTTGAGCCATGTGACCTCCAAGTGAAGCCTCTCGTTCAACAAGAACAACTTCGCCTCCGGCATTGGCAATGTCAAGGGCTGCCTGTATGCCTGCAATTCCGCCTCCGATCACAAGCGCTCGTCTGGTCACAGGAACCTCAATAGGCTGGAGTTCGTTGTTCCGTTTTACTTTTTCAACAAGTGAGCGGGTGATCTCAATTGCTTTACGGGTGGCCTGTTCGCCATCATTATGGACCCAGGAACACTGTTCGCGGATATTGGCTATTTCACAGAGGTAGGGGTTGAGGCCGGCTTCGGCACATGCTGTGCGGAAGGTGGCTTCGTGCATTCTTGGAGAGCATGCCGCAACAATGACCCCCGTGAGGCCATACTCGGCAACTGCTTTTTTGATGCTTTCCTGCCCGGGTTCGGAACAGAAATACTTGTATTCATGGGCTATGGCAACACCCGGGTGCCCCTCCATGGCTGCAACCAGTTTTGTGCAATCAACTTTGGCGGCGATGTTCTCCCCGCAGTGACAGACGAATACTCCTATTTTAGCCATTGGTTCAGTCAGTTAGAATGGTCGTGCTTGAGGCATACGCATCAATGGAGCATACCTGTCTCCTTTTGCTTGTTCCTTGCGCATGAAACAGTTTGTTTGTTTGCTTCAGGGGACTGAAGGCTGTCGGAGAAGTTCCAGTGCAGGAACAAAGTGCTTGCCTACAGCAACTGCAATCGGGTCGGCGCCGCAGGCAATGGCTACAAGTTCGGAAATGTAGTAGACCGGCATCGGATCAAGGTCCTGATAGCGTTTTCTCATGCTTTCCTGACGCATATCGAGATTGGCGTGACAGAGCGGACAGGCAACAACAAATGCTTCTGCGCCGTTGTTTGCTGCATTTCTTGCAATGCTGTGCGTAAGGTCTTCCACAAGACCCTGCTGGGCAAGGGTATGGCCTGCTCCGCAGCATTCTATCTTGAATTCCCACTCAACAGTGCTGGCTCCAAGAGCACGCACAACAGCCTCCATTTTCCGGGGATTTTCAGGATCGTCAAAACGCATGTCGTCCATTGGACGGACAAGAAGGCAACCATAATAACAGGCAAGAGTCAGTGAGGAGAGCGGTCGGGTGACACGGGCACGGATTACTTCTTCTCCAAGAGACTCCAGCAGTTGGGTAACGCCAATGAATGTGGCTTTGCCTGTTGGCTCAATGCCTGTCAGTTCCTTCACTTCACGACGGAGTTCCCCGTCTTCGAGAATAGCTTTTCTCGCTGTAACCTGACGGTTATGGCATGCTGCGCAGGGAGTGAGAACAAATTCCATTCCCGCTTCATCAGCAAGCGCCTGGTTGCGGGCGGGCAGAAGCACAGAAAGCTTGTGATTGGTTGCATGGGCAGAGGTTGCTCCGCAGCAGTTCCAGTCCGGAATCTCCTGGAGTTTGACTCCAAGCAGTTCACACATTTTTCTTACAGAAATGTCATACTCTTTTGCTGTTCCCGTCAGGGAGCATCCGGGATAATATCCCACAGTTGAGCCGGGGGAAATTGCAGCCGGCCCGTCTGTTTTCATCGAGGCGGCTTTGGGTCGTCTTTTTCTGACTCCGAGATGCGTTCCGGTCTTTGAGGCATTGAATATGGCGGATATCTGATCTTTGCCCTGTACATCCCCCTTGCCCGACAGAGAGTGAAGAATATTGATCTTCCCTTCTTTTATCATGGTAATGCCGGCCTGCGCGTCCTGCAGAAAGCTGCGGGTACGGAGTTTGTAACTGTTAACCAGTGAGAGCTCCTGCAGACGCCCATGTTTTTTGACATTGTTCAGAAAAGAGACATGAAAGGCAGTCACGAGCTTTTTTGCTTTATCGTCTGAGACTATGCCGCCTTCAAGCGCAAGTGAGCGAAGGGCATCCATTGTGCCGGCAATATCCATATTCTGTGGGCAGCGGGCAGTACAGGTCTGGCAACCAACGCAATACCAGAGAGCGTCGCTCTTCAGGGCCTCTTCAATATATCCCGCCTGCACCAGACGCATTATCCGGGTAGGGGGGTTGTCCATGAGATTTCCTGCCGGGCATCCCGCCGTGCATTTCCCGCATTGATAGCAGCAGTTATAATCGTTACCGGTAGCTTCGGCTATCTGCTCTTTCAGTCTGCCGTTATCTGGTCCAATGGATTTTGACACTGAAATTTTTTGGTAAAGTGGCGTTTCAGAAAGCGGGGCTGAAAAAAACATGAAGCTGTTATACTAACGAAAATATCAGAATATCCCATTGTCTGGTCCCCCTTGGCTCTCCTTTTCTGTTACTATATTTCTCTATGAATGATGAATATGAGATGATTTTCATGAATAAAATACAGTCAGAAAGGAAACTATTATGCTTAAGCAATTCAAAGAGTTTGCACTTCGCGGAAATGTGGTTGACATGGCGGTCGGCATTATTATTGGCGGTGCTTTCGGCAAGCTTGTCAATACGCTGGTGTCGGATGTGATGATGCCGTCGCTCGGGTTTTTAACGGATGGCGTTGATTTTGCCAACCTCTATTTTGTTCTCAGCGAGGGCTCGACCCCCGGCCCCTATGCGGCTCTCGAGCAGGCACAGGCGGCCGGGGCAGTCACCATCAACTACGGGCTTTTCATTAATGCCATGATAAGCTTCATCATCATGGCATTGGCTGTCTATCTTCTTGTGCGGGGAATCAATTCACTGCGAAGAAAAGAGGATTCCGCACCACCGCCGTCAACAAAACAGTGTCCGTTCTGCCTGAGCCAGGTGCCGCTCAAGGCAACCCGTTGCCCGGCGTGTACTTCAGAGCTTGAAAAATAACAGAAAGCCGTATTGATTTCATCTGCTTTTTGCTTATGCTTGCATGAGATGCGGTGTAGGTTGCACAATTATTTTCCTGACAGATTCCATGTTTGATGAAATTGAGTTTGATCGGATCAAGCGGCTTCCGAAGTATGTATTTGCTGCCGTTAATGAACTGAAGATGGCAGAACGGCGTGCCGGTGAGGATGTGATTGATTTTTCAATGGGCAATCCCGACGGCCCGACGCCACAGCATATTGTCGATAAACTGGTTGAGAGCATCAACAAGCCAAAAACCCACGGATATTCAGTATCCAAGGGTATCTATAAGCTTCGTGGGGCGGTGGGGAACTGGTACCGGAGAAAGTACAATGTGGATTTGGACCTTGACCGTGAGGTGGTGGTGACCATGGGCTCCAAGGAGGGGTATGTTCATCTGGTGCAGGCCATCACCAACCCTGGCGATCTTGCCATGGTGCCTGATCCTTGTTACCCGATTCATTCACAGGCGTTTATTCTTGCGGGTGGAAATGTTCACCGGATGCGTCTCGAAATGAATGATGATTTTACGCTTGACGAGGAGGGCTTTTTCCGGAACATTGAAACCGCTCTGCGCGAGTCGACACCGAAGCCAAAGTATCTTGTGGTGAATTTTCCCAACAACCCCACAACAGCCACCGTTGAGCTCCCTTTTTATGAGAGGCTTGTGGCTCTTGCCCGAGAAGAGCGGTTTTACATTATCAGCGACATTGCTTATGCAGAGATAACCTATGATGGGTATGTAACCCCTTCCATACTGCAGGTGCCGGGCGCCAAGGATGTTGCCGTTGAAAGCTACACCCTCTCAAAAACTTATAATATGGCGGGCTGGCGGATGGGATTCATGGTGGGAAATGCAAAACTGATCGGTGCGCTTGAAAAAATCAAAAGCTGGCTTGATTATGGGACCTTTACCCCGATACAGGTTGCCTCTACAGTTGCATTAAATGGCGACCAGGCATGTGTGAAGGAGATCACAGAAGTTTACCGGAAACGGCGGGATGTGATGGTCTGCAGCTTCGAGAACGCAGGATGGCCTCTTGTTTCGCCCAGAGCCAGTATGTTTGTGTGGGCCCATATCCCTGAGCCGTTCCGTGCAATGGGAAGCCTTGAGTTCAGTAAACGACTCCTGACGGAAGGAAAGGTGGCTGTCAGTCCCGGTATAGGATTCGGGGCATACGGTGATGAATATGTCAGGATTGCAATGATCGAGAACGAAGAGCGCATCCGTCAGGCAGCACGAAATATACGGAAGTTTCTCCGCGGCCACACCGAGCAAAGCTCTCGGCAATAGGGTGTATCAGGGAGTTTCTGCCTTCAGATCGATATCGAACACATAATCGTTTTTGATGCGGAATTCTCGTTTCAGCGTTGATTCTGTTGAGATTCCTTTCACTGATTCAACTGCTGCAGTGTAGGTGCCGCTTCTGAGTCCGTCTATGCGGTAGTATCCGAACTGGTTGGTCATAGCTTTGGCTGCCGCCCCATTTCCCCCTGTGATTGAGACCATTGCTTCCGCAAGCCCCTCGCCGTTCCTTCCCGACACAAACCCAGACGCACCGTATTCGGCAAAGACAGGAATCTTCATTCCCGTTACCGCCCCGTTTTTTATTTCAACTGTGATTTCTTTTTTCTCAGTCACGAGCTCTATCGGAAGGTTTTCCTGATCAACAGAAACCCTGTAGATGCCTGGCTGAAGTCGTCCCAGGAAGAAATCCCCTTTGATCTGTCTCTGCTGCATGCGCCTTCCGTTCAGAAAGATGGGGATGTTGTTGATGTCAGAAGAGGAAAGGGCCGCTTCATTATCAATAGCAATTGATCCGGCAAGGGCTCCTCTGGTAAGGGTTACTTCGTTGCGGTTGATGGGGATGAAGCCTCGGTTAGACCAGCCGAGATCCCACGAAAGGGTGAGGGCTATGCTTTTTCTGGATTCTGTGCTGCCGTTCACAGAGGCAGAAGTTTGTGTGGTGAGATTAGTGGCATTGTTCATGTTGAAGCTGTACTCCATGGCAAGCCGCAGTCCGGTGTTGATATTTCGGCTCCATGAGCCGGAAATGCCATAGGAGCCTCCCGAGCAGGAGAGGACTGTTGCAATAATGTCGCTTGAGCTTCGCCCTGGATACCAGTCAACCCCGAGGTTTGTTACCGTGTCTCCGGTGTTGAATGCGTAATCATTGTAGAGTCGCACATTCAGCGCTTTTGAAACATTGTGCAAATAGTCAACCGAGAGGACATCATAGTCATAGATACCGCGCAGCCTGTCGTTCCTGCCGAGCCTCAAGTTTGTTTCATATCGATAGCTCCTGTCATCATGGGGTGTGGCAGTAAGCCGGAGCCAGGATGAAGGGGAAAGGGCTGCTGCAGGGAGAAGATAGCTGAGCTGACGGGTGTCGGCCTGTGTCTGAAGACGCCCTATTGCCTGCAGTGTCAGTTCTCTCATTGGCCGCACAGTCCATCGAAAAGAATGGTTCTGGTTCTTCACTGCGCTGTCTGAACCATAACCGCCTTCGTGCAGTGTTCCCCAGTAGGAAGCATCCCAGGTTGTGTAGGTGGCATCCAGCCGGAAATCAGCTCCGTAATGACTGTTCGAACGCGCACCATAGAGTGCTGCGTTCCAGTTGTTTCCGATTGAGAGTACTGCACCGGAGAGCAGATCAGGTGATCCTGTGGTGGCGTTTTCCTGAAATGCGCTCTCTATGGTTACCCTTCGGCCAAGTCCATAAAGAACATTGGTAAAGGCCTCTGTGCTGCGTTCTGCTCCCGATTCCGGGTCGAGAATATTGCCTGTCAGGCCGGCACCTCCACGAATCAGGATTTCGCCCTCCGGGAGAGATCGGCTGGATACCGACTGACTGAAATCAATGACCTTGATCGGGTTTTCATTGATAGAGCGTTCGTAGATGTAGACTTCGGTTTTCCGGAGATCGACATCCATTCTTACATTCTGAAAAGCAAACTTTCCATCAAGTGGTACACGCTGACGGGCAACAACCTCGCCATCGAATCGAAGTTCTGCAATACTGGCCGGCGGACCTGATCCTTCAAGTGTGCGAAGCTGGCTGCCCTCAAATCCGAGAAATATGTCGCTGCTGTATCCCATCTGAGCGTCCAGCTGCCGGATTATTGAGCGGTTGTTCCAGCCGAACTGCACCCCGGTCATGTAGGAGGAGCCGATAAGGGAGTAGCTCCCGGAATAGCCGGTACCCAGCCGCACAGCCAGATTGCGGTTGAATGAGGTCCAGTGATAGGCTGCAGGAATTATCTTCTCCTCCGGATCACCTGTTCCCGTAATATCCCAGACTCCGCCAAGTGCCCTGCCGGATGATTCCAAGAGGAGTGTCTTGTTTGCGGTTTCTTTAAAGTCGTAGTCTGTATGGGCTTCAATTCCTATAGAGGAGATTGTTCCGGCAGGAGCTCTGATGTCAGGAACTTCTTGTGCTCTTTTTGTCT
>JABMPC010000016.1 GCA_013203905.1 Chlorobium sp. | reverse complement strand
CGGGGATGGCGCGGGTATCCTGATTCAGGTTCCCGACCGTTTTCTCCGCAGGGTATGCAATGAACGGAACATTGAACTTCCCGAGGCCGGCCGGTATGGTGTTGGCATGCTGTTTCTCCCCCCTGATATTTCACAGCGCCGTGCTATAGAGGATATCTGCCGTCTGATGATTGAGGCGGAAGGGCAGAAGTGCCTCGGGTTCCGGAAGGTCCCTACTGATAACTCCACTATAGGCCAGACTGCCCGGGCCGAGGAGCCGGTTGTCAAGCAGCTTTTTGTTGGATGGGGCGAAGAGGTCACCTCTGAGCTGGAGTTCGAGAGGAAACTCTATATCATCAGGCGCCGCATTACCAAGCGGGTCAAGTATACGGCTGCTCTACTCGGAAGCAATTATTTCTATGTCAGCAGTCTGTCGGCCAGAACCATGGTCTACAAGGGGATGCTCCTGCCCGAGCAGGTCGGCGATTATTATTCCGAACTCCACGATCCTGACATGGAGAGTGCCATTGCCATGGTGCACTCCCGTTTCAGCACCAATACATTCCCAAGCTGGGACAGGGCTCACCCCTACCGTTTTCTCAGCCATAACGGAGAGATCAACACGCTCAAGGGCAATGTCAACTGGATGAAGGCCCGCGAAAAGAATGTAAGCTCCCCGGTGTTCGGTGAGGCCATTGAGGACATCAAGCCGGTGATTCTTGAGGATGGCAGTGATTCGGCCATTCTGGACAATGCTTTTGAGTTTCTGGTTCTGTCCGGCCGCTCGCTTGCACATGCTGCGATGATGATTATTCCTGAACCATGGGGCGGGAACAAATTCATGTCGCCTGAAAAGAAGGCTTTTTATGAGTACCACAGCTGCCTGATGGAGCCCTGGGACGGGCCCGCATCGGTGGTTTTCACTGACGGCGTGCAGATTGGCGCCATGCTTGACCGTAACGGTCTGCGACCTTCCCGATACTACATTACGACCGACGATATGGTCATCATGGCTTCTGAAGTTGGCGTGCTTGACATTGAACCCGAGCGCATTCTCCGCAAAGACCGTCTGCAGCCTGGAAAGATGTTCCTGGTGGACACTGCCGAAGGGCGAATCATTGCCGACGAGGAGATCAAGGAGAGCATTGCCTCCGAGAAGCCCTACAGCGAATGGATATCCCGCAATGTGATTGACATCGAGTCACTGCAGGATCACCCGCAACTGAAGAATCCCGACGAGGACAAGTACAGCCTTACAGCACGCCAGAAGGTTTTTGGCTACAGCCGTGAGGATATTACCATGCAGATTGTCCCGATGAGTGAAAAGGGTGTTGAGATGGTTGGTTCAATGGGTAACGATACCCCTCTGGCGGCACTCTCAAACAGGCCCAAGCTTCTGTATGATTATTTCAAACAGCTGTTTGCGCAGGTGACCAACCCGCCGATTGATTCACTTCGTGAAGAGATTGTCACCTCAACCTCGGTCATGCTCGGCACGGAAGGGAACCTTCTGGAAGCCCATGAGGTCAACTGCCGCCGCATCAAACTACCTCATCCCATTCTGACCAATCAGGATCTTGAAAAGATCCGCGGGATTGACCGTCCCGGTTTCAGGGCGGTGACCATCCCCATTTTTTATGATGTGGCGAAGGGCGGTCGCGGCATTGAATCGGCCATGCAGGATATTTACAGGCAGGCGGAGCAGGCTGCACAGGTTGGCGTCAACATCATCATCCTTTCCGATAAGGGTGAGATTGACAGCAAACGCGCGCCGATTCCAGCTCTTCTGGCTGTTGCCGGTCTGCATAATTTCCTCATCAATGCAGGCATCCGTACCCAGATAGGTCTTGTGCTTGAGTCTGCGGAACCCCGAGCAGTGCATCACTTTGCCATGCTTATCGGTTATGGCGTCGGTGCCGTCAACCCCTATATGGCATTTGAGACCATCCGTTCGCTTGTTTCGGACGGTCACATTCGTTTTGATGAAAAAACTGCGATCAAGAACTATGTCAAGGCCGCGGTGAAGGGTGTCGTGAAAACCATGGCAAAAATGGGCATTTCCACCGTGCAGAGTTATCGGGGAGCACAGATTTTTGAGGCGGTGGGTCTGAACTCGCAGCTTGTTGACTCCTACTTCACCCGCACGCCAAGCCGTATTGAGGGTATTGGCCTTTCAACGGTTGCCGAAGAGGTACGCAGGCGTCATGAATCAGTTTTCCCCCCTTCCGGGAACAAGGTTGACCGGGGGCTCGACGCCGGTGGCGACCGCAAGTGGCGTCATAACGGCGAGTATCACCTGTTCAGTCCCGAAGCGCTCCATTTTCTTCAGCACTCCTGCCGTACCGGCAACTATGAGCTGTTCCAGAAATACGAGAACCTTATTGACGACCAGAGCCAGCACTTCTGTACCATTCGCGGCCTGATGGATATCCGTTTTTCGGGTGAGCCGATTCCTCTTGATGAGGTAGAGCCAGCCGAGGCAATCATGAAACGCTTCAAAACGGGAGCCATGTCCTATGGTTCCATCAGCCAGGAAGCCCATGAAACTCTGGCGATTGCCATGAACAGGGTTGGCGGCAAGAGCAATACCGGTGAGGGTGGTGAAGATTCTGCCCGTTTCCTGAAAGATGCCAATGGCGATTCCAGAATGTCGGCCATCAAGCAGGTTGCTTCCGGACGCTTCGGCGTCACCAGCGAGTACCTTGCCAACGCTGTTGAAATTCAGATCAAGATGGCACAGGGAGCAAAGCCCGGCGAGGGCGGTCAGCTGCCAGGAATGAAAGTCTATCCATGGGTTGCCAAGGTTCGTCATTCAACCCCGGGTGTCGGCCTGATTTCGCCTCCCCCTCAT
>JABMPC010000091.1 GCA_013203905.1 Chlorobium sp. | reverse complement strand
TCCCCTTGTACCCGAAATCCGCTCCCTATCCTCACGGGTGGAGCGGTTCCTCCGGCTAAAGGAAAAAGCCGCAGCCGATAAACAGATTGCCATCATCCTCTTCAACTTCCCGCCCAACCTCGGCAATGCAGGCACGGCAGCATTTCTCAATGTATTTGAAAGCCTGCACCGGCTTCTTCTGGAAATGAAGGCGGCCGGCTACACGGTGGATGTTCCGGAAACAACCGAAGCACTCAGAGAACAGCTGCTGGAGGGCAACAGGCTGATCTACGGAACGGACGGTAATGTTGGAGGAGTGCTTCCGATTGAGGACTACCGGAAACTCTTTCCCGCCTACACAGAGATGGAACCCTTCTGGGGAGATGCACCGGGAGAAATTCTCAACGACCGGAAAAACTTTCAGATTCTCGGATGCCGGCTCGGCAATATTTTCATCGCTCAGCAGCCCTCCTTCGGGTATGAACGCGATCCCATGCGGCTCCTGATGGCAAAAGACGCCACCCCCAACCATGCATTCGCTGCCTTCTACACATGGCTCGAGCACAGCTTCGAGGCTGACGCAGTGGTCCATTTCGGAACGCACGGGGCGCTTGAGTTCATGCCCGGCAAGCAGGTTGGTCTCTCGGCATCATGCTGGCCGAAACGGCTCATCGGCTCTCTGCCGAACTTCTACTGCTACTCGGTCAACAACCCGAGTGAAGGGGCCATAGCCCGACGACGGGGGCTTGCCACACTCATCAGCTACCTTGCTCCGCCCCTCGAGCAGGCAGGACTCTACAAAGAGCTCCGCAAACTCCACGACCTCATTGCCGCCTGGCGCGCCAACCCCTCTGAGGAACTGGCACTTGAAATCAGGGAGTTGGCAACACTGGCAGACATAGAAGGCGGCAGCGTGGAGGAACCTGACGAAAGCTTCATCACAAGGCTGAACGCCGAGCTCTACCAGATTGAAGAGCGAATGATTCCCTTGGGGCTCCATGTGATGGGTGAAGCGCCCCCGCCCGACAGCCTCACTGACCATCTTGCCCTCATTGCCTCGCATGCAAGGCCCGAACTCGATGGCAAATCACTGCCCGAAGCCATTGCCGGCCATCTCAACAAAAATTTCCGCAACCTCGAGCAAGAGATGCTGCATGAGCGGGAGGCACAGGAAGCGTGGCATGAGATTGCCGCAATAAGCCACGAAGCCATACGCCGCTTTACCGGCAGACTCCAGGAACATTCAAGCAGCCACAGCGTCACTATGAAACAGCGTCTGGAGGGGAGCCTTCCGGTCCGCATTTCCGAAGCCGACCGGTACCTGCAGGAAAAAGCCGGCATGAAACCGCAGGAACTCCAGCGCTTCTGGAACTTCCTGCAGCGCATCATGGTGAACCTTGCCGACAACCCCGAGCTGCAGGCAGTACTCAATGCACTGGACGGCCGCTACACCCTGCCCTCGCCGGGCAACGACCTTGTCCGGAATCCCGAAATCGTCCCCACAGGCAGGAACATCCACAGCCTCGACCCCTATGCAATGCCCTCTCCCGCAGCCGTAACTGCCGGAGGGCGCTCAGCCGAAGCCCTGCTTGATGCATACAGAACAGAAAACGGCGACTTCCCCCGCTCCATTGCACTGGTGCTCTGGGGTACGGACAACCTCAAAAGCGAAGGCGAAGGGGTGGCTCAAGCGCTTGCGCTTCTGGGTGCGCGAACGACAACCGATGAACTCGGAAAAATTGCCGATGTAGAACTCATAGCGCTCAAGGAGCTCGGTCGCCCCCGGATTGATACGGTCATAACCATCAGCGGTATTTTCCGCGATCTGCTCTCTGTTCAGATCCGCCTTCTCGACAGAGCGGCACGAATGGCTGCCGCAGCCGATGAGCCCCCGGAAATGAACTTTGTACGCCTTCATGTGCTGGAGGAAATGCAGGAGCGGAACTGCTCATTTGAAGAGGCATCGAACAGGGTCTACTCAAACGCACCGGGCAGCTACGGCGCCAATGTGAACCACCTTGTTGAAAGCAGCTCATGGGAGGACGAACAGGAGCTTGCCGATGCCTTCACCAGCAGAAAAGGTTTTGCCGTGACATCAGCGGGAGAATGGCTGGAATGCCCCGAT
>JABMPC010000090.1 GCA_013203905.1 Chlorobium sp. | reverse complement strand
TTTCAACTCGGGAAAGAGGAAGAACCCTCGATCCACCTGGTAATAGACTCTATTCCCGTCAATAGTCCTCTGGAGAAGTCCGAGAGCTTCCAGTTTCTTCACCTCTCTCTGGACAGCGCGAATGGGAAGGCCAGTCAAACCCTCGATCTCCCTCTGGTAGAACCTGTTTTCTGGGTTTAACAGGAATAGTGTCAAAATCTTGACTCGTGCCGATGAAGAGAAAAGCAACTCCAGCACTTTCACGCCCCCCTCCCCGTGCCTACAATTTGTAGTCAATTGTATATCAATTGTAGTCAAAAGGCAAAAACTGCCTAGCGGGCGACTCAGGCCAGCACCTCTACCAGCTTGTCGCTGGCGGCGATTTCATCGGGAAGCACCAAGAGCTGGCCTGGGGGCACGATATCAATGCCCACGCGGTGGAAGCAGTCCACCACGAAGTCGGTGCAAATGTAAGATGGATAAGCCAGGGCATGCAGCCCAAATCGCTGGCGCAGAAGCCTCCAACCCAAGCGTACGGCCCCCCAGAAGTCATAAAGCTTGCCGACGTTGCCCCGGGCATAATCAATAATCCTCTGGGCGGTATTAGGATCGAGTGGCTCCTTGGTCTCCAGGATCACATAGTCTGTGGCCCTTTCGAGGCCGGTGCTCGGACGATCTTTGATGCGCCATAGCCCAGAATCCATCAGCCACCAGCCATCTGGCTTCTCGTACCTGATGAAGGCATGGCTGAAACGCAGCCCCAACAGCCGCACCACCGAGCCCACCGGACCTGGGGTGAAGATAACGCCGATTTGCAGTCTCATCTCAACCTCCTAACAACGCCAGCACTAGTCCACCGGCCATCACGGAAGCGATCTGCCCGGCCGTGTTCGACCCCATAGCGTGCATCAAGAGGAAGTTGGTGAAATCCTCCTCGTTGCCCACCCTTTGGACCACTCGGGCCGACATGGGGAAGGCTGAGATCCCGGAGGCACCGATCAAGGGGTTGATCTTCCTTCCAGATAGGACGCACATGATTTTACCCAATACCAGGCCAGCAGCGGTATCTAGACTGAAAGCCAATAGCCCCATTACCACGATCATGATCGTTCTAACGTTAAGGAAGCTCACTGCCGTCATCGTCGAGCCAATGGTTATCCCCAGCAAGATGGTGACGATGTTCACCAGTTCGTTCTCCGCCCCCTTGGACAGCCTGTCCACGACCCCGCACTCCCGCATCAGGTTCCCAAACATCAGCATCCCGATGAGGGGGGTGGACATGGGCACTATCAACCCACAGATGAGGGTGGTGACGATGGGGAACAGGATGCGGGTGGTCCTGGAGACGGGCCGAGAGGCATAGGGCATCTTGATGAGCCTCTCCTCCCTGGTGGTCAAAAGCTTCATAATCGGCGGCTGGATGATGGGCACCAGCGCCATATAAGAGTATGCTGCTACGGCAATACTGCCAAGGAGTGCAGGGCTGAGGCGTGAGGCCACAAAAATCGATGTCGGGCCGTCTGCCCCGCCAATAATTCCAATGGAGGCGGCATCCTTCATGCTGAACTCTATGCCTGGAACATACTGGGAAAGGAGCAGCGCTCCAATCAGTGTGCTGAAAATCCCAACCTGTGCAGCACCACCAAGAAGGCCGGTTTTGGGATTTGCAATCATCGGGCCGAAATCGGTCATAGCTCCTACGCCCATAAAAATAAGGAGCGGGAAAACACCGGTCTCAATGCCTACATGGAAAACATAGAAAAGAATCCCCCCCTCATCGCTGATGTAGGCGAGAGGAATATTGGATAAAATGGCGCCCATCCCTATAGGAATCAGCAGTAGCGGCTCAAACCCTTTGGCAATGGCAAGCCATATCAGGAGAATACCGACGCTGATCATCAGGATCCTTCCAAACCCTTCAGTCCAACTGAGACGGTTGTCGTTGACAAGAGAGTAAACGCCTGTACTCTCAACCAGGTTCTTCATGACCATTCCAATGGAGAGCCTGTCTTCAGATGCCTGCGAGCCCTGCAAATCCACAAGAAGATCCTCGCGCGAAATCCGCATGAGCACCGTCCCTGCTGGAACTGCCGAGTACTTGTGGAACAGCTCGGTATTCAGGTAGGTGATGTGGCCTGAAACACCGGCCGTGACAGAAATCTTGTCATGCCGTTCATTGGCGAAAAGCGCCAGAAAATCGCCCTGCTTCACTGCGTCTCCAACCTTCAGGTTCCGGCTGTCACGGACAGGAACCTTCACCAGCTCAAGGCTGTCGGGCACCTGCAGCGTCACAATGTCTCCGTCGGTCTGAAAAAAGGTCTGAGAGTACCCTGCCGTACTGAACAGCAGCAGGGAAAACACAACCATCAATAATTTGCGCATAGTTTTAGTGTAGGAACTTGAAATGTTCGAGAGAAGCCCCACCCGCCCGCATGTTCCACCATGGAACATGCAAAAGAAGGGAAAGGAGATGGTTAGGCTATGTAAAGAAGGACATCACCGGTTGCAACCGTATCTTCTACCGTCACCTCTATGGAAACCACACGGCCGGCTTTCGGCGACTTCACCGGTGATTCCATTTTCATGGCTTCGATAACGACAATATCGTCGCCCTCGCCCACAGTGTCGCCTATCTCAACAGAAATAGCCACAACATTACCGGGCAGTGATGCCTCAACAGGAACGCCTTCACCGGCGGCTTCAGGGGCAGCGGCTGCAAGCTGAGGTGCAGGAACTACAGATGGGGCACCAGCTGCTGAATCGGCAACCGAAACATTGAAGGACTTTCCGTCCACGGTAACGATATAGTTTGACATACAGGATTTTTCTGGTTTAACAATGAGTTCATTGAGGCGTTGATTAACATTCTTCTTGTCGGATTTCCCCGATTTCGCAGCAACCTTCGCCACCATTTCAGCTTCCACATCATCCTTGTAGCGGATACCCAGCGGCCTGTCGCCCTTGAGAAATCCGATACCCTTTGCTCCGCAGGTAGCAGCAATGAAGATGTTCTCATCAGTAGTGGGAAGCCCCGCCTTTTCAAGAAGCCCGCGATTGTATGCCATCCCAAGCTCCGCATTGCGGTCGTTGATGTCATGCACATCTTCTGTGGTCGGCTCAAGACCAAGCTGCTCAGAAGCAAGCCTGACGACTTCAGGATCAGGCTCGGCAGGGGTTTTTCCGAAATAACCCAGTACCATCTTACCGTAGCTCTCGGTGATTTTTGTCCAGGGCCCCTGTACCGTATTGGCAAAAGCCTGCTGGAAGTAGAACTGGGAAACCGGGGTAACCGAAGAACCGAATCCGCCCTTGGCAACCACTTCACGCATGTTGCGGATAACCTCAGGGAAAAGGTGCAGTGTGTTGTTGTCGCGCATCATCTGGGTGTTTGCCGTCAGTGCGCCACCAGGCATCGGGGAGAACGGTATGACAGGGTTCACCTCTTTAGCTTCAGGCGGCATGTAGTACTTCTCCATGCGCTCGGCAAAAAGGGCCTCCACCTCTATGTACTTCTCAGGATCAATGTCAAGGGTATAATCGGTTCCCCGCATCCTGTGCCACATGGTCAGAATGTCGACCTCGGCCGTCCCGCCGCTGACGGGGGCCATGGCAAGGTCAATAATGTCGGCTCCGCCCTCAATGGCAGCAAAGTTGCAGGCAACGCCCATGCCGGCAGTATCGTGGGTGTGGAACTCGATGATGGTACCCTCGGGCAGCATCTTTCGCGCACCCTTGATTGATTCAAAGACAACGGCAGGCGTCGTCACGCCCGAAGCATCCTTGAAGGCAACACTGTCAAAAGGAATGCCGGCGTCAAGAATCTCACGAAGTTTGTCGAGGTAGAACTGCGGCGTATGGCAGTACTTTTCGCTCAGTCCGGGAGGAAGGCCCATGAGAGCGATAACCACCTGATGCTTCAGTCCGGCATTGTGGATGCACTGTCCCGAATATGCTAAGTTGCGCACATCCATGAGAGCATCAAAGTTGCGGATGGTGGTGATGCCGTGTTTCTTGAACATTCTGGCATGCAGGTCAATGATGTCGCGCGACTGGGAAACCAGCCCCACCACATTTGCGCCTCTCGAAAGTGTCTGGAGGTTGATGTCGGGCCCAACAACTTTCCGGGCTGCATCCATCATTTCAAAGGCATCCTCCTGGCAGTAGAAATACAGGCTCTGGAAACGAGCTCCCCCTCCAATTTCAAAATTATCCGTGCCTGCCGCAACCGCCGCCTCAAGAGCAGGAATAAAATCAGCAGTTTTCACCCGTGCGCCGTAACAGGACTGAAACCCGTCACGGAATGACACATCCATAAACTGAATTCTTTTCATAAAACTTCTTTGTTGTTTATTTGATCATGCTTTTCAATCTGTCTCTGAATACCTCAATTCATCCAGCCTGCTGCTGCCTGTGCGCTGTAACGGCGGCTGATATCACCGCAGCCATTCGGGCCACATCAAAACCGGAATCCGCTGAAACCGTTTTTTTAGCATCCTTCGCCCTCTTTTTCTTTCGTTTATCCTCAATATCATCAAGCATCCGTTGTTCCTCTCCAAGAGCATGCTCTTTGAAAATACGGGAGAGTCCGCTAATGAGGACAACCATCAGAACAAGAAAAAGAGAGACAGTGAGCATGCCCACCACCATGAGAATAAGACCGTCAAAAACCATAATCGGTTCAGTGTTTAGTTTGAATAATTATCCGGGACATACAGAACAGGAATGACACAATTCGCCCCTATGTCAGCCGCGAGACTCCATCGCCATTGCTGAATCGGCCTCAATCTCACGGTGCAGACTGTTGCCACTGGCATCCATGGTGACAATGGCGGGGAAAGCCTCAACATCGAAATGCCACATCGCCTCAGGCACCCCCATTTCTTCAAGAAAATCCACCCCGGTCACCTGTTTGATGCAGGCTGCATAGTACTGAGCGGCTCCACCGATGGCGTTGAGGTAAACAGCGCCATGCTCCTGAAGGCCGGCAAGAGTCTTCGGACCCATTCCGCCTTTACCGATGATTGCCCGGAGACCGAGCTTTTTAATGACATCAGCCTGATAGGGTTCTTCACGAATGGAGGTTGTCGGTCCAGCAGCAGTCACCCGGTAACTCCCATCGCTGTTTTTCAGAACAACAGGCCCGCAGTGGTAGAGAACACCCCCTTCAACCGAAACGCCTTCAGGCAGGTCGTGATGCATGATGTAGTGGTGAAAGGCGTCGCGTCCTGTGTGCATGGCTCCTTTAACCATCACAACATCACCCACCTTCAAAGAGCGCACAGCTTCATCGCTGAGAGGGGCCTCAAGCACCACCTCCCTTCCGGTAAGAGGAATTCCCTTGCCTTCTGCCATGCGTTTGATTTCATCATTGTCTCGAAACTGCCAGCTGCTGATGGAGCCGGTTTCCGGGTCTACCAGAATGCCGAGACGACGGTAGGCCCAGCAGTTGTATGCCACCGACACAAAAAAACTTGCCGGCACGCGGTGCGCCTTGCCGATTTTGCAGCCGAGCAGCGTCGTCTTCCCGCCGAATCCCATCGGCCCGATGCCAAAAGTATTGGCAGACGAAAGAATATCCGCCTCAAGACCCTGCAGTTCCGGGTCGGGGTTGGTATCGTCAACCCGGCGGAAAAGCTGCTTCTTGGCCAGCTCATATCCACTGGTACGGTCGCCGCCAACGCCTACACCGATAAAACCGGGGCTGCAGCCCTGTCCCTGTGCCTGCCAGACTGCATGAAGAAGGCATTTGCGCACACCGTCCATATCGCGGGCAGCCCGTCCGAGACCGGGAAGTTCAGCGGGCAGTGAGTACTGTATATTTTTATTTTCACAGCCGCCACCCTTCAGAATGAGCCGGACTTCAATCTCATCCTTATCCCAAGGCTCAAAATGGATGACGGGTACATGGCAACCGAGATTGTTACCGGAATTTTTACCACTGATGGAGTCAACGGCGTTCGGACGAAGCTTGCCGGTACGGGTAGCTTCAACCACCGCCTCCATAATTTCCTGCTGCATGAAAAGCTGGTCGGCGCCACGGGGGGAATGGATGAAAAATGTCGGCATTCCGGTATCCTGGCATACAGGGGCAACCCGGTCGACAGCCATGTCGATATTGAGTGCAATGGCCGACATGGAAAGCCCGGCTCTTGAACCCTCCGCCTCAGCATCAACTGCCTTCTGAATGGCTGTGCGCACATCACTTGGAAGATTGGCAGAGGTTTCTGTAATCAGCGAAAGAATCGATTCGCGGAAATGGCTCATCATAAAAAAAATTGTATAGTCGGTTCAGTAAATACCAATTCACCCCCTCTCAACCTTTCCTCCGGCATCCTGCTTGACAAGAAGAACCGGTATGCTGCTCTCACGGAACACGGCCTCGGCAACGCTTCCCATCATCAGCCTGAGCAATCCGCTCCGCCCGTGGGAACCCATGACGATGAGGTCTGCACCCCAGAGGGCAGACTGCTCCGCAATCACCGTTGATGCAGATCCCCGAAGAACAAGAATATCTGTATCCAGCCCTTTCTTTTTTTCTGCCATCAGGAGAGAAGAGAAGCTTTCAGGAACAACATCACCATGTTCCATGCCGCTGATGGGAACCCCATAACCGGCAGCTGTCTTTGAAGCAATGTTTCCAGCTGGAAGCACATGAAGAAACCGTACATGAGCGCCTATCCGGCGGGCAAATTCCATTGCGTAGAGAACCGCATTGTGCGAAGCCTCGGAATAATCCGTCGGGCAGATGATCTTTGAAAGATGAATCATGATGAAATGGATGGAACTGGCAATGGGAACAGGGTCTTACAAACCTTGAATTTAAACTTTTTTTGAACTTAATCTATGGGAGTGTTACCATAAAGGTACAAACAGGAATGCACAGAAAAGAGCGCACCAACAGGAACAGGGGGAAGAAGAATGGACCAGCTGCCAGAAGCACTTCGTAACCCCTCGGCCTACAGCCACCCAACAGGCCCTGTGGAGGTAGCTGAAACCCATATTTCATGGGTCTTTCTTGCCGGTCCTTATGCCTATAAGGTCAAAAAACCGGTCAATCTCGGCTTTCTTGATTTCTCCACCCTTCAGCAACGAAAGTTCTACTGCCACGAAGAGCTCCGGCTCAACAGGCGGCTCTGCCGGAAGCTCTATCTCGGCGTGATCCCCATTGTTCTTCGTGAAGGAGCGCTTAGGGTTGGCGGCATCGGTGAAACGGTAGACTACTGCGTCCAGATGCAGCGGTTCGACCGCACCAGGGAACTCGACCGCCTTCTTGCAAATAAAGAGCTGACCCCCCGTCACATCGACAGGCTTGCAGAAGAGATAGCTGCATTCCACAGAGGGTTGAACCCTGTGCCTATGGAGAGCGGATCAGGCACCCCGGAAAATCTCATCAAACCAATTCTGCGCAATTTCACCCATACCGCTTCCAGCAACCCCGGTGAGGAAGAGTGCATCGCAAAGCTGAAGGAATGGACCATCAAAGAACACGGCAAGCTGACAGAACTGTTTGCAGAGAGGAAGCGGATGGGCTTTATCAGGGAGTGTCATGGCGACATGCATACCGGCAACATGGTGGAAAGAGAGGGCGAGATCCTCATATTCGACTGCATTGAATTCAGTCGCGAACTCAGCTGCATCGACATTGTCAGCGACATCAGTTTCCTCTTCATGGACCTTCTCCACGCTGGCGCCACTCTGCTGGCATGGAGGGTTCTGAACCGCTGGCTCTCAATAACCGGCGACTACTCTTCACTCCCCCTGCTCCGTTTCTATACCCTCTACAGAGCAATGGTGCGAGCCAAGGTAACCGCCATCCGGAGTAGCCAGGCCTCTCAGCCGGCAGAGAAACAGAGCGCTCTCGAAGAGCACTGCTCCTACCTCCGCTTTGGCGAAACCCTCACACAAGAGAGCCAGCCGATGCTCATCATCACCATGGGGCTTTCAGGAAGCGGGAAAACAACCCTTTCTGAGGCACTGGCAGAAACTATCGGAGCCGTATTGGCGCGTTCCGACATAGAACGAAAACGGCTTTCAGGACTGGCTCCCCTGCAACGAAGCAGCCGGGAAAAAGAGCTTTCCATCTACACCGAAGCCAAAACCAGAGAAACCTACAGCGCTCTTCTTGCCATTGCCCTCACCGCGCTTCAGGCGGGGCTTACAATGATCGTTGACGCCACATTTCTTTGCGAAAGCGACCGGAAGCAGTTCATGGATCTGGCAGAATCTGTCGGAAGCGACTTTGTGATTCTCAGCATTCACGCCCCGCTTGAGTTGCTAGAAAAAAGGGTGGGGAAAAGAGCGCAGGAAGGGTCGGACGCGAGTGAAGCAGGAACGGAAGTTCTTGAAGCACAGTACCATAGCATCGAAGCTCTGAGCCCTTCCGAGGAAAGGGTCTCGATAAGCATCAATACCTCGGAACCATCTGATTACAGTGAGCTGGCCGGACGCCTCAGACCTCTATACCGAAAGCCATTCTGATGACATAGCCGGCAATGAAGCTCAGTGCGGCAACCGTAAAGCTCAACCCCACCATCTCAAGGAAACGGCCCCCGAATGAAACATTGCGGGCAACGGCGATATAGTAGTTGAAAAACCCTATAACAAGCACGGCGCCAACAAACGACAGCCCCAGACAGAGGTAAATATCGGTCAGGAACAGATACGGGGCAACCAGAACCAAAACGGTAAAAGCGTAGGCGATTCCCGTGTAAAGCGCCGCACGCAGCGGGTTGTTGCCGTTAGGTTCAGACTTGGTGGAGAGATACTCTGAAGCCGCCATTGACAGTGCAGCCGCAAACCCGGTAATGGAAGCCGTAAGCGCAACGAGAGTCGTATTCTGCAGGGCAAAGGTAAGACCCGCAAGCACACCCATCAGCTCAACAAGAGCATCATTCAGACCCAGCACAATGGAGCCGGTATACTGCAGCCGCTCCTCATCAAGCATCGCAAGAAGGGCCTCTTCATGCTCCTCCTCATCGCGCATGATGCCGTTTACCTCGGTCAGGGAAGCCGGAAGCGAGCCGTAAACCGCATGGGCGTTTTTCTCGCCCTTCTCCATCAGCCGAATCCCGAAGGTAAAGCCGAAAAGCATGCTGACGAGCGTATAGAACCATATCCTGAAGCGGCTCGGTGCAATATCGCGACCGGTGTAGTGCTTCCAAATAGTGTAATGACGCATCTCATCATCTGCAATCTGTGCCAGCACCCGACGGTTCTTGACCCCCCGGACCCTGGAAGAAAGATTTTTATAGATAAAGTGCTCGGTGATCTCGTTTTTCTGAAAACGCTCCATCTCCCGGGTATTCACTTCTCTGTTTCTTTTCACTGGATAGACAGGTTTAATAGGTTACGGATATTGCGGCAGGCTACCTTGAGAGCGTAGCAGCTTCAATCAGTTCATTCATCCGCTGGACAAAGCCGGTTGTTGAGGAAAGATCCCCCTCAAGAAGCAACGCCCCCTCGTAGAGCTGACGGATAGCGGAATTGATGAGCGGATTGTCGGCATTTGCAATCATCATCCCCGAAAGGTTCCTGATGATAGGGTGTGATGGATTGACCTCCAGAACCTTTTTGGCAGAAGGCATCTCCTGCTGCATCATTTTCATCATCCGCTCCATCTGGCTGTCCATGGCATCCTTACCACCCACAATGGTCACGGGTGAACTCACAAGACGATGGGACTCCACGACATCGGAAATATCCTCTCCCAAAATCTCACGGAACTTCGCAAGCAGGGGCGCAAGAAGATTCTCAGCCACAGGCTCCGCGCCTTCCGTCTTCTCCTTTGAGAAATCTATATCCGCCTTTTCAATAGACTTCAGTGGTTTGGAGTCATACTCGTGAATGGAGGGAATGACAAACACATCAACCGGATCGGAAAGAAGCAGCACCTCTATTTCGCGGTTCTGAAAATACTCAAGGTTCGGATTAGCAAGCAGCTGCGAGCGTCCTGCACCTGAATGGTAATAGATCTCCTTCTGCTCCCCGCCCATACGGCCAGCATACTCTTTCAGAGTAACGAACTCCCCTTCCCCGGTTTTGGTGCTTTCGAAGCGAAGCAGTTCAATGAGCTTGTCGCGGTTGGTAAAATCGGTATTAAGGCCGATTTTGACAATAGGCCCGAACGCTTTGTAAAAAGTTTTGAACTTTTCGGGCTGATCAACTGCGAGCTCCTCGAACCAGCCAAGAATCTTCGTGGTAAGAATCTGACGGATCTTGGCCATCACCGGGCTCGATTGCACCACCTCGCGCGACACATTCAGAGAAAGGTCTTCGGTATCGACAACGCCAGCAATGAAACGAAGGTATTCGGGAAGAAGATCACGGCACTCATTCTGGATCATCACCTTTTTCACATAGAGCTGCGGACCTTTGTTTTCAAGCTCTCCCTGACGGTAGAGCAGCTCCATAGGAGCATTTTTTGGCAGGAAGAGCAGAGCCTTGAAGCTGACCGCACCCTCCACCGAAACGCTCAGATAATCAAGAGGCTCCTCAAAATCATTGCTGATGAACTTGTAGAACTCATGCACATCCCCCTCCTGCAGCTCGCTCTTCGGTCGCTGCCATAGAGCTGTAACACTGTTGACCTGCTTCTCTCCGAGGTAGATAGGAAAATCAACGAAATTCGAATACTTTTTGATGACATGCTCCACCCGGTACTCTTCGGCAAACTCTTTGTACTCCTCTTTCAGGGTAAAGGAAATTTTCGTTCCCCGTTCCCCTCGCTCTATCTTCTCAATCGTGTAGGTTCCCTGACCCGATGACTTCCAGCGCAGCCCCCCAGAACCCTCCTCAGCACTTCTGGTTTCAACCGTAACCTCGTCGGTCACCATGAACACCGAGTAGAAGCCAACACCGAACTGGCCAATCAGGTTGCCATCGAGCTCCTTCTTCTGCTCACGCAGCGACTGCATAAACCCGAGCGTCCCCGACTTTGCAACAGTTCCAAGGTTTGCAATCAGCTCTTCCTCACTCATCCCGATACCACTGTCTTCAATCACAAAGAGAAGTTTCTCCTTGTCAAGGGTGATATGAATGGCCTCCTCACCTGCAGCAGCCATAAGTCCGCCGTCGGTCAGCGAACTGAAACGGGCCTTGCTGAGGGCATCGGCAGCATTGGAAACAAGCTCGCGAAGGAATATTTCCGGATGGGTGTAGAGGGAATGGACAATAAGGTCCAGCAGCTGCTTCATTTCAGCCTTGTACTCAAACTCCTGAACCGGTGCGTTAGTTTTTTTGCTCATGGTCGTTATGGTCTTCTCTTGTCGTTCTTGATATAAAAGTTCAAACAGTCTTCAGGGAAGCGTCCCGCTCAAGTGCGGCGAAGCTTCCTGCGTGCGGCCAATTCACCCTCATACACCCGTTTGACACCGTCTCCCAGCGACTTCTCGATATCACGGATATTTGACACAAGGCGCGCAAGTCCCGGCATCTCAACCGATGCGGCCTGATCGGAACCCCACATTGCGCGGTCCAGCGTCACATGCCGCTCAATGAACCGGGCCCCCAGAGCCACTGCTGCCCATGTGGTCGGCAATCCGGTTTCATGGCCACTGTATCCTACCGGAACCGAAGGGTACTTCGCCTGAAGGGCGGGAATCATGTTCAGGTTCAGCTCTTCTACCGGACAGGGGTAGGTGGAATTGGTATGGGCGATCAGGAGATTCTCACAGCCAATTTCCAGAACCGTCTCTTCAATCTCCTCCATGGTCGACATACCGGTGGAAACAATCAGCGGCCGACCGGTATTGCGGGTTTTACGGAGCAAGGGAAGATCGGTCAGTGAGGCTGAAGCAGCCTTGTAGCATGGGGGCTCGAACTCCTCCATGAAATCCACCGCCTCCTCGTCCCAGCAGGACGCAAACCAGAGAATACCCTGCTCTCGGCAATACCGGTCAATCTCCTGATACTCCCGCACGCCAAACTCAACCCGGTAGCGGTAGTCAATGTACGACATACGGCCCCAAGGGGTATCCCGTTCAATATCCCGCTGATTTTCAGGCACACAGAGATCAGGGGTTCTTTTCTGGAACTTCACGGCGTCGCATCCGGCAAGAGCCGCGCCTTCAATCAATTGCTTGGCAGCATCAAGCGAACCATTATGGTTGATGCCAATTTCCGCAATGACAAAGACGGGATCAATCGGGCCAACCTGTTTATTACCAATGGAAATTTCCTGCATACTCAAACATAAAAGAATAAAATAAACACCTGGAATCAGTCGGCCTCTTGGCGAAGCCGCAGCAGCCACTCGGCAAAATCCCTGAAAGCCCCATGCCCCCCGTCAGCCAGGCACCGGTAATGGGCAAGAGGCCTCACAAAACCTGTTGCGTCTCTGGGACATGCAGTCAGACCTTCGGCGGCAATCGCCTCCATAATCTCCACATCGTTGACATCATCACCAATATAGGCCAGCTCTGAAACATTCAGGCCGGTCTCACCGAGAACCTCCCGGAGTTTCCTCCCTTTATCTTTGACACCAAGATAGAGCCGCTCCATCTTGAGCTTTTCCGCTCTTTTGCCCAGACTCGGCGACACCTCACCGGTCATGATGGCGGTCTCTATGCCGCCATGGCGAAGGCGCTCCACCCCCATTCCATCCCGAATTGAATACCGCTTCATCACCTCTCCCGACTCCCCGTAATACACACCGTTATCAGTAAAAACTCCATCATTGTCGGAAATGAGCAGCTTGATTCTGCGGGCTCTACGGACAAGCGATTCTCTTGAGAGTGACAGCATACAGGAATCCTTTTGATTGGTTCTTTAGCATGTAACCGCTGAATATAGGACATTTTCCAGATTTCAGAACCTGTGTACAAAAAAAGAGCGGAGCCGCCACAAGTTGCCAACAAGTTATCAACACTCTGGGCATTGCAAGAATCAGGACCTTTTGCATGCCCCCCCCAAAACACAGGAGAGCATGAAAACAGCCAAAAATCCCTATAAATCCTTTAAAATAAAGAGTTTTCGGGAATAGAAACCAGTCATTCCATCACCCCTTACAGCAAAACGCTCCCGCTCTCTACAAAGAGATCCAAAAGTTGTCCACCCCCCCGGGGTGTCCGCTACGCCTTACCCGACAGCCTCCTCCGGCAGGCCTTCAGCTCCTTCACCCTATCAGGGTCAGCTTTGGGAAAGTGGAGATCGAAGCTCCGGAAAAGCTCAAGAATAATCGATGAAACTATCAGTCGTGCACTCTTTTTGTCATCGGCCGGCACAATGTACCAAGGAGAATCGTCGGAAGCAGTTGCCGACAGGCAGCATTCATAGGCATGCATGTACTCATCCCAGAATCTCCGCTCCTCAATGTCGGCCATGCTGAACTTCCAATTCTTGTCCGGACGGTCAATCCGCTTCAGAAACCGTTTCCGCTGCTCTTCAGCAGAGAGATGGAGAAAAAACTTGACAATTCTGGTCCCATTCGCCCTAAGGTGGCGCTCCATATCATTGATGGAGCGATAGCGGTCCTGCCATACCTCTTCCGTCGGAGCGGACGCGCCCGAAATTCCCTCGCTTTCAAGTATTTCAGGATGGACGCGAACAATCAGAACCTCTTCATAATAGGAGCGATTGAAAATACCAATATGGCCGCGCTCGGGAAGAACGGCATTGCTTCTCCAGAGAAAATCGTGCTCATATTCTTCTATGGAGGGATGGCGGAAACTGTGGACCCGGCATCCCTGAGGGTTGATGCCGGTCATCACATGCCGTATGCAGCTATCTTTGCCGGCAGCGTCCATGGCCTGAAAAATCAGCAGAACCGCATACCGGTTATCCGCATAAAAAACCTGTTGGAGCTCCGAAAGAAGAGAAACATGCTCACGAAGCATTTCGTGGTACCGGGAGGACGATGCATAGAGAGGCGTAATGAGTGTCGGGCGCTCCGACAAGCGAACATTGCTGCCCGGCTCCACACGAAACCGTCCTGCTTGAGATGCACTTTCCATTACTGTTGCTCCCCGGATACTCCCTCCTGCAGGTCGCTAAAAAAGACGGCAACCGGTTATTCTACAGGAACGAAAACCTTGTTGTAGTTATTAATGGCATGAAGAACACTCTCTTGAGCAATCTCGGCATTCTGGAACTGTTCCACAAGCACTGTCTTCTTCTCAAGTGCCTTGTACTCCTCAAAAAAGTGCTGCAGCTCGGAATTGAAATGGGGAGAGAGCTCATTGATGTCACGAATCTCGCTCATGCTCATGTCATCCTCTGCCACGGCAATGATCTTGTCATCACCCTCGCCATGGTCGATCATGCGCATCACACCAATCACCCTCGCCCGAACCATGCACATCGGAACAATCTGGCACTGTGAAATAACCACGATGTCAAGCGGATCATGATCATCACCAAGAGTCTTGGGAATGAAACCGTAGTTAGCAGGATAGAACACCGAGGAAAACAGAACCCGATCAAGCTTCAGCATACCGGTTTTCTTGTCAAGCTCATATTTGGTCTTGCTGCCTTGCGATATTTCAATGATTGCATTGACTATTTTAGGGCAGTCCTCTCCTATCTCAACATGATGCCAGGGATTGAAATTCATGGGTGCAGGGAATGGTTAACTGATTGAAAATGCATACATAAAAAAAGCTGTGCCAGTATAGCATTTTTTTGGAGAACCTGCCATAGGTTAGCCCTCTTCTTTGTATCTTTGAAGCCATTATCAACATCGCAACCCCTTCCGGCACCAGCCACCCAACAGACCGAATGGAATTACACAAAGAGATCGCCCGACGCAAAACCTTCGCCATCATCAGCCACCCCGATGCCGGCAAAACAACCCTGACTGAAAAGCTTCTCCTCTTTGGCGGCGCCATACAGACAGCCGGAGCGGTGAAAAGCAACAAAATCCACAAAAGCGCAACCAGCGACTTCATGGAAATCGAGAAGCAGCGGGGCATTTCCGTAGCCACATCTGTCATGGGGTTCGAGTACGGCGGCAAAAGGATCAACATTCTTGATACCCCCGGCCACAAAGATTTTGCTGAAGATACCTACCGCACCCTCACCGCCGTTGACAGCGTCGTTCTCGTCATCGACTGCGTCAAAGGGGTAGAAGAACAGACAGAGCGACTGATGGAAGTATGCCGGATGCGCCACACGCCTGTCATCATCTTCATCAACAAAATGGACCGGGAGGGCCGCGACCCGTTTGAACTGCTTGATGAACTGGAGCACAAACTCAAAATCCAGGTAAGGCCTCTGACCTGGCCGATCAGTCAGGGACAGTCGTTTCAGGGGGTCTACAACCTCTACCTGAACAGCCTCAATCTCTTTCGACCAAGCGCCTCGACAGTCAGCGAGAATCTCATCACCATCACCAGTCCCCTTGACCCGGAACTGGAGAAATGGGTACCTGAGAGCCTCTGCCACAAACTCCGCGACGACATTGCCCTCATTGAAGGAGTCTATGAACCCTTTGAGGATGAACTCTACCGCGACGGTCGTCTGGCCCCTGTGTTCTTTGGCAGTGCCGTCAACAATTTCGGAATCCGCGAACTCCTCGAAACATTCCTCTCCATCGCCCCCGGTCCGGAAAAAAGAGAGGCAGAGGAGCGCATGGTGCTTGCTGAAGAAACACCAATGACCGGGTTTGTCTTTAAAATACATGCTAACCTCGACCCCAACCACCGCGACCGCACCGCCTTCTTCAAAATATGCTCCGGCCGTTTTGAACGCAACCGTTTCTACACCCATACCCGCCTGCAGAAAAAGGTCCGATTCTCCAGCCCGACCCACTTCATGGCCAATGAGAAAAGCATCATCGACGACGCCTGGCCGGGAGATGTCATCGGTCTTTACGACAACGGATCGCTCAAAATAGGCGACACACTCACCGAAGGCGAACCACTGCACTTCCGAGGCATACCAAGCTTCTCACCAGAAATCTTCAAAGCACTGGAAAACCGCGACCCCATGAAGCAGAAGCAGCTTGACAAAGGGATTCGCCAGCTCACCGAGGAGGGGCTCGCACAGCTTTTCATCCAGTTCGGCAACCGCAAAATCATCGGCACCGTCGGAGAACTTCAGTTCGATGTCATCAAATTCCGACTGGAGCACGAGTACAACGCCCAATGCGACTTCAGCCCCCTAAGGTACCACAAGGCATTCTGGGTAACCAGCAAGAACGAAGAAATGCTTGAAGAGTTTCTCCGCCGCAAAAGCAGTGCAATAGCGCTTGACCGCGACGAACAGCCTGTTTTCCTCGCCGAAAGCGAATGGATGCTCAAAGTGGCCCGTGATGACTACCCGGAGCTCCAGTTCCACACCACCTCAGAATTCAGCGAAACCCTGTAGAAGCAGGGAAAGACGCATAACGAAACAAACTGCTCCAAACTGATACGCGCCCCTGCGCACACTCTTCCCGCTCTCCAGCGTCCAAAGAGGCGTAGCCCCCGCCTCAGGGGAGTTCACCCGGCAGCGATACCTGGTGGCATAAAATTTGCATTATTACTGATGCCCCCCCGCACACAGTCACCAGACGAAACAAAGCAACACGGACCATGAAAATCGCCATACACTCACCGGAGGGAAACAGGAGCTATGCTGCGGTTGAAGAGATGCCGGATGGGGTGCTGAAGGGGTTTGCCTCCTGGATGCTCTATACCGGCAACTGGTGTCTCACACTCCAGGACACCATCATTGCTATTGAAGGGGGGATGGAAGATCAAGCACTTCCTGCACTTTCCGAATCAGATTCCTGACGGGAAAGGGTTTCTGTATAAAATTCAGCCCCTCGCCCGACACGCCATTCGCCCCAATGATATCGGCGGTATACCCTGACATGAAAACAACCCGCAATGCAGGGTATTTTTCCAGAAGCGCTCTGTGCAGATCGCCCCCGTTCATGCCCGGCATGATAACATCTGTCAGAAGAAGATCAATGCCACCCGCATGCATGCCGGCAACTTCCATTGCCTGAGCAGGAGACGATGCCGTAAGAACAGTAAACCCCTCACCGCGAAGAACACAAGTGCAGAGGCGCAGAATATCAGCCTCATCCTCCACAATCAGAACAACCTTGTCCCCATCTTCTGAACGCTTGGCGAGGGAGGCGGCAGCATGATCAGCCATATCATTAGTATTAGCGGCACTGCATTCAGGAATACAGACGGTGAACCGACTACCCTTTTCGGGCTCGCTCTCTACATCAAGAAACCCGCCATTCTGCTTCACAATGCCATACACTGTCGAAAGACCAAGACCGGTACCTTTTCCAATATCTTTTGTCGTAAAAAACGGCTCGAAAATACTGTGCATCATCTCGGAAGACATTCCTTTACCGGTATCGCTCACCAAAAGAGCAATATAGCGACCTGGTTTGCGCTCCATGACGCCGGTTGGGTGATCATTCTCGGGCTGAGTGATCCGGCGTGTCTCAATGGTGATTGTTCCCATCCCGGAAATGGCATCCCGTGCATTGACAAAAAGGTTTGCAACAATCTGGTCAATCTGCGAAGGATCAATTTTTACCTTGCCCCTTCCGCTCCCGGCTGCCATCGGAGCTCTTTATCCTCACCAATCAGCCTCCCGAGAAGGCCAAGTGTACCGTCAATGGACTCGTCGAAATCAAGAACCTTTGGAAGGACTACCTGACTGCGGGCAAAGGCAAGAAGCTGGCGAGTGAGATTATCGAGCCGCTGGGTCGCATCAAGTATAGCCTCAAGATGACTGTATCGTGCATCCTCACGATCCAGCCCATCAGAAAGCATCTCAGCGTGACCGAGAATGACCGCCAGCATGTTATTGAAGTCATGCGCTATCCCTCCGGCAAGCTTGCCGACAACCTCCATCTTCTGGGACTGCACGAGCTGCTGCTCAAGACGCATTGACTCCTCTTCAGCTTTTTTCCGCGCTGTAATGTCAACGCCGGTCCCGATAAGGAAAGGCTCACCGTCTATGATGACCCGGTGACCCGTCATCAGAAGCCAGAGATAGTCGGGCCCGCCGTGAAGCAGCACGCGACCCTCGGCAACATGCTCCACACCATTCATCATGATGCGCTGTATTCCCTCAAGTGCTTCAGCCCTGTCGTCAGGGTGAAATGTGAGTATGGCATCGACAGTCGCCATCCCCTCATCCGTCTCACCAACAATAACATCACGCTGAAACGCATTCCAGCGGACATACTTCCCCTGACTGTCCAGCATGTAAAATGTGCCCGGAATGGACTCGATGATATGGCGGGTTATTGCGGAAGATCTTTCCGCGTAATGGCTTAGAGTCATGGGGCACTGAAACGCTATGTTAACCTGCCATGTGATCTGGCAAAAAAAAAGCGACAACGGGACATGCCGAAATCGCCTCTTCTGTCGGGGTGGCGGGACTCGAACCCACGACCTCTGCGTCCCGAACGCAGCACTCTACCATCTGAGCCACACCCCGATACTTCTTTCCCTGTGCCC
>JABMPC010000089.1 GCA_013203905.1 Chlorobium sp. | reverse complement strand
GGTGAGTCTCTGAATGTGGAACTCGCCAAAGATTTTGAGATTGACGATGTGCGCGAATTGCTCCGTCGTTCTCCCGGTATTGTGCTGCAGGACGACCCTTCGGCACGGCTCTACCCGATGCCGCTGACATCGTATGAAAAAGATGAGGTGTTTGTGGGCAGGATTCGCCCTGATTACTGGCAGCCGAGGGCCCTCAATATGTGGGTGGTTGCTGATAACCTGCGCAAAGGGGCCGCAACCAATGCTGTGCAGATTGCGGAAGTTGTGCTGGCCGGGAAAGCGTAGCGCTTTATTTTGATTTTACGCCAGTGCCATCAGTCCTGCAGCAATTGCCTTGATTGCAGATAATGAAAGGCCGTTAGCGTTTTTTAAACCGCTGATGGCAATGGACTCGGGGAGCGAAAGCGGGGCAAATTCAAGCCCCGTTTCTTTCTTGACAAGTTTGCCGAGGCTTCGTTTTATCCCTGTGCCGGCTGTCTGTATCACCATTTCTTTGGCAAGGGGTGCCTCCTGCAGCTCCTTTATGGCGAAGTATTCTGCTTCCTCCCGGTTGTTGATCGGCCGGTAAGAAAAATGGCTGATTTTCCCGCCATTGGCTATAAGGAGCATGACATAGTTTCCGGTTATCTCAATGATGGCTTGCGGTTCACTGCAGCATTCGTTCATGTAGAGGAGCGGCAGGATGTGGGACCCTTTGAAAATAATCGGATGGTTCTCCATGAACTGCTTTTCGACTGCTTTCAGGCAGGCGTCGGAGTAAAAGAGAAGCAGGTCTTTTTCGTATGCTGTATCTCTGCCGCTTTCGCTGTAGGCAATGGCATCACACAGATGCCCGTCTGGATTTTCAAGGAAATAGGTGGCCTCTATGCGGGAGTATTCTTGGCGCGCTGCGGGTGTTGCGTTGTAGGAAAAGTATGCAGGAAGGGGGTGAAGTGTTTCATGGGAGACCGAAACCGCCATGTTTTCGCCGCGCCACTGTGCCGCAAAGGATTCCAGCTTTTTCAGCAGACGCGCTCCCTGAGGTGAGGCAATATCAGTTCGTCCAAAGGGGAAGGAGCGGTACCCGGAGAGTATGCGTCCTTCTCCTGTAGAGCTTTTCATCCGGACAATGCTCGACTCGTCAGCATCAATGGTACATGCAACAATACTTTGGCTCATTATTCCAGCGACAGATGCTTTTTTAAAATTTCCAGTTTTTTCAGACCGACTCCCTTGACTTTGAGGAGTTCCTTGAAGGTAGTGATGCGCCCACCGTTTTCGGTTCGGAAGGCAATGAGCCGTTCGGCCATGACCGGGCCTATTCCTTTTATCTGCTGCAGTTCCTCGCTTCCTGCCCGGTTGAAGACAACAGTACCGGTAAAGGGTTTTTTTGGGGCTTTGCGCGCCATTTTGTCTTCATTTCTGTTGCGCCTTGATGCTGTTTCTTCAAGACTCTCTTTTACTATCTCCGCCACCCTTGCCTGATCACGCACTGCAAGCTGTATAAGGCTGTCAGTTTCAGCATCACTGAACATGGCGGCCTCTGCACGCTGCAGGGCGGCAGCTTCCAATTCACTTGACTGGATAGTACGGAGAATGCTGCCCAGAAGTAGAAATGCCAGCAATGCCGAGATGGTCAGTATTTCTGCTCTCGTAAGGCTGAGTTTTTCCGCAAGTCGTTCCAGAGGGTTCATTTCGTGGGGGTTCGTAATGAATGTTACCTCAAAATACGCTTTCCGGCTGATGAAAGCGAACGGGGAATTACCTGAACACCCGACCTGCCCGCCGGGAGACTCCGCAGAGGATTTCGTAACTGACTGTGCCGGAGAGAACGGCAAGGGTTTCGGCTGTTGTGGAGCCCTCCCATCCAAAGAGTATGGCCCGGTCACCGACCTTGGCGGTGCTGCTGGTTCCAAGGTCCACCATGATCTGGTCCATGGTGATGGTTCCTACCTGCGCGAAACTATGGCCGTTCGTGGACACCTGGGCGCCTTTGCCGGAGAGGGCTCTCGGGTAGCCATCGGCGTAGCCGGCTGCGATGGTTGCTATGGTTGTTGTAACGGGTGCCCTCCAGGTGCGGCAGTAACTTATGGTTGAGCCGGCAGGGACGGTTTTCAGAAAGACGATTCTTCCCTCCACCTGCATGACTGGCTTGAGATTGAGTCTTGCGGCCGTCTCTTTTGCGGGATGGTAGCCGTAGAGCGTTATGCCGGGGCGCACCATGTCGAGGTTTGCTTCGGGCAGGGAGAGAATGGCTCCGCTGTTGGCTGCATGCTTGAGAAGACGCTTTCCGGAACTGTGGTCGTATTCGGATGCAAGTGAGAGAAAATCGCGAAGTTGCTTGCGGGTGAACGCCATGTCCCTGGAACTGTCTGCGAAGTGGGTATAGATGCCTTTTACCTCAATGCCGCTGCATTGCTCGGAAGCCCGGAGTAGCTCCATGGCGGCTGCAGGGGGAAGGCCCAGACGACCCATTCCTGTGTCAACCTTGATGTGGACCGTCAGTTTTTTTCCGGTTGCCATTGCAAGACTGTCTGCCGCAAGGAGGGTTTCCGTGTTGCAGAGGGTCATTTCAATGCCATGCTGCAGATAGAAGGGAATCTGCGAGGAAAGAGGAGAAGCAAATGCGAGGATCGATGCCGGTTTTTTCAGCACACCGCCTTTCTGCAGGTCAATGGCTTCCTGGATGTTTGCGACTCCGAAATCGGCAATACCGTTTCGCTCAAGTGTTTCTGATACCCTGTGGACATCGTGGCCATAAGCATTGGCTTTGACAACGCCCATAATCCGGACTCCCGCTCCCGTTTTCCTCCTGATTTCAGAGAGGTTGTGTTGCAGATTCTGGAGCGAAACAATCGCTTCAGCCATGGGTTCAGGTGTCGGGGCAAGCATAGAGTTGCCTTTATAATGGTTTCGTTGCTGACAATAATCACAATAAAAGCAAAAAGTCGGGGAGAACCTTGACGGAGTGTATTGTTTGCGTTTGAGTGTGAAGAGACTCTTGTTCTTTCTTTGGGGCGTAAGTACACTCAGTCATGAGTGTCCCCAAGTCTAAAGGGGTGTTT
>JABMPC010000015.1 GCA_013203905.1 Chlorobium sp. | reverse complement strand
TTGTTATTGGCGACAGCGACAAGCTCCGGGTGGGGGAGTGGGTTATTGCCATCGGCAGCCCGCTTGGCGAAAACCTTGCCCGCACTGTAACGCAGGGGATTGTGAGCGCGAAAGGCCGTGCAAATGTGGGGCTTGCCGATTACGAGGATTTCATTCAGACCGATGCGGCCATCAACCCCGGCAACTCCGGTGGTCCGCTGGTCAACATTCAGGGTGAGCTGGTGGGAATCAATACAGCCATTGCCAGCCGTACCGGCGGGTTTGAGGGAATCGGGTTTGCCGTGCCTTCGACCATGGCCCGCAAAGTGATGACTTCGCTTATTGAGAACGGTACCGTCACCCGTGGTTATCTGGGAGTGAGCATACAGGATGTTGACGAGAACATTGCCAAAGCGATGGGGCTGCAGAAGCCCGAAGGTGCTCTTGTGGGTACTGTTGTTGCTGGCGGCCCGGCGGCAGGGGCAGGGCTGAAAACTGGTGATGTTATTGTGGGCTTCAACGGGAAAAAAGTCAAAGGCAGCGTGCCTTTGCGCAACAGCATAGCTGCGCTTGCTCCGGGCACAGCTGTAAAGATTGATCTTCTTCGCGACGGAAAGCCTCTTCAGCGGTCTCTCTCTTTGGGACGGCAGCCATCTGCCGAAGCGGCAGGTGAGGCGGTCTCTGCCAAACCGGCAAACAGTTCACTCGGATTCAGTGCATCTGCATTGACTCTCGAACGGGCGCGTTCGCTCGGCATCTCCCCGACTGCCGGAAAAGTGGTGGTGACAGCTGTTTTAGAAAGCTCCAATGCATGGGGTGCAGGTCTCAGGCGGGGCGACCTCATTCTTGCCATCAACCGCAAACCGGTGGAGTCGTTTACCGGTTACACTGCTGCAGTCAGCGGAATCAAAAAGGGGGAGTTGCTGTTTCTCCTGGTTGAACGGCGTGGCAACAAGATTTATTTTGCCTTCAATCTGTAAAGAATTGTTTGCCTGAATCGCGGATAGTTGTACATTTCATAAAGGTAAGGTCAGCAGGGTGCTGCTGACTTTACCTTTATGTTTTTTTGGTTTCGCCAAATCTGCCAATGTCAATATGGCGAAGAAAGCCTGTTGCTTTCTTTTCAACTTTAATCAGCCGTTAAGAGATGAGTGATCGAGTGTACCTGACCAGGGATGGCTACAACAGACTCAAGGATGAGCTTCATGAGCTACTGCATGTGACCAGAGCCGAAGTGCTTGAAAAGATTGCCGAAGCCCGTTCCCATGGAGATTTGAGCGAAAACGCGGAATACGATGCTGCCCGTGAGCAGCAGTCGCAGACAGAATCGCGGATTTCCGACCTCGAGGGGAAGCTCTCCTCGGCAACCATTCTTGATCCCAAGCATATCAAGACCGATAAGGTCTACATTCTTACCTCCGTTGAGCTGCTCAACCTTGATGACAAAAAAGAGACACTTGAATACACTCTGGTCTCCAGCGAAGAGTCCGACAGCGACCTTGGCAAAATTTCAGTGCGTTCTCCAGTTGGCAGAGCCCTCATCGGCAAAGAGGTTGGCGACAAAGTGACCATAATTGTGCCGAAAGGGGAACTTCATTATGAAGTCAAAAAGATTTTCGTTAAATAAGCCCCCGAACCAAAAACCACTGTCTTATGGGCAAACGACAAGTTATCTACCGTCCTGACCGGATTGCCGGAAGCAAGGAGCTCCTTAACCGTGAAGTCAACCTTGTCACTAAAGAGGCTCGGGTATGGCACGGCACCATTACCGCAATCGGCCCGGCCGAGGTTGAGCTGAGGGATGCCCGCAAAGGAAAGCACCGGATTGCTTTCGCCCATATTGACAGAATCTATTCAGATATTAAAACCGGGTACTAATACTTATACCATGCGCAGAAAAATTGTTGTCGGTAACTGGAAAATGAACAAGACGGTCGCTGAATCGGCCGAACTTGCCTCGGCAGTTGTTGCTGCGCTTGGAAACGACTGTTCAGCATGCGAGGCCGGCATTGCACCGACCTATCCTGCACTTGACGCAGTTGGTTGCACCATAAAGGGAAGCGAAGTTCTTCTTGTGGCGCAGAACTGCCATTATGAAGATGACGGGGCATACACCGGAGAGGTTTCAACGGGCATGCTCAAGGCTGTTGGATGCTCTTATGTTATCATTGGCCACTCAGAGCGCCGCCAGTATTTCGGCGAAACAGACGCAACCGTCAACCTTCGCATCAAAAAGGTTCTTGCAGCCGGTATGAAAGCAATTCTCTGTGTTGGTGAAACCCTTGACGAGCGTGAATCTGGCGCTTTTGAAGCTGTGGTATCCTCGCAGGTTACCGGCGGACTGCAGGGCGTTGTTGACATCAGCGACATTGTGATTGCTTATGAGCCTGTATGGGCAATCGGCACAGGCAGAACGGCCAGTTCAGAGCAGGCTCAGGAAGTCCATAAAATTATTCGCAACAAGGTTGCAGAGCTCTATGGAGCAGCTGCTGCTGAGGCTGTGCGCATTCAGTACGGCGGAAGCGTCAAACCTTCCAATGCGGCAGAACTCTTTGCAATGCCCGACATTGACGGTGGCCTCATTGGCGGCGCAGCCCTCAAGGCAGAAGATTTTGTTGCTATCGTCAAAGCAGCCTGCTGAAGAGCTCTCCCGATTAACGGGCCCGCTTCGTTTTTTTCTTTCAGGACACCGATATCTCAATCGGTGTCCTTTTTTTTGGTGCGCCCAGCATGGGCGCAATCTTACGAGGCTTCCGCTATTTGAGCTCTTCGCCCCGGCCGTTCTGGAGGTGGTTGTTGGTTTTCCATGGCTGGACGGCAAGCACGAAGGAGAGCAGCAGCGAAATCCCTATCCAGCTCCAGCCAATAGAGATGAGGCTTTCCCATGAGTAGTTGCCATAAGCCCCCAGCAGTTCGCGAAACAGCTGGTTGATGAGGATGGTGGAGAGGAAGAGGGGCAGGGCGAACTTGATGGTCCAGTTCCACCAGGTGCCCAGCTGAAGCCGGGATACCTTGTTGAGGTGGTTCCTGATGATGTCGATTTTAAAGAACCAGCCGACCGCGAGGCATTCAAGCAGTCCGGCTACAATCAGGCCGTAATTGTTGATGAAATGATCAACGATGTCTATCCAGAGCAGGCCGCCTTGTGTTGTGAAAATCAGCCCCCCCGAAAAGCCGAGCAGGCAGAGCAGGGTGGCGAGCAGCTTTCTGTTGATGGCGAACTTGTCCTCGACGCCAGAGACGAACGCCTCAACAATGGAAATCGATGAGGAAATCCCTGCTACCGTAAGGCTCAGGAAGAACAGAATCCCGAAGAGCGGGCCGGCTGTGCCGAGCAGCGAGATGGCTTTCGGGTAGGCAACAAAGGCCAGGCCGATGCTTTCCTGGACAACATCTTCAAGCGGAATTCCCTGACTGACGGACATGAATCCCAGAACAGAGAAGACGCCGAACCCTGAAAGCAGCGAGAAAGCGCTGTTGGCCAGCGCGGTAATGATGGCGCTTCCTGTCATGTTCGACTCATAAGGCATGTAGCTTGCGTAAGCAATCATGATGCCGAACCCGAGGCTCAAGGTAAAGAAGATCTGGCCGTAGGCGCTGACCCAGACCATTGGGTCCGCCAGTTTCGAGAAATCGGGCGTGAGATAGGCCGATACCCCGACCATTGCACCCTCCAGATTGAACGCCCAGAAGACGAGCGCCAGAGTCAGGAGAAGCAGCAGCGGCATGAAGATCTTGTTTGCCATCTCGATGCCGCGGCCGACGCCCCGGATGATGATGGCCCAGTTCACTACCCATACCGCAATGAGGGCAAGGAGGATGGGTGTTCTGATGGTTCCGATGTCAAAGGGCGACGAGGAGACCTGCAGGAATGAATTGAAGAAGAAGTGGTTGGGATCATCGCCCCAGGCAAGCGTGGTGGCATAAAAGAGGTAATCGATGCACCAGGCTATCACCACCGAATAATAGAGAACGATGCCAAACATGGTGAAGAGCAGGGGCCACCATCCGAGCCATTCCCATCGGGGGCTGATTTTGTGGAACGCCAGAGGTGCGCTTCCGAAGCGTTCGTGCCCGATGCCGAATTCGAGGATCAGGAGAGGAATGCCGGCTGTGAGAAGGGCAATGAGGTAAGGGATGAGAAAGGCGCCCCCGCCGTTCTCATAGGTGAGGTAGGAGAATCGCCATATATTGCCAAGCCCTACAGCCGAGCCGATAGCGGCAAGGATAAATCCGCTTCTTGATTTCCATGTATTTCTGCCGGTACTTTTTGATTCCATGGTCGAGTGTTTTTGAGGGAACTCCAAAAAAGTCCTTCAGCCGGCCTATGGCCGCTTCGGCCGGCGTTGTTCCAGTTCATCTCCCGAGCTCAATTGCACTGGCGGCTGAGGCTTCCTTCGATTTCTTCATCGAGCAGAAATCCGGTCCGCACATTGTGCAGAAGTCGGCCTTTTCTCCTTCACGGCCGGCAGCTTTCATACTTGCCGAATGCACTTCGCGGGTTTTTTCGGGATCAAGCGAAAGGTTGAACTGATCTTCCCAGTTGAAAGCGAACCGGGCGCTGCTCATCAGTTCGTCGCGCAACCGTGCAATGGGGCTTCCTTTTGCAAGGTCAGCAGCATGCGCGGCAATTTTATGAACCACAACCCCTTCGCGCACATCATTCCTGTCGGGCAGTCCGAGATGCTCTTTGGGTGTCACATAGCAGAGCATGGAGCAGCCGTGGCTGGCTATGAGTGTTCCGCCGATGGCTGAGTTGACATGGTCGTAACCGGCGGCAATATCAGTGACCAGCGGCCCGAGGGTATAGAAGGGGGCTTCGTGGCAGTACTCCATCTGTTTCTGCATGTTTTCCTCTATCATGTGGAGCGGTACATGGCCCGGCCCCTCAATCATCACCTGCACTTCATGCTCCCAGGCTACGGTAGTCAGTTCGCCGAGCACCTTGAGTTCACCAAACTGGGCCTCGTCGTTGGCATCGGCAATGGAGCCGGGACGGAGCGCGTCGCCAAGCGAGACGGCAATGTCGTAGCATTTCAGGATTGCGCAGATTTCCTCGAAGTGGGTGTACAGGAAGTTCTCCTGTTTGTTCGCCCGGCACCATTTCGCCATGATTGAACCTCCTCGCGACACAATCCCCGTCCTGCGTTTGTCGGCAAGCGGGAGATGCTTCTCGAGAATGCCGGCGTGAATGGTGAAATAATCAACCCCCTGCTCGGCCTGTTCAAGAAGCGTATCGCGGTAGAGTTCCCATGTCAGGTCTTCAGCAACACCATTAACCTTTTCAAGGGCCTGGTACATGGGTACCGTGCCAATGGGGACGGGGGAGTTGCGCAGAATCCATTCACGGGTTTTGTGGATATTGGCTCCGGTGCTGAGGTCCATGACGGTATCGGCCCCCCAGCGGCATGCCCATACAGCCTTTTCAACCTCTTCGGCTATGCTGGAACTCAGGGCGGAGTTGCCGATGTTGGCATTTATTTTTACTCTGAATTTCCTGCCGATGATCATCGGCTCAAGTTCCGGATGGTTGATGTTTGCCGGAATGATTGCCCGCCCTGCAGCCACTTCGCTCCTGACAAATTCGGCGGTGATGGGTTCCGAAGGGGTTCCGCCCCGGCCGTTCGCTGCTATCCACTCTTCAAGCTGCTGGTTTTCACGGATGGCAACATATTCCATTTCCGGAGTGATAACCCCTTTGCGGGCAAAGTGCATTTGAGTGAGCGCAATGCCGTCTTCAGCCATGCGCGGATGGCGCTCGGTCATTGATTCGCTGTTGACCGGTGCCGGGCAGGGCACGCTGATACTCCTGATGAAGTTCCAGCTGTCCCTTATTGGAGCAAGTCCTTCGGTAGGATTGATTGTTACAGAAGGGTCGGAGTGCGGCCCGCTGGTGTCGTACAGAGGCAGTGAGGTGAACAGAGCGCCATTGCAGGAATATGTTCCCGACAGTGCGAGGGTCTGCATGCCAACTTTCAGAGGCCAGAGTATTCCGTCTGCATATGTTTTCTGAAATGCCTTGCCCTCTGAGGACTCTTTGGGGCATGAAGTGTGTGCGGTTTTGGTACTCATGTGTGGTTCCGGGTGTCGCAGTAACACGAACGGAGGGAAAGGATGAGAAGCCGGTAAAGGTCCCGCGGGAGGGTACAAACAGCGCTTCAATCTTTCCTTGCGTCAGTATTACCTGCATCAAGTTACAAGGGTGTGATCTCAGCCTTCAAAAGAAAGCACCCCCAAGATGTGAATCTATCGTCACAATACTTAAATTCACCTTGATTTGCAAATACGCTGAAACGCTTTAAAGGCGTTGAAAGCATTGAACCCATTGAGTGAGAGGAATCAGGCATGCACCCAGAGGAAGCGAACGGGGCAGGAGATGAGAGGCTTAGCGGGGTTGTTGACAGGGTCTCTTTTTTCAACCCTGAAAGCGGCTTTGCCGTGCTTCGCCTCTCTTCCGTACCGGACGAGGCCGAGAAGACTGTTGTTGGCTGCATGGCCTCCGTTTCTCCCGGTCAGCACATAGAGGCCGTGGGCCGATGGCAGAATGACAAGAACTGGGGTATGCAGTTTCGTGCCACCACGCTTTCGGTTGTTGCTCCCAGGAGCCGTGAGGGGATGGAAACCTATCTGGCTTCCGGCATGCTGAAGGGGGTGGGGCCGCATCTGGCTTCTGTTATGATGGGCGCCTGGGGGACGGATGTTTTTACCATCATTGAGGCTCGGCCGGAACGGCTGCTTGAGCTTCCCGGCATAGGGCCAAAGAAGCAGCGGCAGATTGTGGAGTCGTGGCAGGAACACAAGGCGGTGCGCGACATCATGATATTCCTCCAGTCGCATGGAGTTGGAACCGCGAGAGCACTGAAAATCTATAAAGTATACGGCGCAGATGCCGTGGCAGTGGTCAGCCGCGACCCCTACCGGCTCACCCGCGACATTGTGGGCATAGGGTTCCGCACGGCCGACGCTATTGCACGAAGCATCGGTATTGCCCAGGACTCTCCCCTCAGGGCACGGGCCGGCATCAGTTGGGTGCTGCAGGAGCTCTCCTCAAAGGGCCACTGCCGGGTTCCGGAACCCATGCTGCTTGATTCAGCCCGCCAGCTGCTGCAGATGCGTGAGGATATCCTGCAGGAGGCCCTCCAGAGTGAGCTTACTGTGGGGCGCATCATTGCCGATAAAGAGACGGAGGATCGCCATCTCTATCTTGAGTCCCTCTGGAAGGCTGAGCAGGGTGTGGCTGAGGGCATAAAGAGGATTGCTTCAGGCAAGCTGCCCTGGGGGAGGATTGATGTAGAGCGTTCTGTGGCGGAGGCTGAAGAGCGATCACGCCTACAGCTTTCCCCCTCACAGCGCGAAGCGGTTCGCCTTGCGCTTTCAAGCAAGCTGCTGGTCATCACTGGCGGCCCGGGTGTGGGTAAAACCACCATCATCCGGACACTGCTCTCCATTCCTGAGGTGTTTGGGCTCAGTGTGTTGCTCTGTGCTCCCACCGGCAGGGCGGCTAAACGGCTCGGCGAGGCTACCGGACGGGAGGGGAGAACCATCCACCGGATGCTTGAGTTCGACCCCTATACCTACGACTTCAAGCGTTGTTCCTCCAACCCTCTCAACGCCGACATCATCATTGTTGATGAAGCTTCAATGATTGATGTGGTGCTGATGAACCGCCTTCTCTCTGCCATTTCCAGTAAAGCTGCCGTTATTCTTGCCGGTGATGTGGACCAGCTTCCCCCTGTCGGGCCCGGTGCCGTTCTTGCGGACATTATCAGCTCCGAAGCTGTTCCTGTTGTCCGTCTGACGGAAATTTTCCGGCAGGCCGCACAGTCGATGATTATTCAGAACGCTCACCGCATCAACCGCGGAGAGGGGCTTCTTGTCCATGAGGGCCCCGAACTGACAGACTTTTATTTTGTCTCTGCTTCCGGCCCGGAAGAAATTCGCCGCAAACTTCTTTCTCTGGTTGCCGAAAGAATTCCCGAGCGCTTCGGGCTCGATCCGCTGGAGGGTATCCAGGTGCTGACTCCTATGAACAAAGGCCCTCTGGGCTCGCAGTCGCTCAATACCCTTCTGCAGGAGCGCCTGAACGGCGGCGGAGGTAAGCGGGTTGAACGGTTCGGAATTACGTATGGCCGGGGTGACAAGGTGATTCAGACCCTTAACAACTATGAAAAAGAGGTGTTCAACGGCGACATCGGTATTATCTCTGCCATTGATGACGAGGACCGGGAGATGCAGGTGCTTTTTGACGGCCGTGAGGTACGCTACCTTTTCAGCGAGCTTGATGAAATGGCCCCGGCATGGGCCATTACCATTCACAAAAGCCAAGGCTCTGAATACCCCGCAGTGCTCATCCCGCTCTCCATGCTTCACTACCCAATGCTGGAGCGGAACCTCATCTATACAGCGGTGACAAGGGGGAGAAAGCTGGTGATGGTTATTGGTGAAGAGAAAGCCCTTTCGACGGCCATCGCCAAGTGCAGTTCAAAGGCTCGCCTCACCGGCCTTACCGCCGCACTACGCACTCCGATAGGCTGATTGCCGTTCCTTTTTTATTATATTTCCCACCTTGCTTGAGAGCTGCGACGACATTTCCTTAACACTCTTTTCCTTCGTTCAATGCGATTGTTCAACCTGATCCGCCTCGCGCTTTTCCAGATGGGTTTTGGCATCATGCTTGGCTTTCTGCACGACACCCTCAACCGGGTCATGGTCAAAGAGCTTGGCATCGCCTCCACAATCGTCTTTGGCCTCATCAGTCTCAAAGAGCTTCTTGCCATTTTCGGAGTCAAGGTATGGGCCGGAAGCATGTCCGACCGTTCGCACTTCATGGGATATCAGCGTTCCCCCTATATTCTTCTTGGTCTTGTGAGCTGTGTTGTCTCCTTTATGTACGCCCCCGTGGCGGCCTATCAGGTTCAGGTGAGCGGCACTGATTTTGCCACTCTTTTTCCCGCAGTCCTGTTTGACATCGGCCTCTGGCAGCTCATGGTGGTATTCCTCCTCTTCGGTTTCGGCCTGCAGGTGGCCACCACCGCATACTACGCCCTTATTGCCGACTATGTGGGCGACAGGCACATCGGCAAGGTGACCTCTTCGAGCTGGACTCTTATGGTGCTTACCACCATCATTTCAGCTCGTGTTGTCGGCTCCTATCTTGATGTATATACTCCCGAACGCCTTATAAATGTGGGTATTGCTGGCGGACTTGTGACTCTTGTTCTTGGCCTTATCGCCTTTGTGGGGGTTGAAGAACGCAACGCTGAGGGGAAGAAAGGAAAAGCGGAGGAGTCGCTCGGTTTCGCCCAGTCAATTCGTCTGCTCTCCCGGTCACCCAAAACCATGTTTTTCGCCTTCTATATCTTTCTCTCCATCTTCGCCCTCTTTTCCAATGAAATTGTGATGGAGCCGTTCGGTGCAGATGTGTTCGAGATGCCGGTAGGAGTGACCACTAAACTCTTCCGCCCTACAATGGGCGGCATGCAGCTCGTCTTCATGCTTATCACCGGATTTCTCCTGAACCGCATAGGCAATAAGAACGGCGCCCTTATTGGGAACCTGTTCTGCATGGTCGGGTTTTCCATCATCATTGCTGCCGGATTTGCCCTTGATGAGTCTATGCTTCGCATTGGCCTTGTAGTTACGGGTATAGGCCTCGGCGCTTCAAGCGTCTCGAACATCACCATGATGATGACCATGACTGCAGGGCGTAGTGGCGTTTATATCGGCCTCTGGGGAACGGCACAGAGCCTTGCCATGTTCCTTGGCCACTTTGGTGCGGGTATCATTCGCGATGTGGTGCATGCTTTCAGCGGCAGCTACATGATGGCATACAGCGCCATCTTCGGTCTTGAAATCCTTGCGTTTGGCATTGCCAGCCTCCTGCTCCCCAGAATATCCAAAGAGGCGTTCGAAGAGGAGAGCCGGGTGAAGTTTTCCGAGGTCCTCGCACATAGCGGCGTCGACTGAGCCTGCGTTTCATCATAAACAATTACTTCCATGACTCATGTGTTCGGCCCAGTATCTTCAAAACGCCTCGGTCAGTCCCTCGGTGTTGACCTGCTTCCCCCGAAAAGTTGCACATGGAACTGCATCTACTGCCAGCTCGGAAGAACGAAGGAGTATAGTGTTGAGCGCCGGGAGTTTTATCCGAAGGAAGAGATTCTCTCTGAAATACAAGAGGCTATAGACTCTGGCGCGCACATAGACTGGATTACCTTTGTGGGTTCGGGCGAGACCATGCTCTACCGCGGTTTAGGTAAGATTATTGACGAGGTAAAGAAGATGACGGATATTCCCGTGGCTATTATTACCAATGGCTCGCTTTTCTCCCTGCCCGAAGTCCGTCAGGAAGCCCTCAGAGCTGACGCAGTGCTCCCCTCGCTCAACGCCGGTTCAGAAGAGTTGCATCAGAAAATCAGCCGTCATGCTCCAGGCTTTACCTTTAAACGACATCTTGAAGGGCTTATTGCATTCAGACGGGAATACACCGGCAACCTCTGGGTTGAGGTGATGCTCCTTGGAGGAGTCAACGACTCGGATGAAACCCTGAAAGACATTACAAGCGCTCTGGCTCAAATCAGCCCCGACATGGTGCACCTTGTCATTCCAACCAGGCCATCAACCGAAAAGGATGTTCTTCTCCCGAGTGATGAGCGTATTGAACAGGCCGTCATTCTCATGCAGGAGGTGGCTGCCGTTGTGCACCCGATAAAAGGTTCTATGGATCTTTCCGGAACCCCCGATATTCTGGAGGCCGTTACAGCCATCACCCTCCGCCACCCCGTGCAGGAACGCGAACTCAAACAGGCCCTTGAGGAGCGTTTCTCCGATACGCAACAGAAAGCTGGAGAGTTTATGAAGCAGATGTTCGGCACCGGCCGGTTCCGACTCATCACACAAGGCGGGGAAACCTATTGGACGAAAAAAGCGGAGTAATGGCTGACTTCCCCTGAATCTCAGCGGTAATAGTCGCGATCCTTTCTTTCATCCTCATAGCGCCAGTCATCCTTATCCTTCCGGTCGCTGTCCCGCCTCTCTTTTTTCTCATAACGCTCGCTTTTGCGATCGTCACGGCGGTCGTCGTTGTGGTTACGCAAGTAGGGGGTGCATCCCGTAGCCAGCAGAAGCAGGGAAACTGCAAGTACTTTTTTCATGTCATCCTCTCTTCAGATCTGCTTTTCATCATTATTGCGCCACACGGTCTTTTTAGCCCATAATAATTTGACGCCCCTTCTTCCCGCTTCCTCTCGGTGCTTCAGGAGATATATTGACGGAATTGTTTATTTTACCCAAAAATCAACAAGCACAACCTCCGATCGCTGATGAACACCATTCTCCTGGCGGCATTTTCACTCCTGCTGCTCTACCTCGGTTATCGCTACTACAGCCCTGTTCTCGCCCGTCAGCTTGGCATTGATGAATCGGAAGAGACTCCGGCCGTCAAACAGCATGACGGTGTCGACTTCGTGCCGGCAAAGCACTGGCTCATACTCTTCGGCCATCATTTTGCCTCTATTGCAGGGGCGGCTCCCATTATCGGCCCGGTCATTGCCTGCCTTTACTGGGGCTGGCTTCCTGCTCTTGCATGGATAGTATTCGGCAGCATTTTCATGGGTGCTGTGCACGATCTTGCTTCGCTTGCAATCTCCGCCAAAAACGAGGGGCGTTCAATAGCCGACCTCACTGAAAACATTCTTGACCGGAATGCAAAAATTGTCTTCAGCCTCTTTGTCTTCCTGACCCTCATTCTCATTGTGGCTGTGTTTGCCGCCATAGCAGGCCAGACCCTTGCCAACACTCCCGAAGTGGTTTTGCCTACGCTCGGCCTCATTCCTGTTGCAGCCCTCATCGGCTGGCTGATGTACCATCGCGGCTTCTCCATCCTGCTCTCTTCCCTGCTTGGCGTTGCCATGCTTTTCGGCCTCATTGTTCTTGGCTACAGCCACCCGGTCTCTCTGCCGGTGTCCAACCCGGCACAGTGGTGGACCGTTATCCTCATCATCTATGGCATGATTGCCTCCGTTACCCCGGTCACCCTGCTCCTTCAGCCGCGAGATCATCTTGCAGCCCTCGTCCTGTTTGCCGGCATGTTTTTCGGCTTCCTTGGGCTGCTGCTTTCCCGTCCTGAACTCCATGCACCTCCGGTGGTGGCCTTTTCCTCTGATCAGGGCTGGATGTTCCCCATGCTTTTCATCACCATTGGCTGCGGCGCGGTATCGGGCTTCCATAGCCTTGTAGCCAGCGGCACCACCGCCAAGCAGCTTCCCACCATGAAAGATATCCGTGCCGTCGGCTACGGTGCCATGGTTACCGAGGCGGCTCTTGCCGTTCTGGCAATTGTTGCCGTCACCGCAGGCCTCTACTGGAAGGAACTTCCGGTTGGCCAGCATGGGTTCGTCTATCAGGAGGTGTTTGCAAAAGGGGGATGGATAAAGACCTTCGGCTTGGGATACGGAGAGATCACAAAGCCGGTACTCGGTGCTTTCGGTGCTCTCATCGGCATCACCATGCTCAAGACCTTCGTAATGACCACGCTCGACTCCGCCACCCGCATCACCCGTTATATCGGTACGGAACTACTCGGCGAAACCTTCGGTATCCCCGCCATGAAAAACAAGTACGGGGTTACCCTTCTGATAGGCGCCCTCTCCGCAGTATTGGCGCTCGGCAATTGGAAGGCTATCTGGCCCATATTCGGTTCAGCCAATCAGCTTGTGGCAAGCGTGGTGTTCATTGTAACCAGCGTGTGGCTGTTCGCAAGGGGCAAGAACTGGAAGCTCACCGCCGTGCCCGCAGTTTTGATGCTCATCACCACCATCAGCGCTCTCGTCCTGAAAACGAACGAGTTCCTCACCGCCGAGCCCGGCAAATACCTGCTTGCTTCAATAGCCATTATCCTCATCGCCCTGGCGCTTTTCATTCTTGTGCAGAGCATCCGTGTGGTGCGGAAGAAAGCCGCCGCGTAAGAGCCGGGGAGAGTTATTTCAGAGCTTTTCGTTGTTCCGTTCCACCAGTATGGTGGTGTTCTCGGCAATGCGGAAGGTTGCTACAAGCGCTTCAAGAAGCAACCTCGTAAGGAGTACCAGCAGGAAAAAAACAATTGGTGCCATCAATATGCCACCAAGCCCGCTCCAGAAGTTGAATTGCATTGAGGCAAATCCGGCCCCGAGTGTGCTGAGTGCGGTAATGGCGGCAAACACCATTCCCAGAATGTAAAGGTATTTTACAATCTGCAGGGAGATGAACTCCTTGAATGAAAAGTCGAACAGTTTGCCGAAAAGTGATCCGTTCTGCATGGTCAGCTCCTTATTGTTTTGAATTGAGAAATGCTGCCGCAAAACTGCTGGCTGTTATGTGGCCCATGCGCAGTGTTAATCATAATTAATTTAGCACGATTTCTGCCATAAAGGGACGCAGATGTGGTTTTGTTTTGTCTTTCTTATGTATTAATATATGTTCATAGGTTCATATAAATAGCGAAACGCAAAACGCCAATGGCTGAAAATAGTTCTGATATATGCAGGGAGCAGTGCTTTCATCCCGATACGGTTGAGAGGGTGAGTTGTGCTATGGCGTCACGGGAAGATTTATTGGCTGTGGCTGAGCTTTTCAAGGCGCTGGGGGAAGGGAGACGAATGTCTATTCTCAATGCCTTGCTTCGTTCGGAGCTGTGCGTGTGCGATTTGACATTGATCCTCAATATGAGCCAGTCTGCGGTGTCGCACCAGCTTCGTGTGCTGCGGGGGGCAAGGATAGTGAAGTCCCGAAAGGAGGGTAAGAATGTGTACTACTCGCTTGACGACCGGCACATTTCCATGCTGATTGAAACAGGGTTTGAGCATGTAAGAGAAGAGAGGGGAGATGAGCTGTAAAGCGTTAACAGGGGGAATTTACTTATGAATGCATTTCTAGAGATACTGCTATCAGTCCTTGTGGCTTCCTGGTATTTTCTTGTTGAGGCTTCGCCATGGATGCTCATGGGTTTTGTTGTGGCAGGGCTGTTCCGTGCATTGCTGCCCGGTGATATGATTGCAAAACATATGGGGGGAAGAGGGATTAAAGGCATCTTCAAGGCTTCGGCGCTTGGCATTCCTGTTCCTCTTTGCAGCTGCGGCGTACTGCCGGCGGCGGCAGGGCTGAGGAAGCAGGGAGCGGGGAAGGGGCCTGTTACCTCTTTCCTTATTTCCACTCCTGAGATCGGTGTTGATTCCATTGCGGTAACCTATGCTCTGCTTGATCCGCTGATGACGGTTATCCGCCCCCTGGTATCTTTCGTTACCGCGATTGCGGCAGGTGTTTCGGTTGCTTTTTTTGAACGGTTTGAGAAACCGGTTGTTGTTGCGCCGGAAGCCCGACAAGCTGCGGGCTCATGCTGCGGCGCTGCCTGTTCCAGCAGCGTTGCCATACCAGAAGCGCCGCAACCCTTAATCCAGAGGGTTCGTGGCGGGTTGCGTTTCGCTTTCTCCGATCTTCTGGCTGATATCGGGAAGTGGTTTTTTCTGGGCATTCTGCTTGCTGGCTGTATCTCTGTTTTTGTGTCGCCCGATATGCTGCAGCAGGTTGCCGGTAACGAGTTTCTCTCAATGTTGATGATGCTGGCTATTTCGGTTCCGCTCTATGTCTGCGCTACTGCTTCTACCCCTGTGGCGGCAGCCCTTGCCCTGAAAGGAATTTCACCGGGTGCGGCTCTGGTGTTTCTGCTTGCCGGTCCGGCAACCAATGCTGCTTCGCTGACCGTTATCTCCCGTATGCTCGGCAAGGCCGCAACCGCTGTATACCTAGTGAGCATCATTGTTATTTCGCTTGTTGCCGGTGTTCTGGTCAATCACCTGTATCGCTTTCTTGGGCTTGATCTCACTGGGTGGGTAGGTAGGCAGGTGCATGCTGAGCCATCGATGATGTCTATCGTGGCAGCGGCAGTTCTTATTGTTTTGACACTCAGGGCAATGCTGAGAAAAGGACATGAAGATCATTGAGTGAAGCTGCTTGAAATGAGAAGGCCGAAACATAGAGTATCATAGCAAATGGATAAGAATGCAGCCCCGGAGAGTGGCCGATTGATCAGTCAGCCCATATCCGACACCTCGGCACTTGTGCTGCTCTGGTGTGGAGAGGAAATTTATCTGTCTGATGCCGTCCGCCAATATGCCGGTATGCTTGATCTTACGGCAGGACGGGAGTTATTGGCCCGGTGCCATGCTGTCTGGGAGAAGTACGACCGGGTTATCCGCTACCGAAAACTCTGCATAGCCCGTGAGGCAAAGGCTATCCTTCAAGCGGGCGAGATCAGGCAGGTGGTCATTCCCGGTGCGGGTTATTCCATGCTGGGCATTGAGCTCGCAAACCAGTTCCCGGGCTTGAAGGTGTTCGAGATAGATTCAAGCGGGATGAGGAAAAAAAGAGGAATGGTCGCTCGCCTCGCTTTTGCTGCCGGAAGCAGTCTGGAGTGCCTTGAAGGCGATGTTGAAGATCATGCCGGGTTGCGAAACATTCTTTCAGACGCGGGATGGGACGCTGGTGCTCCGACGCTGACGATTGTTGAGGGGTTGAGCTATTATCTGTCTCGAGAGAGTGCGCTTGGAGGGTGGCGGAATTTGGCTGAGGGTTCAAGGGTTATTTTTGAGTATCTCGTTCCCTATAGTCAAGTGAATCCGCAGCGGAGGGATATACCGCGTCTGGTGTTTGAGGAAATCATGCGGTATTGTTCTTTCACGCGCGAGTTCTCGTTCTGGAGTGAGGAGGAGGTGCGCCGTGAACCGGGATTCGCTATGGAGCGGTGCTATACGCTTGAGGGTATTGAAGAGTCTTTGGGGGAGAGCTTGGGAAGCGGTCAACGGATATTTCCGGTGAGGGGGGACGGGTGGATTGAGATTGCCGTCTTGAAGTCTGGAGAGGAGAGGGTGGATCAGGATCGGCGCCCGGATGTGCATTTATTCATGCATTGAGGAGCCATTCTCGGAAGGGTGCTCACTCTTTTTGAATTCGTTGATTATCGTCTTTTCCCAGAGCGGAACCTTGCCGAGGTATGCTGCGCGGCCTATGACATGGGCTGCTACGGGTGCCGTAAGAAAAAGAAAGACGATAATGGCGACTGCCCGTGACGCGATACCGAAATCCTGCCAGTAGAATACGGTTCCCAGAAGCACCAGCCCGATGCCGAGCGTGGAGGCCTTTGTTGTTGCAGACATGCGTGTGTAGAGATCCGGCATACGCAGGATGCCCACTGCTGAAAGCAGGATGAAGACGCTTCCCAGAAGGAGCAGGCTGCCGCTTAGAATATCGTTCATGGTCTTTGTTTTCCTCCAAGATAGAATGCAAAAGCTACGGTGCTGAGAAAAGCCAGCAGCGCAAGGATGATGCCCACATCAAGAAATGTCGTAGAGTTCTTCTGAATCGAATACACAGCAATAAAGGCTATGGCGTTGGCTGAGAGCAGATCCAGCGCTACGATTCGATCCTCTATCGAGGGGCCGATGACCAGCCGCAGAAAAATGATCAGTATCGACAGGCCGATAACGATCACCGAAGCCTGAACAGCCCATTCCATGAAGTTCATCGCATCACCTCGATCAGCCGTTTTTCAAGACCGTTTTTAAGTTCCATTCTGAACTGTCCGGCATCCTTGACATAGAGTGCATGAACATAGAGCGTCTTTTTGTCGGAGGAGACATCCAGGCTCAGGGTGCCGGGGGTGAGGGTTACCAGGTTGGCGAAGAGCGTGATTTCAATATCACTCCTCACATCAAGCGGGACGGCAATGATGCCTGGCGCCATGTAATTTTTGGGTGTCACGATGTCATAGGCCACTTTCAGGTTCGCAATCACGAGCTCCTTGAGAAAATACAGAACAAAGCTGATGATGAGAGGGACCTTTGAAAAGTAGCGGGTATCGCCCAGACCCGGACGGGTCAGCCAGAGCAGCAAATATCCGACAAGAAGTCCGGCAGTGAAGGTTCCGGCGCTCACTTCACCGACAAGCATCATCCAGGCAACCGCCAGAAGTATGTTGAGCAGGAAAGGAGTCATGGCATTCCTCCCCTCACAGCTTTGATATAGAGGCTCGGGTCGAGCAGTTCGAGTGCGGCCCTGTTGGCAATGACGAACAGCGGCTCAAACCAGAGGCCGGAGAGTACCGTCAACAACCCAAGGAGCACAACCGGTGCGGCCATGGCTATTTTTTCCCTGGAGGAGAGCTCGTGAAGATGCCTGCCGCTGTCCCGATGTGCCTCTTCCCTGGGATCGTCTTTCCAGAACGCTTCGTTCCAGATCTTGATCATGGAAAACAGAGTGAGCAGGCTTACAAAGAGTGCCACTGCGACCACTGGCCATTGCTCTGCCTCAATACCCGCAAGGATAACCGTCAGTTTAGCCCAGAAGCCCGATAACGGAGGTATTCCTGCAAGAGCAAGCGCCGGCAGGAGGAATAGCAGGCTGAGCAGCGGATAGCGGGCATAGAGTCCTCCCATCTGGCGGAGGTCCCATGAGCCTGTCAGTTGGCGCATGATTCCGCTGAGATAGAAAAGGTTCGTTTTCGCAATAATGTTGTGAACAATGAAGACAAGCCCTCCCGCAATAGCCAGTGGTGAGTGGATTGCCACGGCGAATATCATGTAGCCGATCTGGCTGATGATATGGAAGGAGAGAAGTTTTCGTATATCGTATTGCGCAACCGCGCCCAGAACGCCTGTGGCCATTGTCAGTGCCGATACCCAGAGCAGGATCTGGTAGATGAAGTCGGTCTCCGGGAGAATGAAGATTGTGGTGAAGAAGCGCATGATCGCATACACTCCGACCTTGGTGAGCAACCCGGCCAATATCGCTGAAACAGCAATCGGGGGTGTATGGTAGGATGCCGGCAGCCAGAAAAAAAGAGGAAAGACCGCGGCTTTGATTCCGAATGTAATGAGAAACAGCATGGCTACCACCGAAAGCAGTTCAGGGTGATGCAGCAAGGGAAGCCGTACTGCCAGATCCGCCATATTCAGTGTGCCTGCCATGCCATACAGCAGCCCTACTGCGGCCAAAAAGATTGCTGAAGAAAGCAGGTTCAGCATGACATACTTTATTGCGCCTTCGAGCTGCTCGGGCCTGCCTTCCAGAACGAGCAGCACGAAAGAGGAGATGAGCATGACTTCGAACCACACATACAGATTGAAAACATCCCCTGTCAGAAATGCTCCGCTGATTCCCATCAAGAGTAGCTGTATAAGTGGGTGGTAGAGGTTGTGCTCCTCTTTCGGGTTGATGGAGCCTATTGAGTAGATGGTCGTAGTCAGACCGATCAGTGAGGCCATGGTCAGCATGGTGCAGGAGAGCGTATCGGCAACCATTGTGATTCCGAACGGTGCCGCCCAGCCACCCGCCTGCAGCGACAGAATGCCTCCATCAAGAACGCTCCAGAGCATAAGAGATGAAACAGCCAGCAGAAGAACGCCTGAAAGCAGGCTGAGCAGCCGGTGCGTTGCTATGCGGCGGGGGAACAGCAGCATGAGCACCGCCGTTGCAAACGGTAGCAGAACCGGCAGTATGATGATTCTGTTCATGGCAGCTTCTCCGGCAGACGGTCCGTGTTCCGCATTTCATCCAGATCACCGGTTTTCAGAGTCTGATAGGTGCGCCTGAAGAGGACGATGGCGAACGCCTGCACTCCGAACCCTATGACAATAGCCGTCAGTATGAGCGCCTGCGGAAGAGGATCGGCAAACGGCCTGGTAATAATGCTCTCTGCCCCTTCAGGCACGAAGGCCGGAGATCCTTTGGTTAGACGGCCAACGGTAAAGATCATGAGATTGGCTGCATGACCCAGAAGAATCAGGCCGAATATCACCCTGACCATGCTGCGCCTCAAAATGAGGTAGATCCCTGCGGCGTAGAGAACGCCGATGATGATGGCAAGAAGAGTTGTCATGACAGGCCGTCCTCCTCAGCCAGCGAAAAAATGATGGTGAGCGTAATACCCAGAACCAGGAGGTATATCCCGAGATCGAACAGAAGGGGAGTTCCTACCTTGCCGATTGGCGCAATGCCTGTATCAACCCATATCGCAGTCATGAATGGCTGTCCTGTTACAAGCGAAGGCAGAGTGCTCAGAAGGGCAAGAAAGAGGCCGAGCGCTGAAGTTCGCAGCGGTTCAAAGCGGAATATCAAGCGTGCCGCATCAAGTCCGTTAGCGAGAAAATAGAGCGCATAGGCGGCGGCAGCTACCAGGCCGCCGACGAAACCGCCTCCGGGTTCGTTATGGCCGCGCAGGAGCATGAACACTGAAAACATGAGAATCAGGGCCAGAAGGTAGCGCGATGCTGTTGCAAGAATGACTGAATGCATGGTTAGGCCCTCCCCTCCCTGCCTGTTTTCAGTATTGTCATTACTCCGATGGCTGCTATGGCCAGGACGGTGATTTCACCAAGTGTATCCAGAGCCCTGAAATCCACGAGGATTACATTGACCACATTGCGTCCTTTCCCCTCCAGAAGACTTGCTGAAGCGAAATAGTCCTTCAGCTCCGAAGAGAGCTCGAACGAGGTTGAAAACAGGACGACCAGCGTCATGAACACTCCAACGCTTCCAGCTATGACTGCATCTCGTATTCTGTTTGAAGAAGAGGAGTGGTTGAAAAATTTCGGAAGCCGATAGAGTACCAGCATGAAGAGAATCACATTCAGCGTCTCGATGGCGAAGGTTGTGAGTGCAACATCGGGTGCACCATAGATTACGAAGATGATACCGATTGAAAAGCCGAGAACTCCCAGTGATACGACCGACTTGAGTCTTGATGTTGAGGTTGTCAGAAGGATGGTTGCAGCGATGATGATGAAGCCAAGCGCGGCCTCATAGAAGGTGATTGAGGCATCAGGAACGGGAGGCATTTTCCCATACCCTTTGTACAGAGCAAACGAGGACGAGAGGAGAACGGCAAGAACAATCACCATGCTGTAGTTCCGCAGATAGCCGTTCTGCAAAGTCTTGGTTTGGAGCCTTGCGAACGAAAGCATCCCTTTGAGTGCGCTTTCGTACCATGATGAGGGTTTGATGAGGGCAGGAAGGGCAGAGAAGAAAGAGTGCCGGAGAGTAGCGGGACGCAGCGTATAGAGAAGTCCTCCGAGCAGCAGCGTAACGAAACTCAGTATCAGTACCAGATTGACCCCATGCCACAGGGCAATCTTCAGGCTGAGCTCTTCGGAAAGGATGCTTCTGGCTGACTGTTCAAGCATGGCGGAAATGAAAAAGTCCGGAAAAAGACCGATGAGCAGTCCCAGAACCGCCAGAAGAGCCGGCCCCAGAAGCATTTTTAGCGGAGCCTCGTGAGCCTGTTTGGGTGTCTCTCCGGCTTTCCCCCAGAACGGCCGGAACCCCACGAGCAGGGTCACCATGACAACACAGGCATTGGCAAGCACTGCTGCGGTGATGAGCGGCAGCCCCCAGCGATCAAGTTCAAGTATTGCTTTATAGACAGTCTCCTTGCCAATAAAACCGATGAGGGGAATCACCCCCATCATTGAAAAAGAGGCCAGGGCTGCCGCCGCCGCCGTCACCGGCATGGCTTTGCGCAGCCCGCCGAGTTTGCCGATATCGCGCGTCCCGGTTTCGTGGTCTATCGTGCCGGCCACCAGAAAGAGAGTTCCTTTATAGAGCGAGTGCGCTATGAGGTAGATGAAGAACGCCTTGATCGCAAGCTCTGAACCGATGCCCAGCAGCATCACCAGCGTACCGAGTACGGCCAGTGTGGAATAGGCAAGCAGCTTTTTCAAGTCCGTCTGCCTGAAGGCAAGCGTGGCGGTGAAGAGCATGGTCACGGCTCCTGTTACCAGAACGGTGTCTTGCCAGAGAGGCGTGCCGCCAATTTCATGGTTCAGTCTGGCAATCAGGTAGACGCCAGCCTTGACCATGGTTGCCGAATGCAGATAGGCGCTGACAGGGGTAGGTGCCTCCATGGCGTTCGGCAGCCAGAAATGAAACGGAAACTGAGCTGATTTGGTGAATGCCCCGAGCAGCAGCAGAGCAACGATTGCAGGATAGAGGCTGTGAGCCGTAATTACCCGGTTCATGTCATAGAACGAGGAAATCTCATAAGTACCTGTTACGCTTCCCAGCAGCAGAATGCCTGCAAGCAGTGCAAGCCCGCCGCCTCCTGTTACCAGAAGAGCCTGAAGCGCCGACTTGCGGGACGACTCTTTGTGATGATTGAACCCGATCAGCAGATATGAACTGAAGCTCGTCAGTTCCCAGAATACGAACAGCAGGAGCATGTTGTCCGCGAGAACAAGTCCGAGCATTGAGGTCATGAAAACGCCGATGGAGAGATAAAACTTCCCGGCATCTTTGTACCCTTTCATGTATGCTCCGGCATAAAGAAAAACTGCCGCGCCTACAAGCGTGATGATGAGCGCAAAGGTCAGGCTCAGCCCGTCAAGCAGAAATGAGAAATTGATTCCGAGAGATGGTACCCACGGGAGAGATTCCCGTAGGGACTCCCCGGCTGCGATGCGAGGATAACGCGACAGAAAGCTGAAAAACATATACAGAGGAAACGACACGGCGATCCAGCCGAAATTTTCCTTGTAGCGTTTATACAGTACAGGCGCCATGGCAGACGCCAGAAATCCTGTTGCTATAAGACCAAGCACATCATTATGTTCCGGTTAACAAAATTCCATTCAACCCCGAGAGGGGCAGCCCAAGCCTTCAGGATGTCCCCCCATCCCTGCCCTTACAGCTATGAAGAGAGAGGTGATCATCAAGAGTGATCTCTCCCTGAAACAGGCTTATGCCGGTCGGTGGCAGAGCAGAATAAGGGTCTATCGGATTGGTTGGCAACTGCGACAATATAGTAATAATAGGCAGGTTACTTGAATCTTGCTGACATTGTCTTTCGCTTCTCCTTGCATGGTTTCTGTTGTAACACCCATCGCTTTTGGCCAGCGGGTTGGTACGGTGTTCTCTATCCATCATAATCCGCCCAGTTGTTGGGCGTTTCGTACCAGCGGAGGTTGGTGAGGGTGATGGATTTGGGGAGATGGTCTTTGATTTGGCTGAATGCCCATTTGGCGAGGTATTCTGCGGTGGGGGGCTCATCGGTGACGAGGACGCGGGTGTTGCGCTTCGTGATGAACTCAAGGTCTTCGTGGTCGTCTTTCCAGACGGCAAACCCGTGGTCGAGCTGGTTGTGGATGTGCTCCAGCATGATGTCTTTGAGGAATTTGAAGTCCATGACCATGCCTTCCCGGCTGTCGCCTGTTTCTGTGACAACCGGGCCTTCAACGGTGGCTACAATCACTCCGCGGTGGCCGTGCAGCTGGTTGCAGAATGAATAGTGGTTCGGCAGGGTGTGGCCGTAGTCAATCTCGATTTTGCGTGATATCTGCATTGCTTTGCAAGAGAGTTGTTGCCTGTTGGTGTTGGTACTGCGCAAGCAAAGTGTACGCAAAAAAAACCGCTTTCAAAAGCTGGTGAGACGCAGCCTCTTTCTCATGCATACGATTGAATTGTTTCTCCTTCCTCAAAGTGCTCTCTGAGGGTTGCGATGCTGAGGAGCTGCTTGAATCGGAGCTGGTAGTGGGGTCTGTCGGGGAAGTTTTTCCAGAACCCTCCCCACTCAATCTCGGGCGTCAGTCCGATTCGTGCGGCTTCGTCGTAGTCCTCTTTCTGTGTGATATAGCCTCCTTCTTCGGTGAAGATGCCGATATCCCAGGCAATGCCGAAGTTGTGGTTGCTGCGCCCTCCTCTGGCATTGGTGACCCTTGGACCGGGGTTGCCGTAACGGCCATGGCGGAAGAGTTCGTCCTGCTCTTTGTAGGTGCGTGTGCCGGAAATGACCCTGACCCTTATTCCTCCTTCCAGAACCCGCGCGAGAAAGATGCGGCACACTCGCTGCGTACGGAGGGAGAGTGAGCAGATGTTCTGTTCGGATCTGGTGTCGAATGCTCCCAACTCCTTCGTTATTGCCGCCGTACGCAAGCTGAATTCCTGGTAGGCCCGTTCGGTTATGGGGCCCCAGAGACCGTCAAGGGCACCGAGGTAGAGCCGTTCAGCAGCAAGAAGCCGCTGGGTGAAGAGTACATCATCGTGGAAATGGACAAAACTCATGGTTGCCTCCATTCTATTGGGCGCGATCTCAAGACTCAAGAAGAAAGAGAGGTGCCCTTTGTGTGAAAAGGGGGGGGGAATTGTAATGTAAGCTCAGCGGGGGATTTTTTTCGGGTAAAAATCTGCTGGAGGCGAATCAGGAGTATCCCGCCATTGCCCTTCCCGGGCCCTGGCCAGAGTGCAAGACTATGCTTATGTTTGAAAGTGGTATGGGGCGCTCACAGAGCAACAGCATTATTGCCGTCGTGTAAAGATAACTGCAGAAAGAAAAAGAGAATTGGCAGAGCATCAGAAACTTCGTAAAATGAACTGCCGAGTAACTTAAAGCAAGCCAAGATGAAGGGTAGTGTATTGAAGCGCTCTTGTACTTGAACCTTTTACGAGGGAGTTTGTTTGTATGTGTTGCGTGTGCAGCGGGTTTTCTTTTGTTCATGTTTTTCTTGCGGCGGGGAGCCGTTTTCAAGTGTTATGGATATAGATGTAGGGAAGGTGTGGGAGAGCATTGTGTCGGAGGCTGCGGTTGAGTGCCGTCGCGATCCCGACATCAGCATGTTTCTGGAGCAGCATATCATGCAGTTTGATGATTTTGCTTCTTCACTTGCGATGCTCCTTGCTGTGAAGTTGGGCTCGAAGCATTTTCCGCCTCCTGTCCTGCAGGGGCTGATTGAGGACTTTTACCGCCAGTGCCCTGACAGGGTTGCCTGGGCGGCCTATGACCTTGTGGCAACCCAACAGCGCGATCCGGCCGCGGTCTATTATTTTGAGATCATGCTGTTTCTGAAGGGGTATCAGGCGCTTCAGGCCTACCGTCTTGCGCACTGGCTATGGAAGAACGGCCGGAAGACCATGGCATATTTCATTCAGAACCGGATGTCGGAAGTGTTTGCGGTCGACATTCATCCGGCGGCGGTGATAGGCAAGGGGATTCTTCTTGATCATGCCACGAGCCTTGTGATTGGTGAAACGGCCGTGGTGGACGACAATGTGTCGCTGCTCCATGAGGTGACCCTTGGGGGTACGGGCAAGGAGACGGGTGATCGTCACCCGAAGGTGCATAAGTCGGTGCTGATAGGGGCAGGGGCGAAGATACTTGGTAATGTGGTGATAGGTGAGGGTGCGAAGGTTGGCGCAGGTAGCGTTGTGCTGGAGGATGTTCCCCCTCATTATACGGTTGCCGGTGTGCCTGCTGAGATTGTGGGGCGGACGGAGAGTGCCGAGCCTTCACTCGACATGAACCAGCGCCTGGTTGGCAAGTATAACCAGACCGACGGGGATCAGCCGGAGAAGGCCCGGAGCACTGCTTCACGGTGACTCTTCAGGCGGTCGCGGATCTCTTCAAGATGGTCGCCGCCGAACTTTTCAAAGAGGGCGTTGGCAATGACGGGAGCCACAACGGCTTCGGCAACAACGCCCGCTGCGGGAACAGCGCAGGTGTCACTTCTTTCAAAGCGCGAGAGAACGGGCTCAAGGGTTGCCAGGTCGAACGACTGCAGGGGAGAGGGCATTGAAGAGATTGGTTTCATTGCGGCCCGTATGTGAATGGTTTCTCCGCTCGACATGCTCCCCTCTATTCCTCCTGACCGGTTGGTCGGTCGTTGTACCCCTTCCCCTTTTACCAGATGCAGCGCGTCGTGCACTTCAGAACCGGGTTTCCGGGCATTCTCGAAAGCAGGGCCGATTTCCACCCCTTTTATTGCCTGTATTGCCATGACGGCTGCGGCAAGCTGGCTGTCGAGCCTTCTGTCGTGCTGGGCGTAACTGCCGAGCCCAACGGGTACACCGGTGATGTAGATTTCAATGATGCCGCCGAGGGTGTCGCCCCTCTCTTTTGCTTGATCTATGGCGGCTATGGCTTCTTTTTCAGCTTTTTCCCCCAGCATGCGAACTTCAGAGCGGTCTGCTGCACCAGCAAGACACTCGGCACCTTTTTCAAGCAGTGTGGATATGGTTTTGGCTGATTCGGTGTCGGTTACGGGACCAATTGAGGAGATGCAGCTGCCGATTTCGATGCCGAGCTGGCGGAGAAAGATCCGCGCAACTGAGCCTGCCGCAACCCTTGCTGCGGTTTCGCGTGCGGAGGAGCGGTCGATGACGGGGCGGATGTCGTTGAAGTCGTATTTTAAACGGCCGGCAAGGTCAGCGTGGCCGGGGCGCGGTATGGTGATTTTTTCGGTGGTCGCTTCGTGTGACTCGAATTGTGCCATTTTCTCTGTCCAGTTCTCCCAGTCGCGGTTGCGGATGATAAGGGAGATGGGGGAGCCTATGGTTTTACCGAAGCGGATACCGGAGAGGACTTCGGCAGTGTCACTTTCTATTTTCATGCGTCCGCCGCGGCCGTATCCCTGCTGACGGCGCCGGAGCTGAAGGTCTATATCTTCCCGGCTGACAGCTACTCCGGCCGGCATGCCTTCAATGATGGCTGAGAGTGCGGGGCCGTGTGATTCTCCTGCGGTAAAGTATCGTATCATGTCAGTCGAAAGTTCCTTTATGAAAAAGCCCGGCCGGGTGCTGTTGTTCACTTCCGGCCGGGCTTCTTTCCTGTCTCGTGTTTGTGTTCCTCGCTTCCCGGCTCTTAACGGAGGCGTTTTGCGGCCTCTTTTGCGTAGTAGGTGAAGATCATGTCGCCACCTGCGCGTTTCATGCAGAGGAGCGATTCCATCATGACGCGCTCTTCATCGATCCAGCCTTTTTCAGCAGCGGCTTTCACCATTGCGTATTCACCCGACACATGGTAGATGGCCACGGGAACATCGAAGCGCTCTTTGGTGCGGTAGACGATGTCGAGGTAGGCGAGGCCGGGCTTGACCATGACGATGTCCGCTCCTTCCATGATGTCGAGTTCAATCTCTTTCATGGCTTCATCGGTATTGCCGGCGTTCATCTGGTAGGTGCTCTTGTCGCCGAACTGGGGGGCGCTGTGGAGTGCGTCGCGGAAGGGGCCGTAGAAGCTGGATGCGTATTTGGCGGCATAGGAGAGAATGCCGACATCTGAGAAGCCGGAATCGTCAAGCGATTCGCGGATGGCGCCGATGCGGCCGTCCATCATGTCGCTCGGGGAGACGAAGTCAGCTCCTGCGTTGGCGTGTGAAATCGACATTTTGCAGAGCACCTCGACGGTTTCGTCGTTGAGGATGATGCCGTCCCTTACCAGACCGTCGTGGCCGAAGGGAGTGAAGGGGTCGAGCGCAACATCGGTCATTATGCAGAGGTCGGGAACCGCTTTTTTGATGGCGCGGATGGCTTCCTGGATGATGCCTTTGTCATTGTATGATTCGCTGCCGTCTTCAGTCTTTTTTTCGGGGATGCCGAAAAGGTCGATGCACTGGATACCAAGATCCCAGAGCTCTTTGCACTCTTTGACGGCGTTGTCGATGGAGTATCGGAAGCTGCCGGGCATGGAGGATACCTCCTCAACAACATTGCTGCCGGGGCAGACAAAAAGGGGATAGACGAGATCGTTGACCCTCAGGGTGCGTTCCTGCACCAGGTTCCGTATGGCGGCAGTTTTGCGGAGCCTTCTGGGACGGTGGGGGATGTTGAGAAGATCGAGCTGGCTCATTGGTAGTGACGGGTTATGTTTGTAAATCACTGAAAATAAGAAAATCCGTGAACATGGAGAAGTGCCGGCAGTAAAAACTGCCGGCCTTATTGCCTTGTTCCGGATCTTTGTGCTTCAGAGGAAGGGAACTCTCTTTTACATGAGGAAGCTGAGCATGATACCGGCTGCGACGGCTGAACCGATGACTCCTGCAACATTGGGGGCCATGGCGTGCATGAGCAGGTGGTTGTTGGGGTCAGCCTTGAGTCCTTCCGTCTGTGCTACGCGAGCGCTGTCGGGGACGGCAGAAACGCCTGCTGCTCCGATAAGGGGGTTGATTTTGTTTTCGCCTTTCAGGAAGCGGTTCATGAGTTTGGCGAACAGGATTCCGCCAGCAGTGGAAATCATGAAGGAGAGGGCGCCGAGGACAAAGATGAGTATCGACTGCGGCGTGAGAAATGTGGTTGCCTGAGTGGAGGCTCCTACGGTTAGGCCGAGAATGATGGTGACGCTGTCAATCATGGCGTTCCTTGCTGTGTCGGCGAGGCGCTTGGTGACCATTGACTCTTTGAGCAGGTTGCCGAAGAAGAGCATCCCGAGCAGGGGAAGCGAGCCGGGGGCTATGAAGCCGGTGAGGAGGAGTCCGGCGATTGGGAAGATGACCTTCTCCTGCTTGGAGACGGCGCGGGGCGGTTTCATCCTGATTTTGCGCTCTTCGGGGGTGGTGAGGAGGCGCATGATGGGGGGCTGGATGACCGGAACAAGTGCCATATAGGAGTATGCCGCAATGGCAATGGAACCTATGAGGTGCGGTGCAAGGCGGGAGGAGATGAAGATGGCCGTTGGACCGTCAGCTCCGCCGATGATCCCTATTGATGCGGCTTCCGGGTTACCGAACCCGAGAACCAGAGCGCCGAGATAGGTGAGGAAGATGCCGATCTGTGCTGCTGCTCCCAGAAGGATGAGTTTCGGGTTGGAGAGCAGGGTGCTGAAGTCGGTCATGGCGCCGATGCCAAGGAATATGAGCGGCGGGAAAATGCCTTTGAGCACCCCCTGGTAGAGATAGTTCATGACGCTGCCCTGTTCATAGATGCCGAGCTGCAGGCCTGCGTTCTCCAGAAAGGGGGTATTGCCGATGAGAATGCCGAATCCAATAGGTACGAGCAGAAGAGGCTCGTACTCGTGGCGGATGGCGAGGTATATGAACAGGAGACCGATGAGCACCATCAGGATATGGCCAGGGGTGAGGTTGGCAAAGCCTGAGTATTCGAAAAAGCGGAGGATTCCTTGCATGGTGATGGTTAATCTATTTCAAGCAGTGTGTCGCCCTGCAGGACGGTGTCGCCTTCGTTGACCTTGATGGTTTTGACTGTCCCGTCTTTTTCGGCAAGGATATTGTTTTCCATTTTCATGGCTTCAAGAACCATAACCGGCTGTTCGCGCTTGACAGATGCTCCGGGGGCTACCATGACTTTGAGTATGGTACCGGGAAGAGGTGCTTTGACTTGACTGACACCTGTGGTGCTGAGCGGGGCGGGTGCTTTTGGCGGCGCGGTCGGGGCGGAACGGACGAGTTTAGGGGTGGCGGGAGCTTTCAGCTCTTTGCCCAGCTCTACCTGGTAGGAGGTTCCGTTGACTTCAATCTCGGCGGTGTTCTCCTCAATTGATTTTATGTCAACGCTGTACTTGTTGCCGGTTATGGTGAAGGTGTATTGCCTCATCGCTGCGCGCCTTTGAAGTTGATGACATTATAGATTTTCGAATTCCACGGGGAGTATGTTTTTGCCGCTTTCTTGATGGTGAGAATGGCGGTTTCCTGGTCGTGAAGTTCGCTGAAATAGAGTGAGAGCGCCATTGCTATGGCTGCATTGACCTCTCCGCTCTGAGTGGGGGTGTGGTGGGCGCCGTGAGTTGCATGCCCTTCCAGATCAGGCTGTTTTTTGAGGCGGAAGTCGAGCACCTTCGGCATTATGCTGAAGATAAAGTAGAGCAGTATCAGGGAGAAAAAGACGACTCCGTAGCCGGTGGCGGCAAGGGTGAGGTGCTCCGGTTGAATGGCGGAAAAATCAAATGGGTTGCTCACAGCGGCAGCGTTGAATGTTTTTTTGGAGGGTTTGAGTCTTTCTTTGTTGAGAGAATCTGCAGGGCCCGTATGATTCTGAAACGGGTATTGCGAGGTTCAATGATATCGTCTATGTAGCCGTATTTGGCTGCTTCGTATGGGTTGGCGAACTTTTCGCGGTACTCTGACTCTTTTTCGGCAACAAAGCGGGCACGCTCTTCAGGGTCTTCAATGCCTTTGAGTTCCCGGTTGTAGAGCACTTCAGTGGCGCCGGCCGGCCCCATGACAGCAATTTCGGCTTTTGGCCATGCGTAGTTGACATCGCCACGCAGATGCTTTGAGCTCATCACGCAGTATGCTCCGCCATAGGCTTTGCGGAGGATGACGGTGATTTTCGGGACGGTTGCTTCACCGTAGGCGAAAATGAGTTTGGCGCCGTTGCTGATGATGCCGTCGAACTCCTGGGCACTGCCGGGCAGGAAGCCGGGCACATCGACCAGAGAGACGATGGGAATGTTGAATGCGTCGCAGAAACGGATGAACCTGGCGGCTTTGCGAGAAGCGTTGATGTCGAGGCAGCCAGCCAGATAGCTTGGCTGATTGGCAACAATGCCAGTGGAGATGCCGTTGAAGGTGACGAATCCGATGACGATGTTACGGGCATACTGGCGCTGGACTTCAAGGAATTCCCCGTTGTCGGCAATAGCTTCAATGACTTGCTTGACATCGTAGGGCTGGGAGGGCTGCTCGGGGATGATGGTGTTCAGGCTCTCCTCAAGACGGTCGATAGGGTCGTCGCAGATGGCTAACGGGGGCTCTTCAAGGTTGTTCTGCGGCAGATAGCTAAGCAGCTTTTTGATGAGCAGGATTCCTTCCTCTTCATCTGAAGCAACAAAGTGGGTGACGCCGGATTTTGATGCATGGACGGTGGCACCGCCGAGATCCTCTTCGGTAATGGTTTCGCCTGTGACGGTTTTGACAACCTTTGGGCCCGTGACGAACATGTAGCTGGTTTTTTCAGCCATCATGACAAAGTCTGTAAGGGCGGGGGAGTATACTGCACCTCCGGCACAGGGGCCGAAGATGGCTGAAATCTGCGGGATGACTCCCGAGGCCATGATATTGCGCTGGAAGATACTGGCGTAGCCGGCAAGGCTCCTGACCCCTTCCTGAATGCGCGCTCCACCGCTGTCGTTGATGCCGATGACAGGAACGCCGACCTTGAGAGCCTGGTCCATGATTTTGCAAATCTTATCGGCGTATGTTTCCGAGAGGGAGCCGCCAAAGACTGTGAAGTCCTGAGAGAAGATGTAGACGGGGCGACCGTCGATGGTGCCGTAGCCGGTAACCACACCGTCGGACAGGTAGTGCTGTTTGTCGAGGCCGAAGTCGGTGGTGCGGTGGGTGACGAACATGTCGTACTCTTCGAAGCTGCCTTCGTCGAGCAGCATGGCAATGCGCTCACGGGCAGTGTTCTTGCCTTTGTTGTGCTGCGCTTCTATGCGTTTTTCGCCGCCGCCAAGACGGGCTTTTTCGCGTTCGGCAATCAAGCGTTTCATGATGTGTGTCGATAGGGTTTTGCGGGAAGGCCTGAAGAGGTTCGCTGAAAAGCAAGGAGGGAGGTCTTGAATATTGAAGCCATAAGCGTTTCAGGGCATTGCAGGATGTGCTGCATGAGGGTTTGATGGCCTCAGTAATGGCCACAATAGGTTGAATATTCAAAAAAAAGAGGGAAAATCCGCCATGTTAATGAAGAGTGGTGGTAATAATCTCTATTTTTCTTTTTTTTAGAGTCATTTAGATGAAAAAACCTATGAGCGGAGATCTGGAACTTGCGCTTGATCTTGCCCACAGGGCGGGGTTGCTGACACTTGAATATTATGCTCAAAAGTCACTGAGGGTTGAAACCAAAAGGGATCATTCTCCGGTGACAGAGGCCGATCGAAAGGCCGAACAGCTGATCCGTCAGGGGATTCTTGGCGCCAATCCGCAGGATGGCCTGTTGGGCGAGGAGTTTGAGGAGCACTGTTCTCTCAATGGCAGACGCTGGATCATCGATCCCATTGACGGTACCCGATCGTTTATCCACGGCGTCCCCTTTTACGGGGTGATGGTGGCTCTTGAGGTGAAAGGGTCTGTTGAGCTGGGTGTTGTCAATTTTCCCGCTTTGCATGAGATGTACCATGCCGAATCAGGAGAGGGCGCCTTCATGAACGGCTCTCCCATTGGTGTTTCTTCCATTGGTGAGATCAGCGGTGCGACGGTGGTCTTTACAGAAAAGGAGTATCTCATGGACGATGAGTCACGCCATCCTGTCGATCGGCTGCGTCATGAGGCAGGCCTTGTGAGGGGATGGGGGGACTGCTATGGCCACATGCTGGTTGCTTCCGGCAGGGCCGAGGTTGCGGTGGACAAGGTGATGAGCCCGTGGGATTGCGCCGCACTGATTCCTATAGTAAGGGAGGCAGGAGGGTGCTGTTTTGATTATCGGGGTGAGACGACGATATCAGGGGAAGGACTGGTCAGTGCCAATATGGATATAGGCAGGCGGTTACTGGAGGATATTGCCTCGGGAAGGTGACTGGCGGAGAGCTTCGGCTATCGCTTTGGCGAAGTGAGGACCGTCGAAATATTCGGGAATGATGTCGGTTTGTATGCCAATTTTTTCCAGAGCGCGTGCTGTTGTTGTGCCGATAGCTGCAATTTTCACCCCTTCAGGCAGAAGTGTCGTGCCCATGGCTTCAAAGAAGTTTGTGGCCGTGGAGGGGCTGGTGAAGGAGAGGCAGTCAAGTTTGCCCTCCTCAAGCAGTGCCTGAATGGCTGCGGTCTCTTCAAGTGAGGGTGGGCAGTTTTCGTAGACGGTCAGTTCCGTGCATCGGCCTCCCCGTTTTCCAATAACAGCGGGGATGACGCCGAGCGAGAGGCTTCCGCGCAGGAAAAGAAAGGTTTTTCCTGCAATGCGTTCTTCACCAATTTCACTCATCATGGTGACGGCATCGGCTATTTTGGGTACTGGTTCGGTTGTGAGGCCATGCGCCAGAAGGTCGCCGGCTGTTGTTTTGCCGACTGCCCAGATGGTTGCCTTGCGGAGATTCTCAAGCTGGTCGGGACGAGTGCTCTTGAGCCGGTCCATAAATGAACCAACACTGTTGGGACTGGTGAAAAAAATGCCGTCAAAAAGTGAGAGGTCGGGTACCTCCCAGTCGGTGAGCGGGTTGATTTCAATGGTCGGGAAAACGACCGAAGCGAGTCCATACTCTTTAAGCTGGCTGACAAAAGAGCCAGCCTGGTGCTTCGGCCGTGTTACCAATACTGTTTTCATCAGCAGGTCTTGCGGATTTCCGAAAGGATTTCCTCTGCGCCCTGTTTCAGCAGCTCTTCAGCAAGTTCAATGCCTGCAGCTTCTGCCTGTGCTGGTGAAGTCAGTCCGGTTTTGGTGATTTCGTTGCGAATGCCCTTGGTTCCGTCGACCGAGCCGACAAAGGCGAGCAGGTGCAGCGTTCCGTTCTTGAAGGAAGCGTATGAGCCGATGGGGATCTGGCAGCCGCCCTGAAGGTGGCGCAGCAGTGATCGCTCGGCTTTGCAGCAGTACTCGGTGTTGCTGTGGTTCATCACCTTCACGATTTCCCTTGTCTGTTCGTCGTCAACACGGGTTTCAATGCCAAGCGCACCCTGTCCGACTGCAGGAAGCATAATTTCGTGCGGAAGGATTTCAGAGATGCGGTCGCTGAAGTTGAGACGGTAGACACCGGCGTAAGCAAGCATCATGGCATCAAATTCGCCTTCGTCAAACTTCTGGAAGCGGGTGTTGAGGTTGCCACGGATGTCTTTGATGTCAAAATCGGGACGGAGGCTTTTGAGCTGCGACATACGGCGAAGCGAGCTGGTTGCAACTTTTGCGTTCTGCGGCAGGTCAAGCATTTTGACGCCGTTTTTGGAGATGATGACATCGCGGGTGTCTTCCCGCTCGGTGAAGGCACTGATGATCAGCCCTTCGGGTGTGGCGGTGGGAACATCCTTCAGGCTGTGAACAGCCAGATCAATCTCTTTGGCAATCAGGAATTTCTCAATGTCTTTCGTGAAGAGCCCCATGTCTCCGATCTTGGAAAGAGGGGAGTCCAGCAGTACATCGCCTGTTGTCTTGACCAGTTTGAGGGTGATGTCGAGGTCTGGAAAGTGTCTGGAGAGCTCAGCCTTGGTGTATTCTGCCTGCCAGAGGGCAAGCGGGCTGGAGCGGGTTCCGATGATAAGCTGTTTTTTCAAAGCGGTTACAGATTTTTTATTTAGTGTGACTGGTTCGGCTCTTCAAGATCAAAAACATTGCGTACAAGATCCACCCTGCTCGGCATGCTGTCGGAAGTGCTGATGGGAGCCTTGAGCATTTTAATGGGGTGGTGCAGAATTTTTTTCATGATCCGGTCTGTCAGATGCTCCATTCTGCGAAGTTCTTCTTCAGAGACCTTGTGGCGGTACCGCTCAATCTCTTTTTCCTTGATTTCAATGAACTTCGACTGGAGGTCGACAATCGTCGGACGGACTTTCAGGGTGTTGATCCACTGGCCGAAGGTGACAAGTTCTTCGTCAATGATTGCGTGTACTTTCGGTAGCTCGCCGCTGCGGCGCTCAAGGTTTTTGTCAATAATGTGCTTGAGGGCATCAATGTCCTTGAGGAACATATTCTGCACTTTCGATACTTCAGGATCAACATTTCTCGGCAGTCCGAGGTCAAGGATGATGACCGGTTTGAGGCGGCGCTTGAGCATTGCTGCATGCATTTCCGCTTCGCTGATGATGTACTCTTTGGTGCTGACGGCGGTAATGATGATATCGAATTCGTGCAGATGCTCTTTGTAGGATTCGTAGGGGAGTACCTGATTGGTGCCGAGCTCCTCAGCAAGTGCTTCGGATTTTGACTGGGTCCGGTTGGTGATGACGATGTTGCGTGCGTTTTTCGCAAATATGTGTTTCGCGGCAAGTTCGCCTGTTTCACCTGCCCCGACGAGCAGCACTTTTTTCATGGAGAGGTTGGAGAAAATCTTCTGCGCGAGCTCGACAGCAGCATAGCTGACCGATACAGCGCCTTCCATGATTTTGGTTCTGGTCTTGACTTTTTTTGCGACGCTGAAGGCGGTATGGCAGAGCCTTGTGAGCAGAATGCCTGCCGTCTGCACTTCGGCGGCAATACGGTAGGCCTCTTTCACCTGGCCGAGAATCTGGCCCTCTCCGAGAATAAGAGAGTCTATGGCGCTGGAGACTTCGAAGAGGTGGCGGGCGGTTCCGCAGTAGAATCGGCTGAAGAAGTGTTCGGGGCGAACATCTTTTCCGGCTTCACGGAAAGAGATGATATAGTCCTTGAGATATTCGCCGGTGACTTCATGCATTGCCGGAACAACATAGATTTCAGTCCGGTTGCAGGTTGAGAGCACCATGGCTTCATGGGCAATGCCTGCTGAAACAAGGCCGGTGACGAACTCTTTGTTCTGAACTTCGGAAAGAGATATTCTTTCACGGATTTCAATGGGTGCAGTTTTATGGTTAACACCAACTGAAATGATGTTCATGGCAGCGTGGTTTTTCGTGAATGCCTGTCTCTCGGCAGTATCAGATTGCTGAACAATAAATATATCCCTCTAACCCCATATTTTCAAATGCAGTGCTTTTTTATGGCACCACGGTATGAAAAGTCGGCGAAAATATCGCCATCAGGGTGATGAGCATGGTGATGAAGACAAACAGTATGATGAACAGATAGGCCATGTTTTTTGTGTCCCATCCGATCAGGGGGCGGATGAAAATGCTGATGCCATAGAAGAGCCAGATGACAACCAGCGTGATGACTTTGATATCCATCAGGTTGATTGCTTCTTCGGTTGCTTTCAGCTCAATAATGCCGGCAAAGAGGGTGATGGAGAGGAAAATGAAACCAAAGGCGACGGCGTGCATGGTAAGTCGTTCCAGTACCTCAAGGTTCGGCAGGCGCTGGAAGAGGAGTTCGAACCGGTTTCGCTGAATCTGGCGGAAGAGCAGCAGGTAAAGAAAGCTGTAAAGGCCGGCTATGGCAATGGCGCTGAAGCTGAAAATTGAGGAGATGAGGTGAACGCCAATGCCTATGCCGCTGAAAGCCGCTCCTGTTCCTGTTGCCTGTGCCGTCAGTATGGAGGAGAGTAGCTGCGCTCCGGTGGCAAAGGCAAGAACGAAAAATCCTGTTTTGTCGTTCTTGGTGGTGAACTCAATGAAGAAATAGGTGGTGGTCAGGGTGAGGGCCACCATGGTCATGATGTTGAATGTGGAGTACCCTATACGAAATCCGTCAACTGAAGTGAGCAGGCCGAGGTATACCAGATGAGTGAGCAGCGTCATGACCAACGCAGGCTGCTTATATTTCTTTGCGGGCTGTATGTCGCCTAAGAAATGGGCTCCGTAGAGGCCGGTGGTGAGCAGGTAGAGTAGCGAGAGCGCCTGCGTAAGCAAAAGCAGTGGAGAGTTGGTTAGCAGTATATTGTTCATCCTCTTTGTATAATGTATGTGGATACCGGGGGCATCAGCTTAGGGTTGAATGTGCTGCAAGCGGCCATGCAGGCAGCTGGACCGTCCCCTGATATCGGGAATGCAGGAGATTGTTCTGGTGGCGGGATAACCAAAGAAAATTTTGTATATTCCGCCCGTCATTAAATATAAACCATACTCTCTTACAAGTTACAAGGAAAAAAGATGAGCCGGAACAAGAATATCAGAAATATAGCAATCATAGCCCATGTTGACCATGGCAAAACGACGCTTGTTGATTCCATATTCCAGAAAACCGGCGCCTTCAGGGACAACCAGCAGGTGAATGTGAGGGTGCTTGATTCTAATCCCCAGGAGCGGGAGCGGGGCATTACCATTTTTTCAAAGAATGCTGCCGCTGTTTACAAGGATCACAAAATCAATATTGTCGATACACCGGGCCATGCCGATTTTGGTGGCGAGGTTGAGCGGATCCTGAAAATGGTTGATGGCGTGCTGCTGCTGGTTGATGCTTTCGAAGGGCCGATGCCGCAGACGAAGTTTGTGCTCCGTAAGGCGCTGGAGCTGAAACTTAAGCCGATAGTTATCATCAATAAGATTGACCGTCCCCAGTCGGACCCTGTGAAGGTGCACGACCAGGTGCTTGATCTTTTCATTGCTCTGGGAGCTGAAGAAGAACAGCTTGACTTCCCCTACTTGTTCACCTCCGCCAAAAACGGTGTAGCCAAGTACAGTATGGACGATCCGGATGGTGACATGAACCTTCTGCTTGACATTATCATCAAGGAGATTCCCGCTCCCGTGGGAGACGATGACGCGCCTTTCCAGATGCTGGTGACCAGCCTTGACTACAACGAGTACATCGGCAAGATAGCCATTGGCAGAATTCATCGCGGAAAGGTGAGCCCCGGCAATCAGCTTGCCGTTGTGAGCCCAGAGGGAATCATTGGACGCGGGACGGTGACCAAGCTCTTCCAGTTCGACAAGCTGCAGCGCATTGAGGCCAAGGAGGCCAGTTCGGGTGACATTATTGCCATTGCAGGCATTGCTGACGCCAATGTGGGCGAAACCCTTACAGCCATTGACTCGCCTGAAGTGCTTGAATCGTTCGATATCAGCAAGCCTACCCTTTCCATGCTCTTTTCGGTGAACGACTCTCCTTTTGCCGGTCTGGAGGGCAAGGAGGTGACCAGCCGCAAGATTCGCGAGCGCTTGATGAAAGAGGTGATGACCAATGTTGCGCTGACGGTTGAGGAGACCGAGAGTGCCGACACCTTCCGGGTTTCGGGCCGGGGAGAGCTTCATCTTTCAGTACTGATTGAGACCATGCGTCGCGAAGGGTACGAGCTTGCCATTTCCAGACCTCAGGTGATCATGCAGAAGGATGAATCTGGTGCAATGCTTGAGCCTATTGAGCATGTGACCATTGATATTCCTGAAGAGTATACCGGCGTTATTATTGAGAAGATGGGACGCAGGAAGGCTGAAATGAAGCATATGGGAACGCTTCGTGGCGGCATGGTTCGTCTTGAGTTTGAAATTCCGACCCGTGGCCTTATTGGATACAACCTTGAGTTTACCACCGATACGAAGGGCGAGGGCATCATGGCACATGTGTTCCACGAGTACCAGCCGTTCAAGGGCAAATTGCCCGCCCGTGAAACCGGCGCACTGGTTGTTGCCGAGAATGGCGTCTGTGTTGCCTATGCGCTCAGCAGCCTTGAGGATCGCGGCACCTTTTTCGTGGCTCCCAATACCAAGGTGTATGCCGGCATGGTTGTGGGTGAGTCTACCCGTGGACTTGACATCACCATTAATGTGTGCAAAACCAAAAAGCTCACCAACATGCGCTCTTCCGGTACGGATGAGTCGCTTCGCCTTACCCCGCCGAGAATTCTTTCGCTGGAGCAGGCGCTTGAGTTCATCAATGACGATGAGCTGCTTGAGGTAACGCCGCAGAGCATCAGACTCCGCAAGAAGATTCTTGATGCCAACCAGCGGGCAAGAGCGACAAAGAAAGCCAACGCCTGATTGGGCTGTTACCCTTTCGGCTCCGGCAAGGGATGGCAGATAAAGCAGAACCCCCTTATATCAGCAGAGGATATGAGGGGGTTTTCTGGTTGCAGGCAGAGAGAGAGAGAGAGAGAGACGCACATGGTG
>JABMPC010000088.1 GCA_013203905.1 Chlorobium sp. | reverse complement strand
GAAGCTATTGCCGGTCTCTACGGGGATGGAGGGCAGGGAGCGGCAACACAGCAGAGAGGTGTGGTACCGGCAGAGGATTCCTCTAAGGCTGTGCTGGATGGGGATGACATGCAGCGGCTCAAGGCGCAGGGCGCTGCATCCAAACTTTTCTAAGGAGCATCGTCCTGTGTTGGACAGGCATTGGCTTATACCCCGCCTTATCTTTGGGTCATTCAATACATACGGGACTTTCCCGCAACAACCCACAGACAGGAGTACTTATGAGAACGATGGAATTCAGCGACATCACCAAGGAAGACCTCGCCGAGGCATTTGAGCTTGCAGCAATTGAATGCGAGATAGACGACGAGGACAACGAACTCTACCTCAAGAAAAGCTGCGTTGATTTCCCGCTGTGGGTGCAGATCAATGACGAACGAAAAACGATCATGCTCTACACCCACCTCAAGTTCAAGGATGATGCGCCCCGTGACCAGCTGGCCGCATTTGCCCAGATGCTCAACGATACATATACCACGGTGCAGTTTGCAACTGGCGAATCTGATGACGGCAAGGCATTCCTGAAAGGCTACTATAACATCTACACGAACTTCGGCATCATCGTGCCTCAGTTGATTCATACGGTCAAAAAGTTTTCAGAGATCTTCATTGACGCAATCCGTGAAAAGGACCAGGAGTACATCTTCTTTGGCTCTTAAAGCGGAACTCGGACATATTGAAACACCGGAACGCTATCACAGAAGAATGACATATGCCGAGGTGAAAGAGGCGTGTGAGGAGGACGAACGGCAGTGGCTCAGGGAGACGCAGGGGCAGGCATCAAAGAGAGGGGAGTAACAATTAACCAGCAGATATTGCAATGAAGAAAACAACCGTGACCGGTCGTGCAGAGGGTGCGCTGATGGGGCAGTTTGCCGGAGATGCCCTTGGCGGGCAGGTCGAGTTCCTTGCGCCGGACATCATAACGGCAAGGTTTCCCTCCGGGTTGCGCGAGATCAGAGACGGTGGCACATGGAACACCATTGCCGGACAGCCGACCGATGACTCGGAAATGGCCCTGATGCTGGCGGCAAGCCTTGTCGGCCATCCATCCTACTCTGAAGAAAGGGCGATGGCGGGTTACCGGTGGTGGTGGCGCTCTGCGCCTTTTGACCACGGGCTCACCATCATGGCCGCGATGGGCGGCCATCCTGATGAAACCAGTCAGGCCAACGGCGCCATGATGCGCGTCAGCCCTCTTGCCGTCTTCGGTGCAGGGCACTGCCTTGAGGATACGGCACGATGGGCCATCAGGGATGCGGCCCTTACCCACCCTCATCCGGTATGCCTTGAGGCCAATGCACTCTACGCCATGGCCATCGCCCATGCCATCAGGACCGGGCCGACTCCCGAAGAGCTCTATGCAGAACTGCTGTCGTGGGTGGGGGAGCGGAAGCTGGACCCGTCGCTTGAGGCGGCCATCAGGGCCGCAGCCGTCGAGCCCCCTCAAAACTATGGCGAGCCGGTTGCCGGCTGGGTCCTTGTGGCGTTCCAGAATGCGCTGTACCAGTTACTGCACGCCGAATCGTTTGAGGAGGGGGTGGTCGAAACCGTCATGGAGGGCTATGATTCTGACACGAATGCCGCCATCTGCGGGGCCCTGCTCGGATCGGTGTACGGAATCGAATCGGTTCCGGAGCAGTGGCGGCATGCAGTGCTGAACTGCCGGCCTGAAGCGGGCGGCCCGGGGGTTCACCGGCCCCGGCCCAAAGAACTTTGGCCCGTTGATGTTCTGGAACTTGCGCACCAGCTGGCGCAGGACGCTTGATGCTGATATTTATTTTGTTCAATCAACAACCCCTACTGCCATGATTACTATTGATTTTATTGAAATCAGCGGGCACATACTTGTTCCCGTTGCTTACGGCCAGGCACTCATCGATACCGGTTCGCCGGGAAGCTTCGCTCCGGCACCGTTTCAGTTCGCGGGCAGGGAGTATGCCCCGCCGGCAGCGATGGCGTGTTTCTCCCCGGAACGCCTCAGTGAACTGTCAGGCATTCAGATTGATGCCCTGATCGGCTGTGATATCCTTTCAGAACTGACGGTCCGTTTCCGGTGGCATGACAGGAAAATTGATATCGGAGAGGATGTTCCCGACGCTCCGTCCCATGAACACTTCACGCCGCTCATGGGAACTCCGGTGTTCTCGGTGGGGCTTGGAGGAAGAGATGCGAAGGCGCTTTTCGATACGGGCGCCCATCTCTCTTACATTGACCCTGCTCTTGTTGCAGGAATGAAGGCTACTGGTAACAAGGCGGATTTCCATCCGATGTGCGGCCCTTATATTGCTCCAACCTATATGGTCAGCACCTCACTTGTCGGTTTTGAACATGATCTGAAGTACGGAGTACTGTCAGGAACGGTAGGTCAGATGACAGCCATGGCAATGGCTGCTTCCGGTACCTCGGCAATCATCGGAACCAGCCTGCTCGAGCATTTCGACTGCACCATTTCCTGGCAGCGGGGCACGGTGTCGTGGACCCCAAATCAGGGGTAAGGCGCCTCTTACAGCCCGTACCGCGATCCGCCGGTCAGGCTGGAGAAGCGGTAGACATATTTTCGGTCGGGCCGCTGGTTGTTCGTCGGACCGGCAAGAACCCATATTTCATCGCCTTCAATCTGGACTCCGAACACATTGACCTCGTTCGGGTCCAGGTTGATGCAGCGGATTCTCCGTGAGTGCACTTCGCCCGGCCGGACGACTTCGAGTTCATTGCTTGACTGGATATATCTGGCGGTTCCCTGGAGTTGCATGGTTCGTCTGTCTGGGGTTATGTGAAATGGCATGTCTTCATCTGAAGGGTTATTCGTAACAGCTTCCGCCCCGGTTTCCGTGTATCGTGTGGAGTATGCTGTCTGTAATGGTTGTTGCGGTTGCTGTATCAGGAGATGCTGCGCTCTGTTTCTCAGGAAAAGACGGCGGCGAACGGCCCCAAGTGCTTTCGTTCGGGCGACCAGTCGGTGATGGCGAACACCACATCCCGGAAGTGCCCCGCGAACTCGGTTTCCAGCGCCCTGCGGAAATCCAGGGCTGTTCTCTGCGGGTCGTTGCCGAATGCGCCGCACCCCCATGCACCGAGCACAAGGGTGTCGTAGCCGTAGGATGATGCGATGGCAAGGATCCTGGAGATCCGCTTCTGCAGGAGGTCGCCTGATGTCGGCTGGCAGAGGGTCGGGGCAAAGGGAGCGGCCGAAGTCAGAAAGCTGAGGAGCCAGGGACGCTCGAGTTCCTCTCCGCCGTCAGTCCGGAATACCGGCACATCCGGCGAGAGGATCGCCCAGTCGCTGGAATCGGGCAGCGGGCGCTCCCGGTGATATGCGTACATGGGGTCTCCGGCGAGTGTGGAGTAGAGGGCGCTTGAGCGGCAGAGCACCTCTTCCTGCGCACGGGCTCCGCGCTGAAACCCGCCACCGGGATGGATGCCGTTGGCAAAGTTGAGGGCCAGCGGCCGGAGGCCGCCTTCATCAAGCCCTCTGGCGGCCTCGAGGGTGGTGGTGTTCATGACCTGTACCCGTGTTCGGGTATGGCGCGGGGAGTCCGGTACCCGCAGCGGAGCTTCGGGGGGAATGCTCTCTTTTGCGGTACGGGCGGACTGGATGAGACGGCTCCAGTCGATTCGTTCACCGACAGGGTTGACATAGTGCCCGATGTCCGACAATTCAACGGCCGAGCTGCCGAGTTCCTCCGCCCTCTTGCGGGGGATGTCGAGATTCTTTCTGCAGGATGCAGCCATTTCCTCGGAATCCAGGCATGGCAGCAGGGTGAGCGGGGGGGAGGGGAGCGTCATTGTGTAAGAAGTAATGTTATTCAGATGCAATATAGCTCAAGATGCCTCTCTTGCGGAAGAGAGGGGCTCGAGCGTACCGGTATGGAGATCTATGGCGATCAGGAGTTCGTCATCGTCGTTCTTGCGTTTCTTTATGGCGATGCATGCTGCGGATTCAAGCGGGATGCCTTTTTCAGCTATCCGCTGGAGAATTGTTTCGGCAAAACAGGAATCGTTGAAGAGTTCCTCCGTCGGGAAACCGGCCGGAACCGGGTAGGACCCGAGATTTTTGCGTTTGGTGTTGTTGAACCCGACATAATAGATGAGTGAAATCTTCAATGCTGGCGGTTCAGCTTGATGCGTGATGTGCAGAGCCGGCTTCCTTTGTTGATGGTTTGCGGCACCGGATGGCGGTGTATGGGTACAATCTAATGCGGGGCATGGGACAACGGCTGTCCGATGCGAAATAAATTAGGAGGAGGGCGTTCCTCTGGTAGGCTTTGCCGTTGCTGTTGTGTTTCAGCAAATTGAAGAAACCCGGTCTGCTGTCGTCCCATGCTATTCCATCGAATCCGAGGGGATTATTACAATGGGGGAAGGTGCTGGCACGCTGTCACCGGATGAACCGCACGCTTTCTGCTGGAGCCCACCTCAGTCCGTCATCAGTCACCGACACCCGTGGAACTCGGGAAGGTCATTGCCGGAGAATCGGGGCCATATCGACAGCCTTCCCCATATGCCTATCCTTGCTATTTCCTTGAATATTCAGCGTATTATTTTTATATAGAAAATGTGAGCTGTGCCGTTGAGCTTATTCATTCCTTCCAAGACGGTTCGTCATGTGCAGTGCGGATATATTTGATACCAATGACTCCAGAATACGGCCGCCAAAATCAGAACACTGCCTCAGTCACCATACACGGCGACATTGCAGCGAAAATCAATTTCGCCTGTCAGCAGAGCTCATTCGCCCTGCTTCGAGATCTTCGCATTAAAAACCAGTCCGATGAATCGGACATAGTGGACCTGCAGATTACGCTCCGTTCAAACCCGCCTTTTCTGAAAGAACGGTCATGGCGGATAGAACGAATTGCGCCGGGAGAAATCGTGACCCTCAAGGATCGCAATATTGACCTTGACGGCGGTTTCCTTCTGAATCTATCCGAATCGGTTCGGGGAAGGGCAACCTTTATTGCTGAAACAAACGAATGTGTGATTGCCGAACAAACGCTACCCGTTGAGCTGCTGGCCTACAATGAATGGGGAGGGGCGGACTATATGCCCGAACTCCTTGCCGCCTTCTCTATGCCGAACGATCCGGCCGTAGACAGAATATTGCATGATGCTGGAAAGGTGCTCGCGAAAGCGGGGAAACCGGCGGGAATTGACGGCTATGAGTCAGGCAGTCGGGAACGTGTTTGGGAACTGGCCTCGGCCATCTACACAGCGATTGCCAACCTTGGTATAGGCTATACCCTCCATCCGTCGAGTTTCGAGAAAAATGGCCAGAAGATCCGCTTGCCAGGGCAGATACTTGAAAACCGTATGGCGACATGCCTCGACACTACCATACTGTTCGCATCTGTTTTTGAACAGGCAGGCCTCAATCCGATTATTGCCTTACCGGAGGGCCATGCGTTCGTCGGAGTCTGGTTGCAACCCGAGGAGCTATCGACCATTGTGATCGAGGAAGCCGAAACACTTCGCAAGCGCCTGCAGCTCAAAGAGCTTCTGCTGATTGAAACCACATCTGCTTCGCATCATCCAGCGCTTTCGTTTTCAAAAGCTATCGAAGCGGCCGCAGCGACCATTGCCCCAGAACACGATGATACATTCAATGCGGCGGTCGATATCAGACGGGCTCGCGCTCACAGAATCAAGCCACTTGCACTCAAGATCGCAGGAACGAGCGGAGGCAATGGGAACGAGGAGTGCGAGATGGTGCAGCAGACCATGGAAGAAGCTCCATCCCTTCCGGATTTCGCCGGAGAAGACGAAGAACCCGCGCAGGAAGAAACGCCTTCCGGCCGCATCGAACGATGGCAGCGGAAACTACTTGATCTTTCGACGCGTAACTCGCTACTCAGCCACAAGTCCTCGAAATCAAGCATCCAATTCATCTGCCCGGATGCTGGACTTCTCGAAGATAAGTTGGCGGACGGGGTAAAGATTTCGCTTCGATCCGCTCCCCGCCCGTCCGGACAAGGGCAGGATGAGGCGCTGCATCGACAGCGCAGCGGCGAAACAATCACTGATGAATATTCCCGTGAAGCATTGGGCCAAGGTCAGCTACTGGTCGAACTGGATGAAGAAGAGCTCTCAAAACGAGCCGTAGAAATTTATCGTAAAGCAAGAACATCCCTTGAAGAAGGCGGAGCGAATACGCTCTACCTCGCAATGGGGTTCCTGCTCTGGAAACACCGTGACCGGAAGGATGAGAGGCGATTCCGCGCTCCGCTCATCCTCCTTCCGGTTACTCTCGAACGCAGATCGGTAAGGAGCGGGTTCCGGTTGTCCTCTTATGACGATGAACCCCGCTTCAACACCACACTTATCGAAATGCTGAAAAAGGATTTCGACCTCGACATCAGGGGGCTCGACGGCCCTCTCCCAACGGACGAGAGCGGTGTCGATGTGCAGGGGATCTGGGATAAAATCAGGAGAGAAGTGCGTGACGTTCCTGGCTTCGAAGTGGTCGATGATGTCGCACTTGGCCATTTTTCTTTTGCCAAATACCTCATGTGGAAGGACCTGGTTGACCGTACAGACGACCTGCGGAAAAGTCCCGTCGTCAAACACCTCATCGACTCCCCCCGTGACCTGTACCCCTCAAAAGCGCCCTTTGCCGACCCAGCGCAGCTTGATCACGAATACCTACCCTCGGATCTGCTGACCCCTCTTCCTGCAGATGCTTCCCAGATGGCAGCCATTGCAAGCGCCGAGAGAGGAAAGGATTTCATCATCATCGGCCCGCCTGGCACGGGCAAAAGCCAGACCATCAGCAACCTGATCGCCCATATGCTTGGAAAGGGGAAATCTGTGCTGTTCGTCTCGGAAAAGACCGCAGCACTCGATGTGGTCCATCGCCGTTTGCAGGAGATAGGCCTTGGCCGTTTCTGCCTTCAACTCCACTCCAACAAAGCCCGCAAAACCGATATACTCAACCAACTGAACCATGCTTGGGCGAAGCAGAGCCGTTTCTCTGTCGAACATTGGGATAGCGAAGCCGGACGACTCAAGCAGCTTCGTGACCGGCTTAATCTTGTGGTTGATAGGCTGCATCTTCGCCGTCGAAACGGGCTTACGGCACACTATGCCATAGGGACAAAGATCCGGGATGAAGAACTGGCATCAAGGGTACGCTTTGCTTGGCCATCGGCCGACCAGCACGATGAGCCCCAATTGGCTGCCATGCGTGAAGCCGTTGAGAAACTGGACGTGCAATTTGCCTCCATCAGCGGCCTAGGACTTACCCCGTTCTCGCTTGTCAATAACGGGGACTGGTCGCCACAATGGGAAAATCAATTAACCCAACAGGCGGTCCTCCTTGCCTCAGCCGCCCATCGGGCAGATAAAACATGCACGATATTGCTCGATGGAGTAGGCATATCGCTGAACGACCGGAAAATTGAACGCCTCAACACACTCGGCGAATTCGCTTCGCTGCTTGCTGAATCATGGAGGAAACAAACCGCATACGCCCTTGAGGCGGATGGACAGGAGCGAATTGAAGCTCTTGAAGATGCCGTCACTCACCTAAAAGCCTACGCTGAAGCCCAAGCATCTCTTAGCTGTGCCTATGAACCCATGGCATGGAGGAACCTTGACGGCGACGATATATCCCGGCGCTGGCAGGAAGCTGAGACAGCATGGGGGCCCAAAGGTTTCTTCGCCAAGAGGAAGGTGATCAAGGAGATGAAAGCTGCGGGAGCGCATGGCGACCCGGATCCGGCAAAAGATGCGCCGACATTGAAACGCCTGCGTGAAGAGGGTGAGGCTATTGATCGTCTCGACGGCATGCTCTCCGGCTTTAGGGAATGGAAGGGGCACATTACCGATGCCGATGCCGTTCAGGCCATTGAAGAGATTGGAAAACGAGTGAGGTCGGTCATCGGCCGCCTTGCTGAAGACGCACAAGCGCTTATCGAACTGCGAAACAAGGTTCGAGCCTTGATGCAGGACGGCAACGACCTTCTTGCTCCAGACGCCACAGTCGGCCGATCGATACAGGATTTTCTCGATGCTAACAGCCAGTTACAGGACGCACTCACTGGATTCGAAGTTCTTGCCGGCCGCTCTGTTCGTGAACATTTCGCCAACAATGACAGAGCTCTTGAAGCAATCCACAATACAGCAGAAGAGCTCATCGAACGACATGCAGACCTGAGCGCATGGTGCGCATGGAGGCGTTGTCGCAACGAAGCCGAAGCACTCGAGCTCGGTCCTTTCATAGACGCGCTCGAAGCCGGCCTTATCCCTGCCGGTGAAATCAGGAAAACTTTCGAGGTTTCCTACTGTGCGTGGTGGTCGACTTTGGTCATTAGTGAGGATGAAGTCTTGCGGACGTTCTCGACACCTGAGCACCTCGCAACAATCGACAAATTCCGTGAACTCGACGACCAGTTCCGAAAACTGACCGCGGAGTATATCGCAGCCCGACTTTCGAGAAATCTGCCAGACCCAGAAGACATCAAACGAACGTCCTCTTGGGGTATGCTACGAAGGGAGATTCAGAAACGCAGCCGTCATAAGCCGGTCAGACAGCTTATCCAGGAAATACCTGATGCTTTTTCCGTACTGGCGCCTTGTCTCATGATGTCACCGCTCTCTGTCGCACAGTATCTTCCCGCAGATAAGGCGCTGTTCGATATCGTGATCTTCGATGAAGCATCGCAGATCACCGTATGGGATGCCATAGGAACTCTTGCACGAGGCAGTCAGGTCATCATTGCAGGTGATCCGAAACAAATGCCCCCAACCAACTTCTTCTCACGCGTAGAAGACGATTCAGCGGGCGAAGGAGAAAACGAAAGCGACCTTGAAAGCATTCTTGATGAAATGATCGGGGCAAGTATACCACAGTGCCTGCTCAACCTCCATTATCGTTCCCGCAGAGAAAGCCTGATTGCCTTTTCCAACAGCAGATACTACGACAATTCACTCATCACCTTTCCTGCGCCGATCCATCCCGATCTTGCCGTAAAACTCATACGCCCGGACGGTTTCTACGCGCGAGGAAAGGCCTGCCATAATCAGGGAGAGGCAAAAGCCATCGTGGCTGAAATAGTGAGGCGTCTGACCCATATGGACGAGCAGATTCGGACTCAATCCATCGGCGTAGTGACATTCAACAGTAAGCAGCAGGGGCTCATCGAAGACCTGCTTGACAGGGCGCGTTCAGTAAACCCCGGTATCGAACCGGCATTTTCGACAGAACACACTCGCGAACCCGTATTTGTCAAAAACCTCGAAACTGTGCAGGGTGACGAGCGCGATGTTATCCTGTTCAGTATTACCTATGGACCCGACCAATCAGGGCGTGTGACCATGACCTTCGGCCCACTCAACCGTGACGGCGGTGAACGACGACTCAATGTGGCAATGACCCGCGCGCGCTCGGAAATGCTGGTTTTCTCGACGCTCAATCCCGATCGCATCGACCTTTCGCGCACATCAGCAAGGGCCGTCGCTGATCTCAAGCACTTCCTCGAATATGCAGAAAGAGGAGCCGTCGTACTTGGCACGGCCGTGCATGGACCAATGGGCGATTTCGACTCTCCATTCGAATCAGCCGTCGCTCAGTCATTGCGCGCCAAAGGATGGATCGTGCAGGCGCAGATCGGCGTCTCAGCCTATCGCATCGATCTCGGCATCGTTCATCCCGACTTCCCCGGCCGCTATCTTGCCGGCATCGAATGCGATGGGGCCATGTACCATAGCTCAGCCTTTGCACGGGAGCGAGACAAGATCCGTCAGAGCGTTCTTGAAGGTCTCGGCTGGAAAATCCTGCGCATCTGGTCAACAGACTGGTGGACACACAGAATCAAAGCTCTCGACGAGCTCCATCAGGCACTTAACGCTTTATTGGAAGCAGAAAAACAGGAAACTCCCATAGAGCCGGCAGGCAAGCATGAATCAATTGAGCCAATAGCCATTGACAGCCAACCCTCAACAATTGATGCACCGAAGCGACACTCAGAAATCATAACTGACAATACACACTCAGAAGCCGTTGAACACAACTATACCGTGGCGATGCTGGACGAAGCCCTGTTCAACCCTGAAGCCGAGCTGTTCTACACCGACGATTACGCGCCTCGTCTTTCGGGAATGATTGATTATGTCATTGAGAGCGAGGGTCCGATCCACGAACAAGTACTAATCAGAAGGATTGCCCGTTTTCACGGCTTCATGCGCTCCGGCAAACAGATTCAGGAAATCATCCTGGCCATCGCCAAGCGGAGGAAATGCCACAGCCGGGAAAAAACAGAGCTTTTCTTCTGGCCCAAAGAACGATTTGAAAACCGTCAAGCCCCTGTACGCTGGCATGGCCGGGATGACGAACTGCGCAAAGTCGAATACATTTGCAGCGAAGAAATCAATGCAATGGCCAAGCATCTCAACATTGCTAACGATCCCGTCGAGCTTGCCCGAAGGCTTGGCATAGCCCGGCTCAGCCAGTTTGCCAAGGAGCGCTTAGCCGACGCGATGAACAAATAGGCTTAACCACTAGTGTCCGGTTGTTGAAAAGATAAATCCATGTAAGGCGTTATAAGAGAATAATATACGAAGACTTTTTCTCGTCACCGATTTCAAATCGCCTGCTATCTTTGACCATTTCATAATTCTCAGAAAAGAAATGATCGATGAATTCAGGGAAAACTGTTTTCGCGCAGCTGCTGGACCATTTGCCGCAGCATCAATTCCGCCGGTGCGTTAATCGTTACAAGGGGAATTATAAGGTTCAGTCATTCACGTGTCTTGTATCAATATCTCTGCCCGATCTTTGTTCAGCTGACCTATCGGGAGAGTCTTCGTGATATCACGATGTACTGCATGCGGACTATGGGAGGGCGGGACTGCACCATGTCGTCATCGTTCAGAGGTGGATGGGGCATATTTTCAAAGTTACTGTTCTTTTCAACTTTTCCATCATTTCTTTTACGGCGTTTCTTATGTTGTTGTTGGTCGGGCAATTCGCGCCGCGACGCTATTGATGAGTATGGCGTTGGCATTCCTTTTTTCAAATATGCGGGGTATGGTGGGTCAAAAGGCGTCCGATGCTTCTCCGTTCATTAAAGCAGCTGCGTTGTTTTTCATCTCTTTTTGATCCGCTCGGACGGGTATTGTCCGATACCCCCGGTTATCCTGTAACTGCCGGGCACATGGGAATGGGCCCAATTTCACATGGAGCAGATTGAGGGGCTGAGGAGCAAGGGGTGCGCCGGGTGGCTTGGCAGCAAGTACTGCCCGAGAGCGCAGCGGGACGAGGACTGCAATTGCAGCATGTGTGAACCGATCAGAAGGACTTGAGTTTCAGCTTCGCATCAACAGGAAGGATATGAGCAGAATGCCCGGTGAAATAGACGCGCTATGGAATGGCCCATTCAGTTGGCCAGACTATGAAGAGCAAAATGGACTTCCCGGTACTCCCCGGTGTCCCGGCGTGTATCTTCAGACATTTGAGTACCTGAGTGGCTATATGATATACGGAGCGGGAATCACCAGGCGCACCGTCATCACCCGTTTCAAGGAACACAGCCGCTCCTTCATGAATGGTAAATACACGATTCTGGAGCCGTCCGAGGCTGAACGTGGTGTTCGCAAGGAAATCTGGCATGGTTGGGGTTACGCGAGGACACACCGGGATTTATTTGAAGCGAATAAGTTGGAGTTTCAGCAGGCTGCCAGGCAAATGCTCGCCCGGCTCCGAATATTTGTGGCCGATGTCGGTACTGAAGATAGGGTGCTTGAACGTATTGAGGCCTCGATTATGAACATGCTGTACCGGCAACCATCGCCCTACTGCGATATCCCGGATAGGGGAATGAAGTTGACGCCACGTCGGACCGATGAGCCGGGAATGCTGATGATCAGTCATTCTCGGGTAACCATTCATGGGTTGCCGACCAATCTTGAAATCTGAAAAAGGAGAAATGATGGCCCGTCTCATGAAAAATCCGGAATTCAGGCAGAGGCAATGGGATCATCGCTATGATCACCATATCGCACCGATCAATCAGTATGTCGATACCTTGCGTAAGCAGGCCGAAAAGGGTTCCGTGCCCTATGTTCCGCCTATGTATGGTGGCATCAATGCCCGTTTATTGAGCCTCATGAGAGACCCGGGGCCAATGACACAGGATGCAGCGGGGGGGAGCGGGTTCATTTGTATGGAAAACGATGATCCAACGGCCGAGCGGATCAGCAATTATTTTGCAGGGGTTCATATACCGGCCGGGGACATTGTTCCCTGGAACGCTTACCCCTGGTACATCAACAGGAAGCCAAGAGTAGCAGAACTGGAGGCAGGAGTCCTGCCGCTTAAAGGGATAATAGACTTGCTGCCCAATCTTTGTGTCGTGATGCTGCATGGGGGCGAGGCAAAAGATCTGTGGAAACGATTATTGAAAAGATTTCCTGAGATGGCAAGGGTTCGGGCATTGGGCACTTATCATACCAGCGCTCAGGCTTTTTGGACTCCAGACCCTACAGAAAAAGCGCGTCGAAAGAAGCATCTGGTTGATTCGTTCATACAGGCAGCGGAAATATTACAGAGAGAAACTCCTTCGGGTTTCAGTATGTGGCCCGACGTGCCAACAATGCAATTCACTGGTGAAGATGTGAGGACGGAGCCGAGAGTTTTTGATATCCCTGCCGATACCCGCAGAAATGTTGATCATACGGGCAGAGTAACTGCTCATAACGAAGGTCAGAAAAGTCGGAATATTTCGGAGGGCGTAAAGAGAAGCTGGGAAAATCAAGATGTACGCGAAAAAAGGCTGCAGCATCATGCGGTCAAGGTGCACCGAAACGGCACGTTCGTTGGTGACTTTTCCTCACTGTATCAGGCGTTTAAGATCCTGGGCCTTCCGGTAAGCAAGCATATACCGTTTCGCAAAAAACTGAAGCAGGATGGGCGCTTGCCATTTAACGATGGTAGCGATATCTACGATTTTGAGATACTGCCGCCAATATGATGAAGTCGATGGCTCGGAGGTTGGACAGAGTTTTTAGCATCTAAACCGCATCATCCTCATCCATGATTATTGCACGACTACAGTCCAGATCCGGAACCAATACGGATGTCACGTTTGATCCGGGCCGCCTCCAGCCGCTTGCCGCTGAGGGAAACGTTGACGCATACATCGTGTCAACCGAAAACGGCTTTTCTCCTTTAGGGCTCAATCTGGATTTTCTGGTACGGGATCTGCGCGTTCCGAATAGTAGAATCCGTGAACTTGCGGACTGGAACAGGTTCCAGAACCCGCGGGTCACGCTGGTGGCAATACCCTCACAACGATCCGGGAGCCTGTTGCGAGGGGTTATCCTGGCACCGGCCCAGAGTTCGAAGTGTTACGGGCAGTTCGTCACTTCATCCTACTACAGCAGGCCATATCGTGATTTCTATTACAACGTCACCTATGATGCCATCGCCTGTGCTTCACTGAAATGGGGCGCCCGCAACCTTGCCGTCTCCCATCTTTCTGCACCGCTTCGGTTTAGCGAGGATATCGCCACCTGCAATGCGGAGGCTTTGGCCCACTTCTGCGATGAACATGATGGAATGATTGAGTCGTTCACCTTTCTGGGGTGTTGTATGTATGAAGGTCATTTCAAGGGGATCACGAGACTCAACCTTGAGGGTGATGTATCACGGCATAGGCAGATACGTATTGAGGAGGAGCAACAGGAGGATCATATCCTGCTGCATCTTGACTGGTCGATAGCGTGAGTTCAAAAACCGGAGGATCTTATTAATCGTTGGAGAAGAAGCATGGCTTATATGGGTGACATGGTGCGCCCGATATGTCGGGATGGCGCAACGCTGGATTATGTCGCTGCCGCGAAGGCGTACGGATCTCGTTGTGATGCAATCGGATCCATTCCAAGAGGTGGAGTCCTGGTTTTTCTGGCAGTCATGCTTGTGTTGGCTGTTGCCCCCATGCGGTCAGCCCGGGGGGGTGAGCAGCCCGTCAAGATGCGGCTGATATTCCCGCCTTCAGATGCCGATAAGAAGGACCTGGCGTTGCTTCAGAAAGAAGCTGACGGAGGGAATCCAAAAGCGCAATTTCTTCTTGGAATGAGGTACAGCGAAGGGGTTGGCGTGTCGCAGAGCGGCACTGAGGCGATGAAATGGTACCGGCGTGCGGCGGATCGGGGGTATGCCCGGGCGCAGTTCAATCTGGGGGTGATGTGCGACCGAGGACGAGGTGTTCCGGTAGATTATGCCGAGGCCGCCAAATGGTACCGGCTTGCCGCCGGGCAGGAAGTGGCTGCAGCACAGCATAACATTTCAGTGCTGTACGATGAGGGTAAAGGTGTCCGACGGGACAGCACGGAGGCCCTGAAATGGCGGAGGCTTGCTGCGGAGCAGGGCATCGTCGAGGCGCAGTACCTGCTTGCCCATGCATACAGGTACGGCGGGGGCGTACTCCGGGACGACAGGGAGGCAGCGAAATGGTTCAAGCTGGCTGCCGCGCAGGGGAATGCTTATGCACAGTTTGAGCTGGCCGTGATGTATGACTACGGGGAGGGAGTGCCGCATGACAAGTTTGAGGCGGTGGAGTGGTACGGTCGTGCGGCCGAACAGGGGGTCCCGGAAGCGCAGAACAGTCTTGCCGTGATGTACGATGAGGGCGAAGGGCTCGCCAGGAATAAGGATGAGTCGCTCTACTGGTGCCGGCTCGCCGCCGAGCAGGGCGACTCCGTTGCGCAGAACAACCTCGGGTGGGCATACCGGGAAGGCAATGGCGTGGCAAAGGATTATGCCGAGGCCGTGAAATGGCTGCGCCTGGCCGCCGGGCAGGGCGTAACGATTGCCCAGAACAATCTCGGCTTGATGTACCTCGAGGGCCAGGGCGTGAAGCGGGATGAGCCAGAGGCGCTCAGGCTGTTCCGCCTTGCCGCCGCCGAGGGAAATGGTTATGCCTGCTGCAACATCGGGGAGATGTATGTGAAGGGCCAGGTTGTGGAGCAGAATTATGAAGAGGCCATGTAGTGGTTCCGTCTGGCTGCCGAGAAGGATGGCAATGATGCCGCGTACTGGAT
>JABMPC010000014.1 GCA_013203905.1 Chlorobium sp. | reverse complement strand
GTTGCCGTTCTCAATGAGGTCTTCGAGTGTTTTTCTGTACGAGGACCCATGACGAAAGTCAAACACCTCCTCTTCAATTTTCAGAATGGTCAGTTCCTTCCGATTCGATACTGAATGCTTCATTGTAAATTCCTACGATAATAACTGTAAGAGATTACGGACTTGCCTGCTGAGGGCGGTGTGATGAAAGAGCCTTTTGCTACTGTATTGACTCTCTTCAATTATAGGGAAAAAAAAAGGCATTGGGAATTTTTTTTATGCGCTGATAATGCTTCCATTCCGCTTACCAGAGGTAGCCGAATTTGAGACGATAGGCGAGGTCCCATGGGTCGGTGCCGGCCATTGCATCTCCGCTGTATTCGGCTTTGAGTTCGGCGCTGGTACTGAACCCGCCCCGTACGGGTATTTTCAGTCCTGTCCAGGTATCAAGCACCACGCCGCTGAGGTTGTTGACATTTGCCAGCCCTTTCTGGCGGTGATAGAACTGCAGTGCATCAGCAATGAGTGTGTGGCTGAAGTCAACCGACCAGGATCCCGCAAGGTATGTGTTTTCGGGTAATGCGTCAAAAGATTCGCGCACTCCGTCGACACCAAGTTCGGTGCTGAGTTTTGTTACCGGCGTGTTGATAAACTGGATGCCAAGATATGGCCCTGCCGTCAGGCGAAGGTTGAGATCGGCAATTCGATCTGTTTTATAGGAAACTTTCCCTCCGTAGTAGCGGAGCGATGAGACGATGTTGTCATATTTGGCAAGAATGAACCACCTGTCGGTTGTTTTTTCGTTTTCTGCGGTATCATACTCCAGTTCACTCTGTAATTTTATGCGATGGTTGAGGTGCCGCCACTCTATGGCCACATCCAGATCAGCCTCCTCCTGTCGGGTATTGCCGCGGTCAATATTGAGAGAGATTGCAGCCTCCCCTTTGAAAAGATGGCCGTCACCGGTCTGCCATGCGTCGGGGTTGACTGCTTGTATGAGAGTTCTGTTTTCTGCTGTTATGTTCATTACTGTGCCGGCACCGCCCTCTTTCATAAGAATACGCATGGGGGAGTCAGAGGATATTTCGCTGATTTTATTCCATGCGATAAAGAGTGTTCCGGCATATTCAGTCTGGACCTGGAGGACCCCTTTTTCCATCCGTACCACTGAACCGGAGATCCTGTCGCCATTTTCAAGCATAATTTTATCAATGGCTACTGCCTGTTGTGGCGTGGTGCACAGGAAGAGGGCAAGCAGAAGGGTGGAAATGAAAGGGAAGGAGAAAAGTCGGATACTCATTGAAGTGATGTTGTTGAATGGTATTAGGGGGCTGCAAGTGGTTGTGTTTGGGCGGCCAATAAAAAGCGCGATTTGTTATGCCAAGAGACTGTTGGCGAGCTCAGTGCATTGCATAGAGGTTAGTGGCGGCTGAATCCAGTTGCATTGCATCCGGTTGCGCAGGAAGGTCAGCTGGCGTTTTGCGTAGTTGCGGGTGTGCTGTTTGATGAGGCTCACGGCCTCTTCGAGTGAGGTTTTTCCTCCCAGATGGTTGAACAGTTCCTGATAGCCTACGGTAAGGAGTGCCGGCAGTTCACGGTTTGAGATTTCGGTACGGTATTGTTTCCGGAGAGCTTCGGCTTCCTGAAGGAGACCCTCGCTCATCATGTTCTCAACACGCTGGTTGATGCGCCGGTAGAGCTCTTCGCGCGGGAGGTTGAGCGCCAGGGTGTTGAATCGGATTTCGGGAATAAGAGCATGACTTATCGTGCGCCCTCCGGTGAGTTCAATGATTTCGAGGTTGCGGATGAGGCGGTGCGTTTTGGTGTGGTCGAGGGTGGCAGCCCGTTCGGGGTCGAGGCATTGGAGTTTTTTGTAGAGAGCTTCGCTTCCTTGCAGGGCGAGTTCGTTTTTTAGTTTCTGGCGAATTTGAGGGTCAGCTGGAGGGAGGTCAAAGAACCCTTCAATGAGCCCCTGAAGGTAGAGGGTGGAGCCTCCGGCTACAATGACGGGTTTGTGGCGTTTCTGGATACTTATTATCCGTTCTCGTGCTTCGGCAGCGAATGCTCCGGCGCTGTAGGGCTCGGTAATGCTTTTTTCGTTGATGAAGTGGTAGGGGACTTCACCAAGCATTTCAGGAGTTGGCTTTGCGGAGCCTATGGTGAGCTCACGGTAGATTTGGCGGGAGTCGGCTGAGATGATTTCTGCCCCGGTTTGAAGTGCAACTTTGTGTGCAAGCGCTGATTTGCCGGATGCGGTGGGGCCGGTGATGACGAGTGTTGCAGGTTCCTGTTTCTTGGCTGGCATGGGGGGTCAGCTCCTGAATTCCTGAAGCGCACTCCATACGCGGGAGAGGGGAAGCCCCATGACATTGTAGTAGCAGCCGGTAATGGAGGAGACGAAGCAGGCCATCACGGGGTCCTGAATGCCGTATGAACCAGCTTTGTCGAACGGAGCCGCGGTGTGGATGTAGTGGAGGATCTCTTCATCTGTCATACGGTTCAGGGTCACCATGGTTGTGGCACATTCGCTGTAGAGACGAGTGCTCTGGAGAAGCGCAAAGCCTGTATGTACTTCGTGGGTTCTTCCCTGAAGCTGGCGGAGCATCAGGTGGGCTTCAGCGGCGTCTGCGGGTTTGCCGAGGATGCGCCCGTCTATTGCTACAATGGTGTCGGCGCTGAGCAGAACAGTGCCTCTCGTTTCGTTCGGGAAACTCTGTGTGGTTGCCTTGGCTTTTTCTTCTGCTATCCGGCGGACATTCCATTCAATGCTCTCTTCGGGCTCAATATGTTCCGGTGTTTCTACACTGAAGGTGCTGAAGGGGATGGCGCCGAGCGTAAGAATCTCTTTGCGTCTTGGCGATTGAGAGGCAAGAATGAGGGGAGGAAAGGCCATGGCGCTTGTGGTGTTGTCAGTTGAGGTTGCTCCATCCACGGCGGTTCAGGTCCATGAAGATGAGTATGCCGGCAAGTGCCCCTGCCAGTATGAAGAGCGAACCCTGCATGGGGTCGCCGAAGATGATGCGTCCGGTGCCGAACAGGATGGAGTATACCATAACAATGCCAAGAGCCCAGTCGAGGAAAAGGCGGAGAAAGCCGGTGTCGCCCTCTACTTCAGGCAGGTTTTTTGCAATGGGTTTCCAGAGTATGCCTCCAACGCGTGTAGTGCGGTAAAATGATTCAAGGTGCACCCGGTCGGTTGGCTTGGTAAGGAATGTGACGGCAAGTGTTGCCGCGATGGTGAACGCCACAATAATGAAGATGGAGGCGGGAAAGGTTATTTCGGTGAAGAGGCTCAGGTAGCCGTAGGCGAGGAATGGTGCAACCATAGAGGTGATTTCACTCCATGCGTTGAGCCTCCACCAGAACCAGCGCAGGATGAGCACGAACCCTGTGCCGGCGCCGCACTGGATGAGGAACTCCCAGGCGCCTGTAATGGTGCTGAGAACGAAAAAGGTAATGTAGAGCGCAAAGGCGGCAGTAAGGGCTGTGGTGAGTTTCGATACCCTGACATAGTGTTTTGCGTCGCCATCAGTTTTTATGAATCGTTTGTAGAGGTCGTTGATGAGGTAGCTCGTTCCCCAGTTGAGATGGGTGGAGAGGGTCGACATGTAGGCTGCAAGAAATGCTGCGATAAGGAGACCCTTCAGGCCCGGGGGAAGTACTTCCCGCATGACATAGACAAAGCCGTCTTCTTTCTGTCCTGCGGGCAGGTCAGGGAACATGACAAGGCTGGCAAGGGCAACAATAATCCAGGGCCAGGGGCGGAGGCAGTAGTGGGCTACTGTGAACCAGAGGGTTGCGAGCAGGGAGTGCTTTTCGTCTTTTGCGCTCATCATCCGCTGGGCTATGTAGCCGCCACCGCCCGGTTCTGATCCGGGATACCATGATGCCCACCACTGTACAAAAGCCATGGCGGCAAAGGAGGCAAAGGGGAGGGCAAAGGCTCCGGTGGCGTTTTGGCCGGTGCTGTTTATTGCCGGGAAGAAGTCGAACATCCACGGGGGAAGTGCGGCCTGCAGCCCGCCTGCGTCAACAACTGCCGGCGACTGGATTGCCAGAACGGCAAGGATGACGCACCCGACAATGGCAATAACAAACTGCACGGCGTCAGTGATGGAGACGCCCCAGAGGCCTGAGAGGCCGGAGTAAAAGGTGGTGAGAAGAACGAGGGCTATGATGGTCAGCTGAGGGTTGAGTTCCGGCACCATGATGCTGATAATCTTGAACATGGCGAGGTTCACCCATCCAATAATGATAGCGTTGATGAAAAGACCGAAGTAGAGTGCTTTGAACCCTCTGAGAAAGCGGGCTGCTTTGCCGCTGTAGCGGAGCTCTATGAATTCGAGGTCGGTGAGGATTTCAGCGCGTCGCCAGAGACGGGCGAAGAAGAATACGGTGAGCATCCCGCCTGAAACAAAAGTCCACCAAACCCAGTTGCCGGCAATGCCATGCTTGGCAACGAAGCCGGTGACGGCAAGGGGAGTGTCGGCGGCGAAGGTGGTGGCCACCATTCCGGTTCCCGCTATCCACCAGGGGAGTTTGCGGCCGGAAAGGAAAAATTCACCAACATTTTCACTGGCTCTCTTTGAAAACCAGAGCCCAATGAAAAGCGTGAGGAGAAGGTAGCCTATAATGAAGCTGTAGTCGAGGGCGTTGAGTGCGTTCATGGTCTCTGTGGAATCCGGGAGCCGCTGCCCCCGGGTTCATGTGATGAATGCGGCCGGAGGGTGGTCTCAGGCTTCGATTCTGGAGAGTTCGAGGAAGCTGTCGTACCGGTCTTCAATGTCGAGCATGGAGAGGTCGGCGATTTTTTCTGTGCCAAATTTCTCGACGCAGAAGCTGGCCATTGCGCTGCCGTAAAGAACGGCTTTGCGGAGCTCTGTGTCATTGATT
>JABMPC010000087.1 GCA_013203905.1 Chlorobium sp. | reverse complement strand
TCTGCAGTCCGACCTCAGGGCAAAGGAGAAAGAGAAAAAACGCGAACTCGATCAACTCACAGCCAACCTTGAACAGCGAATAACACACATGGTGATAAAAATGAATGCACAAACCGAAATGAACAGAAAAGCCGGTCGTGACTCCGAAAAGGAAATTGCAGAACTCAAATCCCGCATTGCCAGTCAGGACATTGAACTGACAAGAGTATCAACGGCAATCGCAGAAAAAACCACAGCCCTGCGCAACCTTCTCGATCAGATTTACGCTCTGGAGATTGACCCGACACAGAAACGCCAGATGACCGATGCCTGCCTGAGCCTTATTGAAACGGAAACCATTGAAAAAAGGCTCAACATCGAGCTGACCGAATCCGATTCAGTCTTTCTCTCAAAGCTGCAGAAAAAGCATCCCAACCTCAACCAGCGGGAGCTTCGCATCAGCCTGCTTGTCAAACTGAACTACGACACGCGCGAAATCGCCCGTTCCGTCGGTATTTCAACAAGAGGAATGGAGAGCATCCGCTACCGCATGCATAAAAAACTCGGTCTCGGGAAACATCAGTCAATCAAGACCTATCTGTCCGACCTGGCAGTCACCATGTAACAGCCTTGAGCGTCTCTCCTCTCCCGCCATGCAGGCAGAGAGAATGACACGGGAGGGGAGAAGTCAGGCAATGCAAAGGCTTTTGATGTTGACAAACTCGCGTATGCCATAGCGGGCAAGTTCACGCCCATAACCAGATTGCTTTACCCCGCCGAATGGCAGCCTGGGGTCAGACTTGACCATTCCGTTGATGAAACAGCTTCCCGCATCAAGCCTGTCTGCAATGGACAGCGCGCGCTCACGGCTGGAGGAAAAGACTGCTGAACCGAGTCCGAAAGGGGTATCATTGGCAATGCGGACCGCCTCATCATCGTCCTGCGCCTCAATCAGTGTGGCAACCGGCCCGAACAACTCTTCGCTGTATGAAGCCATGCCGCGTTTCACTCCGGCAAGCAGGGTCGGTGGATAAAAATATCCTTTCCGTTCCGGAATCGTTCCGCCTGTGAGCAGCCGGGCTCCGCCCCGAACACTGCGCACAACCTGATCATGCAGCTGCAGGCGCAAATCTTCTCGGGCAATCGGCCCCACCTCCACTCCCGCTTCAAACGGGTCGCCCATGAGAGCACCCTGCATGCGTTTGAGGAGCAGTGTTTCAAATTCATCAACAACTGCGCTGTGAACAATGAACCGCTTGGCTGCAATGCAGCTCTGTCCGCTGTTCAGAAGGCGGGATGCAGCGCAGTGGTTCACCGCCGAGTCAATGTCGGCATCGTCAAGTACGATGTAGGGATCGCTGCCGCCAAGTTCCAGCACGCTGCGCTTCAATGCACGCCCCGCTTTTGTGGCAACAGCACGGCCCGCTTCCGTACTCCCGGTTACCGATACGGCACAGACCGATGGATGGTCAATGATGAATCCTGTCAGCCGGTCAACATCGTCAAGATCAATATGAACTGCCCGGTAAAGATGTTCAGGAAATCCAGCCCTCCGCAGCAGGCTCTCCATGGCTATGGATGATCCTGTCACATTGGGGGCGTGCTTGAGCAGAACGCCATTGCCGGCCATGATTGCAGGAACGGCAAAACGGAACACCTGCCAAAAGGGAAAGTTCCACGGCATGACGCCAAGAACCAGCCCCATTGGCTCAAATTTCACCAGTCCCTGCATCCCGTCCACCTCAGTCTCTTCAGGCTGCAGAAACTGCTCGGCGTGAAGGGCGTAATAGTCGCATACCCAGGCAGATTTCTTTACCTCCGCCACAGCCTGCGAAAGCGGCTTGCCCATTTCAAGGCTTATCAGTTCAGCATGCCTGTCAGCCTCCTCGGTGAGCAGCGCCGAGAGGCGCTGCATGCATTCCCGACGGTATAGTGCATCCGTTTTGCGCCAGGTATGATAATGGCTGTCAGCAAGGGCAATAACCTCCCCAAGTTCTTCCTGGTTCATGGCAGGATAGCTTGCCAGAGGCTCTTCTGTCGATGGGTTGATGGTAGTAATCATAGGTAGAAGGGAATTTCAAGAAGAAACAGGTAGTCGGTAAAACTGTAAAGTAGGGGATTTCATCCGTTTGAAAAAACCCAACTCTTCATTGCAGTCTCAAAAGACCATCTCAATCATCCTCTTCGAGTGACTCAAGGAGCAGCAGATAGCTCTCGTAACGGGATGGCTGGATAAGACCGCTCTCCACAGCGTCCCGGACGGCACAACCGGGCTCAACGGTATGGGAGCATGAGGAGAAGGCGCACTCCGGCATAAAGGGAAGAAATTCACTGAAATAAAACCGGAGATTCTCCCGGCTGATGCCCGACAGACTGAACTCCCGGATGCCCGGGGTATCAATGACACGCCC
>JABMPC010000013.1 GCA_013203905.1 Chlorobium sp. | reverse complement strand
TTCAGGCGCACAACTGCCTCCATATCATCCTCAAGATATTTCCTGTAGCGGATTTCCGTACCCAGCATACTGAGCACACGGTGGTCGTCCTCGCCCAGCGCAGTCCGGGCAATTGAAGTGGAAGCATAGGGCACTTCAAGACCCGCCTCAAGCAGCAGACGGACAACAGGCAGTTCATTACCCTCATAGCCGGCAACAATCACGCTGCCACTGAGCCCCCCGAACCGTCCCATCACCTCGCGAACCTTCTCCGACTCCTCAACAGCTACCGCCTCAACAGCTGCGCTGTCAAGATCAAGCGCTGCCCCGATATCACGAATCCACTCTGCCGTAGCATTGGCTCCGATAGGGTTGCCGCCAACAATCTTCACCCCATGCTCCCGAAGCAGATCAACCGTTTTGCCATAAAAAGGGTGCAGCACTGCACAGGCCTCAACACGGCCAGCCTCTTCATAGTCCTCAACCGCCGTCCCCGGAAGCGTGACCACCGACTGAACGCCTATTTTCTGCAAAATGGTGCCAATGGTCATGGCATCAAGCGGAAAAATCTCTCCCAGAACAACCAGCGACTTGGGTTTGCGAGGCTCAGTCAAGGCCCCAAACCGCCTCAGCAGCGTTGCCACGGCAACATCCTTGGCCTCCGGATGGGTCCGGATCTGAAATGCAGGAAGCCGCACAAGCAGAACATCCGCATTGCCTGCCTTTCTGGGAAGCAGCTCTTCGGCAATGCCTGCCGTTTCAGCCACACAGGTGCTGACAACGGGAATAAAACGGACGGAAGGATCAGAGGCAATCTCCTCTATGGTACGGCGAAGATCATCAATCATGCTGCCCCCTGAAATCTGCACATTCATCAGCTCAGGAGAAACTATGGACTTTCGAGCTGCATAAAAATGCGAGACAAAGGTGAGCCCGTAGAGGCAACCCTGATCAGCCACAAGACATACCTGGACACCGTCAATACGCGTCAGTACGCGCAGCCCCCCGAAGGCGGGACACATGGACTGCGGATGCAGTGCGTTACATGCTTTTTTTTCCATTCTTCAGAACCCGTTTTTTTACCTCCTGAATATAAGGGACCGGAACAACATTCTCCCCCAACGCCCTTATTGCCAGCTGTGCCCCGCTTCTGCTGGCAAACTGCCCTGTCCTGATGCGCCAGTACTTCACCCCATTTGAATACGCAGGCCAGAGTGCCGCCTGAACCCCGGCGGAATTCAACCGGCCCACCTCACGACGAGCCTTCATTTCGCTGGTATAGGTAGCGAGAACAACCGTAAACTCGCCCACCTCAAGAAACACCGGATCTGCCGGATCAGGAAGAGCGGGCACCGGGGCAACCAGGCTGTCAACCGCAACCGGGATGGGAGGTGCAGGAGGCAGCTCCGGGACAGGAACCGGCGTGCTGCTCCGGAAAATAAAGGTCAGGGCTATGGCCGAAAGGATTACAATAACAGCAGAAGCAGAAACAATTTTGAGAATAGGGGAAGAGCCAAGAGGAGCCGAAGCAACACGACTCAAACCTTCATAGTCACTGTTGAGAATAGAGAGAAGACCCTCATCCGCCATGAACCCGTACCCTTTCCCGACAGGCCTGAAGGTTCCAAAACCGGCGAGATGAAGTTCAAGCCGTTTCTTTCTGGCACGAGAAAATATCTGGTTGAGCGCTCCGGCAACCCGCGCCCCTTCTCCGACCTCAAGACGCATTCCCTCCAGTGCAAGACGGAGCGTATCGTCGTCTCCAGAACGGGCTTTCCAGATAACGCTTTGAGCCGGAGGAGTGTAATACCACCCCTCTTCGCTCCGGTTCCTCTCAGGAGGCGCATAAGCAGAGGTAAAAAGCCCAAGGCCCTTGACGCTGAGCCTTCGATGAAGAAGCAACTCACGACTCATTGCGCCAGCAAACCCCTTGAGGAAATGTGAGGCCCCCGAGGCATCCGTCTCCAGTACTTCCGCCAACTCTCTTATAATACTATGGTCTATCATGGGGACAAATATAACACTTCTGAACAATCCGTTGTCAGGCAAAGGATGGGAGAGCGACAGATTTTTTCTTATTTAGTGAAAGCATCCCTTTGCAGCAACACTCTTCATTGTCCCTACCATGGCGGCATCAATACTCTCGGTCAGCGAACTGACGCGGCACATAAAACAGGAACTTGAACTCTCTTTCCCCAGCATTCAGGTCAAGGGAGAGATTTCAAATTTCAAGCATCACACCTCAGGCCACATCTACATGACCCTGAAGGATGAAGGGGCGCAAATCCCGGCTGTCATATGGAAACATACTGCATCCCGGCTGACCTGCAGACCTGCGGATGGAATGAATGTGATCGCCGAAGGAAGAATAGAGGTCTACCCCCCATCGGGACGCTACCAGCTCATCTGCACCTCCATCACTGAGGAGGGGGAGGGCGCTCTGCAGCAGGCGTTTGCAAAACTCCTTCAGAAACTGGCGGCAGCAGGATGGTTCAGCGACGAATGGAAAAAACCGATCCCGAAAATCCCCCGGACCATCGGCCTGGTCACTTCTCCAACGGGCGCCGTCATTGAAGACATGGGCAAAGTACTGCAGCGAAGATTTCCTCCCGCCACTATTCTTCTCTACCCGGCAAAAGTTCAAGGAAGGGATGCCGTTGACTCGGTCATCAGCGCTATCAGCTGGTTCAATGCTCAAAAGAGCGGCCCTAACCGGCCCGATGTCATCATTGTGGCCCGTGGCGGAGGCTCACTTGAAGACCTGCAGGCATTCAACGATGAGGGGGTAGCTGAAGCCATTTTCAACTCCCAGATACCCATCATCAGCGCCGTCGGCCATGAAACCGACTTCACCATTGCCGACATGGTGGCCGACCTGAGAGCTGGAACCCCATCAATTGCAGCAGAACTCGCCGTTCCCGACAGCCTTGAACTGCTCCGCCACATTACATCTCTGGGCGCCACACGGGAGAGCCTGCTCAAAGCAAAACTCGATGGGGCTGAGCGGGAAATCGAGTCAATCTGCAACAGCTACGCATTCAATCGCCCTATGCTCCTGATGCAGCAATTCTCTGAAGAGCTTGACAGCACGGTTGAGAGAATAGCGCGAACCCTCGAAGGCAAACAGAGAGAGACCAGTCTGCGCCTTGAAGCAGCCACCAGGCATCTGGCGCTTCTTGACTACAGGAAAACTCTTGAACGGGGATATACGATGGTCAGAAGGGAGGGGAAAATAGTCACCTCGGCAAAAAACCTGCATCCTGAAGAACAGGTCGAACTGCTCTTTGGCGATGGTGCGCTGCCCGCTGAAATCAGGAGCGGGACTCCTTCCTGAGAATGGCTCGAACCATCTCAAGATCTTCTGCGGTATTGACGCCGGGCTGATCGACGGTAGTTTGCACGCAGCGGATGCTGAACCCGTTCTCCAGCAGGCGAAGCTGCTCAAGCGACTCGGCCTCCTCCAGCATCGATGCCGGCAGTGCTGCAAACCTCTGGAGAACATCCCCTCCAAACGCATACATCCCCACATGGCGATAGAAGACGAGAGAGGGGGAATGGTTACGCATAAAGGGAACCGGACTGCGGGAGAAATAGAGCGCATTGCCGTTCCTGTCGAGCACCGCCTTGACCACATGCGGATCCTCAATCTGCGCCCGATCCTCGGGACCAAGAGCGAAAACAAGCGTGGAACAGTCCGGAGGGTCGGCAGCAAAGAACGGGCTCAGGACAAGATCGATGGTATCGGGACTGATGAGGGGTTCATCACCCTGCAGGTTCACGAACACATCCCCCTCAATGCTCTGTGCCGCCTCGGCAATCCGCTCCGTACCACAGCTTGCAGAGGGAGAGGTCATCACCACTTCGGCACCCCTCTCTTCAAGCACTGAGGCTATATCCCGGCTGTCTGTAGCCACAACAACCCTTTCGGCAAGTGTGGAACGCATCGCCTGACGCCAGGTACGAACAATGAGAGGCTCGCCCTCAAGATCAGCAAGCATTTTCCGCTCAAGACGGCTTGACTCAAGCCGCGCAGGAATAAGAATGACTGCCTTCATGAAAGCCTTTCAGAAAAAATGATTGTCATCACAAGCCAAATCTGTCAAACGCCTCCTCTGCCTCGCGGGAACTTATGCCATCAAGCATCACCGACTTGCTCCGCGAACTGCGGCCAGAAACAACATGCACGCGGCCGTCTGCAATTCCGAACATGCCGGCAAACAGACGGCAGCACTCTCTATTGGCTGCGTCATCTACAGGCGCAGCTTTCAGGGTTATTTTCAGCCCACCCGCATAGGGGCCGGAAACAGCGGTTTTGGAGGCCCGGGGCTGCACCCTTACCGAAAAGAGAGCATTCCCTTTCTTTTCACGAACGGTAACCACACTCTTCTCAGCCAAGAACCTTCGGAACCCGGAAAAAACGATCCTGACTGTCGGGAGCATTGCTGAGCGCGGCTGCGTTGGTAATAGACTCATGCTCTTCATCCGCACGAAGCACATTCTTCTGGTCATGAATGTTGCTCAAAGGAAGAACCCCCTCGGTATCAACCTCGTTGAGGGTATCAACATAATGCAGAATCGTGTTGAGTTCGTCGGTCATCTTCAGCGCCTCTTCCTCACTGAAACGGAGGCGGGCCAGTTCGGCTATATAGGTTACATCATCTATAGTAACAGACATATCGTCACAATCATTGATTTGAATAAAAAATCAGAGCCTGCAGGTATCATGCAGCTGCTCTTCCACACGGTTTCTCGGCCGTGAGTCCACCGCCACCCAGTCGCGCTCCCCCTCACCAAGATAAATCTGACGCGGTCTGGCAATTTTCTGGTCACCGTCCTTCACATGCTCGCTCCACTGCGACAGCCACCCAGGAATCCGTCCGATGGCAAAAAGAACAGGGAACATGTCCATCGGAAATCCCATTGCCTGATAAATCAGACCGGAATAAAAGTCAACATTCGGATACAGCTTCCTTGAAATGAAGTAATCATCCTCAAGAGCTATCCTCTCAAGCTCAAGAGCAATATCAAGCAGAGGGCTTCGCCCTGTTTCCTCAAATACTTCGAAAGCAATTTTCTTGATAATTTTCGCCCTTGGGTCATAGTTTTTATAGACCCGGTGACCGAATCCCATAAGACGACCTGAACCGGCTTTGACTGACTTGATGAACTCCGGAACCCTATCAACAGAACCTATCTCCATAAGCATGCGGATGACCGCCTCGTTGGCTCCTCCGTGCTTGGGCCCGTACAGCGCCGCACAACCGGCAGCAACTGCCGTATAGGGGTCAACACCCGAACTGCCCACAGCGCGTACGGCATTGGTTGAACAGTTCTGCTCATGATCGGCATGAAGGATGAACAGCACATCAAGCGCCCGCTCCAGAACCGGGTTCGGCGTATAGCGAAGCTCGGTCATCCGGAACATCATGGAGAGGAAGTTGCCCGAGAAGCTCAGGTCATTGTCAGGCTGAACATAGGGAAAGCCCATACTGTGACGGAAACTCATGGCCGCCAGCGTCGGGATTTTACCGATCAGCCGGCGAATCTGCAGCTTACGGGAATCGACATTGCCAATATCCTTGGCATCGGGATAAAAAGTGGAAAGCGCACCCACCGTTCCAACAAGAATGCCCATGGGGTGCGCATCATAACGGAACCCGTCCATAAACTTCACCAGATTGGAGTGGGTCATGGTATGATGACGGATGTTGTATGTCCACTGGGCAAGCCGCTCCCGGTCAGGCAGTTCCCCCTTTATGAGCAGATAGGCCGTCTCAAGAAAAGTGCTGTGCTCGGCAAGTTGCTCAATGGGGTATCCGCGATAGCGGAGGATCCCCCGATCGCCATCAATAAAAGTAATATTGCTTTTGCAAGATGCGGTGTTCAGAAAACCGGGATCATACCCGAGCAGACCGAAATCATCATCCGACACCTTGATCTGGCGGAAATCCATCGTTTTGAATGCACCGTTCCGAACGGGTACTTCATAGGTTTTCCCGGTCCTGTTGTCAGTCACAGTCAGTGAGTTTCCGGCATTGGCAGTCGTCATAAGTATCGGGCTTTATATGAAGAAAAGTTCAGGGCGTTTTTCGGGGCAATGTGTCAAAATAGAGAAGAAGAGACGCAAATAAAAACAGAAGCCCAAGGGGTTTTACCGGATGAAAATTCTTTTTGGATTTTACGGTGGAGCTGCCTACATTAATCACTCTTTAACGGAGCTGTAGCTCAGTCTGGTTAGAGCGCCTGCCTGTCACGCAGGAGGTCGCGGGTTCGAGCCCCGTCAGCTCCGCAGAAAAAGGTCCCTTGTGAGGGGCCTTTTTTATTTTCATCAATATCTCATGTTTTTTTTCGCCTGTCACGAAGGTATATCGCCTTTGACTGCCCCTCTCCCTGAATGCGTTCATCAATGTCAAACAGCTTTGTTGCTGAAATCAGTTCAGCAAGCTTCCCGTACCCGTAATTGCGGGGGTCAAACTCAGAAGACTGCTTGGCAATGTTACTTCCCGTAGCAGCCAGATGGGCCCATCCGCTCTCATCGGAAGATGCGTCTACAGCGTTTCTCAACAGACGCACCAGACGGGTATCCTGCTTGAGTTCAGCAGATGACTTCCGCTTTATGGTTTCATTCTCATTGATCTTCTCACGCAAAACCTCGGTGTAGATAAACTTGTCGCAGGCCGACACAAAAGGGGCCGGCGTCTTTTGCTCTCCGAATCCATACACAATAAGTCCCGACTCCCGTATTCTCACTGCAAGCTTCGTAAAATCACTGTCACTCGATACAATGCAGAACCCGTTGAAACGACCAGTATACAGCAAATCCATGGCATCAATTATCATGGCGCTATCAGTGGCATTTTTACCTCTGGTGTAGCCAAACTGCTGAATCGGCTGTATGGAAAACTCCAGAAGAACCTCCTTCCACCCCTTCAGCGCAGTGGAAGTCCAGTCACCGTATATCCGTTTCACATTGGAGGTCCCGTACTTGGCAATTTCAGCCAGAAGCCCCTCAATTATTGAGGGCTGTGTATTGTCGGCATCAATCAGCACCGCCAACCGTTCCGATTTTTCAACTGCCATTGGCTCACCCCTTTCCCGTTGATCTTATTGTCTTCCCCTTCATCCAAACCCTCAGCCACTCGTTGAGAATACCCTTGATAAAGATAAAATACGCAGTTGGCATACCATCAGGAAATATTTCCTGCCCCGCAAAGGGAAGGAAAAAGGGAAGATTGGCAGATACGGTGGTAAGTGTTTATATTTTATTCCACCGACCTATGAAAGCTTAGCACAAACGATTGACCTGACCCGCCACCAGATGACGCACCCGAACAACCGATACGCCTCATATTCCAAAGCAATTCTATCGATACTCTGCCTTGCGGGAGTTCTCATGCTTGGCGCATGCAACCCGAAAAACAACAACATATCCGAATTGCAGCAGGAGGTATGGAAAAATCCGGAAGACACGGCGGCCATGTTGCGTCTTGGCAATGCCTATGCACAACAGAGCCGGTACGATGAAGCGGAAGAAACCTATAAAAACGCCCTCGCTCTCGACCCCGAACTCGATGCCGCCTACCACTCTCTGGGAGCAGTGTACTTCAATCGGCAGGACTACCCCCAGGCGCGCGACTGGTTCAGCCGCCATCTTGCGCGCTCACCCAAAGACTCTCTGAGGCTCTATGACCTTGGCAATGCGCTGATGCAGATGAAAGAGTACTCCAAAGCAGCGGATGCATACAGTGCAGCCATTGACAACAGCCACTCCTTTACTGAAGCGCATTACAACCTCGCAGTATGCTTCGTCAATACCGGACGGATGGATGAAGCCCGCCAGATTTATAACTGGCTTCTTGATAAAAACAATTATCTTGCCGTCTCTCTGCAAAACCATCTGCAAGGGGGAAAACAGGCTGATTGAGCACAACCTATGAAACTTTGCCCGACAGGTCAAGAGAGTTGCCCTTATGCATGAGCAGCACCACATCATCATCCCTTCACCAGACCCTCTTCCCATAGAACAGGCGATTCGGGCACTCAAAGCCTCGATACTCGAGTACGCCCCCGGAACCATTGACGCCTCCGGTGAGAAGAGTGGAACTCTTGCTGTATTCCGTCAGACCATACCGGCCATCGATCCCCTCAAGTGGCTCAGTGCCCAGAGTCTTTTCCCCAGAATATTCTGGATGAACCGTGAACGGGACTACATGACGGCCGCCATTGGAGCTGCCGACACCATAACCCATGAAGGAGCTGAAAGCAACGAGGAAAATTTCAAAAGGCTCGGCAGTGCCATGACCGGCAAAAGCCCCGATGCCCGGTATTTTGGAGGGTTTCGCTTCAACAGCACCGAAACCGGAGACCCCGCGTGGGAAGCGTTCCCGCCTCTCTCCTTCACGCTCCCTCTCCTTCAGCTTTCCAGAGAGGGTTCCTTGCATACCCTCACCTGTCACCTCTGGACCACGGCGGCTGACGGAGCAGAAGCCGCCGTCCACCGGGCCACGGAGGCTCTCAACCAGCTGCAGGCCGCTCCCGATAAATCGGACGATGAGATCCCCTCCCTGCTCTCAGTCACCCACAACCCCACAAGGGATGGCTGGATACATGCATGCGAGAAGGCTCTTGAGGCATTTGCATCTGGAAGCATGGAAAAAATAATGCTGGCACGCCAGACAGTGCTTGAATTCACTGAAGCGTTCTCCCCGCTCCTCTTCCTGCAGAACTACCCCTATCCCGACAACGCAACATACAGATTCTATTTCGAACCCTCCCGGGGACAGGCTTTTTTCAGTTTTACCCCCGAACGGCTCTATCGCCGCAACGGCCAAAGCCTTGTGACAGAAGCCCTTGCCGGCACCCACTCCAAAACGAATGCAGCCCAGGAAGACAACTATGCAAGAGATGCTCTCTTGAGCTCGGAAAAAGATATCCGGGAACACCGGTTTGTTCGGGACATGATTTATGATGAGCTGCAGCCGGCATGCAGCTCGGTTGACATGGAAGAGGGAGTGCGCGTCCTGCAGCTGAACCGCCTGGCGCACCTTTACAACCTCTGCAGGGCGGAACTTAAAGAGGAATTCAGCAACGAACCGGCTGTGCTCTCGCTGATGCACCCAACACCCGCCGTAGGAGGGGTTCCAAAAAAGGAAGCGATGCGGCGCATCCCCGATCTCGAAACTTTCAGCCGGGGCTGGTATGCAGCACCGGCTGGCTGGGTCAGCTCCAATTCGGCAGAGTTCTGTGTCGGCATCCGCTCGGCACTTGTCAACGGGCAAACAGCTTATCTGTACTCCGGAGCCGGGCTGGTCAAAGGCTCTGACCCGGCAGCCGAATGGGATGAGGTAGAGCAGAAAATCGGCGACCTTATGTCATTAACCCGCCCAAAAGCATGAACAACCCTCAGCTCACCACACTGTGGAGCAGCGTCATGGTGGAAGAGCTGGTCCGGCAGGGAGCCTCCTTCTTCTGCATCTCACCCGGCTCCCGTTCCACCCCGCTCACTGCCGCCATTGCCCGCAACCCGGAAGCTGCCTGGAAAATGTTTCCCGATGAACGCTCGGCAGGGTTTTATGCGCTCGGCCACGCAAAAGCAACCGGTTTTCCGGCCATCCTTGTCTGCACCTCCGGCACTGCTGTAGCGAACTATCTTCCAGCCGTTGTTGAGGCATCAAGCGACCGCGTTCCCATGCTGATTCTCTCGGCCGACAGGCCCTTTGAACTACTGGAGTGCGGCGCCAACCAAACCATCCGCCAGAACGGTATTTTCAGCACCTTTACCCGCTGGCAAATGGAACTGCCTGAACCCTCAACCTCAGTCCCGCTAGAGTCCCTACTCTCCACCGTAGCCCACGGAGTCGCAAAATCTCTCAGCTCCCCCGCGGGGCCCGTCCATCTGAACCAGCCCTTCAGGGAACCCTTTGCACCCGAATCATGCTCAACCCCGGACCCCTGGCTCGAACCCCTTAAGGAATGGCAAATCAGCCGCCGGCCATCAACGGTTGCAGCACAACCAGAAAAGCACCCCGACGCTGAAGCCCTGAGAACTCTTCGGGAATTGACAGGCAATGCCCGCCAACCACTGATTATTGCCGGCAACATTGCAGAGGAAACCGACAGTCTCGCCATAGAGGAACTGGCTCTTGACCTGCAGGTACCGCTCTACGCCGATATAGCTTCAGGCCTCCGGCTCAGCAGCTCAACTCTCCCCTGGCAGCAGGCCTTTGCCAGTCCGGAGTTCCAGAACGCTTTCCGCCCTGACCTTGTTCTCCATTTCGGAGGGGGACTCATCTCCCGTCATCCAGCCGATGCCCTCAGAAAATGGCAGCCTGAGCACAGCTCTGTCATCAGAAATCATCCTGATCGATACTCACCAAGCCACTCCGCCACCCTCAGCATAGAGGCCTCACTCCGTCTCACCGCCAACGCACTCCGGGGGTGCAGAAAAGGAACCGCCTCTGTCATGACGGCAGCGAAAGGGTTCTTTGCCGGAGCCACCGGTGAGCTTGACAGCCTAACGGCACCCGACCTGCCGGTCAGCGAAATAGGAGCCGCACGGATTGTCTCAGAACTCCTGCCACCCGACCACCTGCTTTTTCTTTCAAACAGCATGCCCGTTCGGGCAATGGACTCATACGCATCAACCAGAGGAGAAACTCCCGTCATCACCGGAATAAACCGTGGAGCCAGCGGAATAGACGGAATCATCTCTACCGCCGCCGGATTTGCCGAAGGCCACGGGCAGCCGCTATGCCTCATGATTGGCGACCTTGCCTTTCTTCACGACCTGAACGCCCTTTCGCTCATTGGCTCAATGAGGGTTCCCGTTCAGATTATCCTGCTCAACAACAACGGGGGAGGAATATTCTCCTTTCTCCCTGTCTCGGAATGCACAGACATTTTTGAGCCGAATTTTGCAACACCACAGAATTTCAGTGGCCGCCCGGCCGCTGCAATGTTCGGGTTGGACTACACCGCCCCCCACACAAACAGCGAGTTCAGAGAATCTCTCCTTTCAGCAATGAACAGCCAGCGGAGCTCCATCATTGAGGTTGTCTGTTCCCGTTCCGAAAATGTGCATCTGCACCGCTCCCTGCAAGAGCGCCTCGGTGTTCTTGCCAGAAAAGCATTCGGTACACCCTGAGAACCCGAAGAAATTTCTCTTGTGCAATTCCGAACGAAAAGCGTTACCTTTTATTCAAAGCGATGGGGCGAATGCAAGAGGCAAGCACTGGCAACACTGAAGCTGAAAGCCATGTTGGGAGATGTCCTGCTGATCAATGATCAGCATAAGTCAGCAGCCGGAGCAATTCTTGAAAGAATTCTGCACGACCTGAGAAAACAGGAAGCAGAAAACTCCAGCAGTAAATTCGTAGCAGCAATATCGGGAGAATCGGGCGCCGGAAAATCGGAACTCTCGCACTCTCTTGCGCTACTGCTCAAGCAGAGCGGAATACGCGTCAAAATCCTCCATACCGACAACTACTACCGCATCCATCCGCTGGATCGCCGTGAACACCGTATCAGCAGCAACTACGAATCAGTGGGCGTTGAAGAGTATGACTGGGACCTTCTCCACCAGCACATTGAAGATTTCCGTTGCAGCCGGAGCGTTTCAGTCCCCTGCATAGACATTATCACCGAAGAAGTTGATCAGCTGTACACTGATTTCAGCAAAATACAGATACTCATCATCGACGGCCTCTACGCCATCCGCACACAAAATGTGGATGTGAAGGTGTTCATCAATCTCACCTACCACGACACCAAGCTCAGCCAGATGCTGCGCTGCAAGGAGCCAACCGACGGGTACCGCTGGAATGTGCTTGAACGGGAGCATCTGCATGTCCGCTCCCTGAAATCTCTGGCCGACCTGCATGTAGACTGCAACTACAGGGTGTTCGACCCCATAGTTGTCCAGAATGCCCCCCGACCATGGCAAAAGCAGGCCGCACACGCAGTCGGGCCGATGCGCTGAGCGCATCCTCTGTCGCCATCCTCGCAAGTCCCTCTCGAACCCGTAAGCCCATGCATTCTGTAAGCCAACCCCTGGTTCCCCTCCGTTTCACTGCAATCGGAGATGCAGGGCTCCCTGCTATCGTCTTCCTCCACGGCTTTCTCGGCTCTGGTAGCGACTGGCTGCCATTTGCCAGGGAGCTCTCCCGAAAGTACCGCTGCATCCTTGTCGACCTGCCGGGCCACGGGGAGGCCGCCTTTCCCGAAACCCTCATCCCAAATCATTATTGGGAAGGGTATTTCATCCATACCGTCGATGCGCTGGCCAGAGAACTCCAAAGTATCCTCACCTCTCCCGCCTTTCTGGTAGGTTATTCAATGGGGGGACGAATCGGACTGGCTCTCGCACTCCGCCATCCGGAACTTTTCCTGAAAGCAGTCATCATTTCCTCTTCACCCGGTCTCCAGACTGAAGAGGAACGGGCTCTACGGAGAAAAAGCGACGAGGGAATTGCACGAAAGATTGAAAAAAACTTTGACGCCTTCATTGCATTCTGGTACAGTCAACCCCTGTTCTCCACCCTCAAAAGCCATCCGCTCTTTAAAGAAGTGGAGGCAAACCGCAAACAGGGTTCCCCCCGCAACCTGGCAATGGCGCTCCGCCTGCTCGGCACCGGCAGCCAGCCCCCGCTGCATCACGAACTGGCAGCAAACCATCCGCCAATGCTCTTCATGACGGGCGAAAAAGACCTCAAATTCGTGGAGATTGCCCGTCAAATGGTTACTTTATCATCATACTCCAGCCTTGAAATCTTCCCGGGCTGCGGTCATACCCTCCACACAGAACAACAGAAACGGTTTCTCGACCGTCTCAAGGATTTTTTCAACACCCAAGAAGAAGCATCATGAGCACAGCAGAGTGGACAGCCTTCGGCGAGTACAGCGATATTCTCTACCACAAAGCCGAAGGAATCGCAAAAATCACCATCAACCGACCTGAAGTTCGCAACGCATTCCGTCCCCAGACCGTGGAACAGATGATAGCGGCTCTTTCCGACGCCCGAAACGACGAAACAATCGGAGTTGTCATCCTGACCGGGGCGGGAGAGATGGCATTCTGTTCAGGCGGAGACCAGAAAATACGCGGATACGCCGGCTATGCCGACGGCAAAGGTGTCAACCGGCTCAATGTGCTCGACTTTCAGCGTGATATCCGCACATGTCCCAAACCGGTCATCGCAATGGTTGCGGGATACGCAATCGGCGGCGGCCATGTCCTGCACATGCTCTGCGACCTCACCATAGCAGCCGAGAATGCCATTTTCGGCCAGACCGGCCCGAAAGTCGGCTCATTTGACGGTGGCTGGGGAGCAAGCTACATGGCGCGCCTTGTGGGTCAGAAAAAGGCCCGGGAAATATGGTATCTCTGCCGCCAGTACAACGCAAAGGAAGCCCTTGACATGGGGCTTGTCAATACCGTCGTGCCGCTTGAAAAACTTGAAGAGGAAACGGTTCAGTGGTGCCGGGAAATCCTGGCGAATTCACCGATGGCAATCCGCTGCCTCAAGTCAGCCCTCAATGCCGACTGCGACGGTCAGGCCGGGCTGCAGGAGCTTGCAGGCAACGCCACCATGCTCTACTACATGTGCGAAGAGGCCCAGGAGGGGAAAAATGCATTTGTTGAAAAAAGAAAGCCCGATTTTGGCAGATTCCCGAAACGGCCGTGAGCGCATCATTCGCATATATTTACCATTACAGCGTCCCTTTTCAGGAGCCTATAACGGTCAAAGGACACAGGATGAGCCAGAGAGAGGGGCTTGTGCTTGCGCTTCAGAGTGAAAGCGGAGAACACAGGGCATACGGCGAAATTGCCCCCCTGCCGGGTCTGCACAGAGAGAGCCTTGAAGCGGCTGAGCTGCAGCTTGTTGAAACTCTGGCCATGCAGGGAGGACACCATAAAACACTGGTAACCGAAGGGCTCTTTCCTTCCGTCCGCCTCGGCCTTGAAATGGCAGTGCTGAACCTTGAGGCTCTCGTCAGCGGGATCTGTCCATTTTCCCCTTCCGGAGCACATCCGCTTCCTCCCGTACCTCTCAATGCTCTGCTCTTCGGCACACCGACGAGCGTCATCCAGCGCGCAGAACAGTATATCGAACGCGGCTACAGGACCTTCAAACTCAAGGTAACCCCGGAGCTGATGGCAGACGCGGTAGAGAGCACAACCCGACTCCACGGGAAGTACGGAAACCGTATCACGCTCCGCATTGACGCCAACCAATCGATGGCGCTGGACGACGCCATACGCTTTGCCAATGCCATTCCCGGAGGAAGCGTCAGCTATATTGAAGAGCCACTGCAGCAACCGCGCGACATCGGCGAGTTCTATGCCAGAACAGGCGTCCGTTCAGCTCTTGACGAAACCCTCTGGCAAAACCCGGCACTTCTCCATACCATACCCAGCAGGGCGCTCAGGGCTCTGGTTCTCAAACCAAACTGTCTGGGCGGCATTGCCGCCGTGCTGAACCTGGCCCGGCATGCAGCCGAAAACCGCCTGGAGACCGTTTTCAGCTCCGCCTTTGAAAGCGGCATCAGCATCGGATTTTATGCCCGAATGGCAGCGGCAACCGCTGAGAAACCAGTTGCATGCGGTCTCGACACCGGCCGCTACCTGCAGGACAACCTGCTTCACTCTCCCATTGAGGCTCCGAACGCCGAGCTCAATTCAGAGTTGCTCTACTCCGAAACCCAGCGCGTCAACCTCAGGAACCTCACCCTCGCTTCGGTATGGACCCTGTAACGGCAGCCGCAGAACGATTCGGCACCGCACCGGCACTCATAACCCCCGACGCCACAATCTCTTTTGCCGAATGCAGCACACTGGCAGGAAGCATTGCTACCCAACTGCAGCAGCAGGGACAGAGGGATGGATCAGTGGCAGCAATCGTCTCGCCAAACACAGTGGAGATGGTCCTCTGCATCTATGCGCTTCTCAAGGCAGGCATGGTTGCCGCTCCCCTGAACCACCGCCTGCCGGAGACGACCCTCAAGCGCATGAAGGATGCGCTTTGTGCCGACATCCTTCTCAATGCCGAAAAATGTACCTCCCTCGTTTCCGCTGCCAGAACAAGCCCGGCGAGGATGACGCCGCCGGACAACGGTCTCCTCAGCCCGGCAACCATCATCCACACCTCGGCCAGCACGGGAAGTGCGAAGGCCGTGATGCACAGCGCCAGCAGCCACATTGCCAACGCACAGGGAGCAAACGCAAACATCCCCTTCGGCCCCGGCTGCCTCTGGCTACTCTCTCTGCCGCTCTTCCATATCGGCGGCTGCGCAATTCTCTTCCGCTCACTTATTTCCGGTGGAGCAATAGCAATTGACAGCCCGGGAGCCTCGATTCAAAGCTCCCTCACCCGCTTCCCCCTCACCCACCTCTCCCTTGTCCCCACGCAGCTCTACCGGCTGCTTTCCATGGATGAGGCAGCCATTCCGCTACAGCGGCTCAGAGCAATCCTGCTCGGCGGCGCACCGGCCAGAGAGAGCCTGATCGAGGAGGCTGCCAGACGCCATCTCCCCGTTTATCTGAGTTATGGCTCCACGGAAATGGGCTCACAGATAGCAACCACCCCCTCGCCCCTCACAGCGCCCGGCGTCCCGCCACTCATGCTGCTTGCCGGACGGGAGGCTGAAACCGACACGGACGGGGAGCTTCTGGTCCGCGGGAACTGCCTCTTTTCGGGTTTCGTGCACAACGGGACACTACTTCCCGCAACAGACAGTGAAGGATGGTTCCACACTGGCGATATCGGCACCATTGCCGACGATGGGAGTCTTCGGGTGATGGGGCGCAAAGACAGCATGTTCATTACAGGGGGCGAAAACATCCATCCCGAAGAGATTGAGCGGGCGCTCCTTCAGGTAGATGGCATTCTTGAAGCACTGGTGGTACCAGTCCCCGACAGCGAATATGGTGAGCGGCCGGCCGCCTTCATCCGATCGGCCACACCGGGACTGCCTGATGAAAAAAGCATCAAGGAGCAGGTTCGCCGGCAGGTAGGGACCCTGAAAACACCTGTACTGCTCTGCAGGGTATGCCAATGGGCCACCCTTCCGGGTTCAGAAAAAGTTGACAGGAAATGGTACCAGAAAGTGGCCAGAGAGTACCGGACAGGAGGGGTCAGCGACGGGCTTTCCGCTTGAGACGAAACACGGCAAGCATTCCACCAAAACCGGCAATGGGTGCATAAAACGCTGCTGAAAACAGCATGCTGGCAAGAATATCACGCCACGAAAGGGAGAGCGGGGCAAGGGCAAGTTTTTCGGCCTCAAGCAGCGCCTGCACCTGAGTCTGAAGCTCAGGTTTGTCGCGAGCCATCTCAAGCACCCACCCAATAACAAGAGCAAGGCTTTCAGTGCCCGGCCTGAAGCCTGCATACTCCATTAAAAGCCATGCCGCCCCTTCTGAGAGAATGCCGCCCAGAACACCCGCAAAAAAACCAAGCACAAATGCCTCATTGTATGAGAGACGGATCTGGTACCGCATGATGCTGAGGGTAAGTGCAGCAAAACCGGCAAGAAAGATTCCCGAGAACAGGAACACATTGAGCATGGTCAGGTAGGGCACGGTTGTCGTCACAAGAACAATTACCGCACCGATCAGAACAGTGCTTAATTTTTCGCGGGAGTCCATAACAGGTCAGGCCAGAAGTTCATTCAAAAAGTCGTCCATGCTGTACATCCCCGGCAGCTTCATGTGCCGGCCGGCAAGCCATACTGCGGCCTCAACCGCACCCGAAGCAAACCCCGAACGGCTTTTAGCGGTATGGGAAAGGACAATTTCATCAGCCGCCGAGTCAATAAATGCCGAATGTTTACCAAACACGCTGCCCAGCCGGACTGACGCAACCTGAAGATCCTCAGACTCAAGCCGTCCCGCCTCAGGCAGTTCCCGAACAATGCGCTGCTTGCGGCTATTGGCCGACAGAATAACATTGGCAGCAGCGAGTGCCGTACCACTGGGAAAATCAGCCTTGCCGGTGTGATGATGCTCTTCAATGGCAATGTCGAACTGAGCAAAGGGAGCAATCAGCCGTGCCGCCTCGCGAAGCGTACGCAGAAAAACATTGACCCCGAGAGAAAAATTGGCAGAATAAAGAAGTGAGGCACCAGCCGCTGAAACTTTCGCAGCAACTTCCTCAAGAAGCCCGTCCCATCCGGTTGTACCGGTAACAACAGGCACCCCTGAAGCAAGCATGGCGTCAAGGTTCTGGAGAAAGGCATCACGAACCGTAAAATCAATGATTGCGTCACTGCCCCGGAACACCTCAGGAGTAATCAGGGCGTCAACATCAAGTACAGCCGCAATACTGTGAAGGGGAGATGACTCTATGATGGCGGCAACCTCATGGCCCATTCTGCCGTTGCCTACAAGGGTAAACTTCATACTCTTTTTACTTCTTTCTTTTTCGGGTAACTCCAGCGCCCCGAACAGGGCTCACTCGTCACCCATAATTTCAAGAATCCTGTCCAGATCGTCCTCGGAAAAATACTGGATATGGATTTCTCCTTTCCCTGCTTTTTTCTCCAGAATACGAACTTTTGTTGCCAGCTTGTTGCGCAGGAGCGACTCCAGCTGCGCAATATGCGGTGCCCGCTCAGGGCTGTTCTTTGACGCCGGCAGAGGCTTGTCCCTAAAGAGGCTGTTCACAAGGGTTTCTGTCTGTCGGACTGAAAGCTGGCGGGAAAGAATCTGACGCCACACCTTCACCTGCTGCTGCTCGCCGGGAAGGTTGATGAGCGCGCGGGCATGTCCGGACGATATCTCGTTCTGTCGAATACTCTCCTGAATCTGCATGGGAAGCTTAAGAAGACGGAGAAAATTACTGACTGTTGAACGGTTCTTCCCCACCTTCTGGGCAATTTCATCCTGCGTCATGCGGCACTTGGTGGTAAGGCTTTTCAGAGCCAGAGCAACCTCGATAGCATTCAGATCCTCTCTCTGGATATTCTCAATCAGAGCCATCTCCAGCTTTCCCTGATCCTGCTGGGCCGCAATCACATATGCCGGAATGAACTTGAACCCGGCCTTGCGGGCCGCACGAAGACGGCGCTCACCGCTGATGAGCTGATACCCCTCACCATCCCGGGTCACCGTCACCGGCTGAATCACACCGTTCTCAAGAATGGAGTTCATCAGCTCATCAAGAGCAGTTTCATCAAACTCCCTTCTCGGCTGAAACGGGTTTGCATGGATGGACTCAACCGCAAGACTCCCGATTGCGCCTTCAACAAGCGAAGTATCGGCAGTCTCTTTGGATGAAGAGGAATACCCTTCGTCCGGAATCAGGGCTTTCAGTCCTTTGCCCAATGCATTTTTAGCCATATATCCCTGCTCCAGCGCACCCGCAGCTATGGCTGCCGGACTTTAAATTTTTTGATATTCCCATCCCTTTCGAAAATCTCACGAACCAGATCAAGGTAATCTTTCGAGCCAATACTCTGCGCATCATACAGCAGCGCAGGCTTGCCATGGCTCGGCGCCTCGGAAAGCCGGACATTCCTCCGGATATGGGTCCGGTAGACCTTGTCTTTAAAAAACTTACGAACCTCTTCATCAACCTGCGTTGCAAGACGGAGGCGGGAATCAAACATGGTCACCAGCACTCCCTCTATTTCCAGATTCGGGTTCAGATGCTTGCGCACAATGCTGATGGTGTTGAGCAGTTTGCCCAGCCCTTCAAGCGCATAATATTCAGCCTGCACCGGAATCAGAACGGAATCAGCCGCCGTCAGGGAGTTGAGGGTAATCAGTCCCAGAGAGGGAGGGCAGTCGATAATGATGTAATCGTACTTTTCCCGGGCCCCCTTCAGCGCCTTCTGCATCACGAATTCACGCTCATGCATATTCACCAGCTCAACCTCCATGCCCACAAGGTTGACATTTGATGGCAGCACATCAAGATACTCAAGAGAAGAGGGGATAATGGCAGTCTGAAGATCGCCCCCTTTCACCATTACCTGATAAAAAGTATTGTCGATCTCTTCAGTCACCTCTATGCCGAAACCGGAAGTGGCATTGGCCTGCGGATCAATGTCAATAAGCAGGGTCCTGAACTCTGATACTGACAGCGAGGCGGCTATATTGACAGCGGTCGTCGTTTTTCCGACTCCGCCCTTCTGATTTGCAATCGCAATGACTCGGCCCATGAAGGAACTGGGAGGAATTTACAGAAGTTGAAGTTGTGCTGTGACTTGATACATTATACTATATACACAAAACGATTACAAACTCTATTCGCGCACTCGTGGAGCGGCTTGAAAAACAATTTTTTGACATTCCTACACTGCAGCTTGCCACTGCCCTGCTCGGGAAAACATTCGTCCGTATCCTGCCCGGAAACAGAGTCCTGAAAGGGCGTATTGTGGAAACCGAAGCCTACCTTGGAGAGGGTGACGAAGCAAGCCATGCATGGCGGGGAAAAACAGACAGAAACCGGCCCATGTTTGAAGCTCCCGGCACGCTCTATGTTTACTTCACATACGGCTGCCACCACCTGGTCAACATTGTCAGCGAACCCAGAGAAACCGCCGGAGCAGTCCTTCTCAGGGCAATGGAGCCACTGGAAGGGATCTGGTTCATGGAACAGCAGCGGAGATCGGCTTCTGCTTCAAACCTCATGAGCGGACCCGCAAAAATTGCCCAGGCGCTTGACATCAACCGCAGCCATAGCGGCAGTGACCTGTTCGGCGTGGAATTCTCTCTTGAAAATGCCCCCCCAATCCCCGAAACCCACATCGGCACCAGCTCCCGCATCGGCATTTCACGGGGAAAGGAACTTCAGTGGAGAAAGTTTGTCATCGGTTCCCCCCATCTTTCTCAAGGCCGACCTTCCTGAGGGTAGGGAAAAGAGCGGACCACTATTGCAAAGTTGCCAAAAAAAGCCCTTTTTTAGGGAACATGTGACAAGGCAACAAACACCCTAAATGATTCCTGTCATGATCGGTACCCCGCTCCTCCCCGAAATAAGGGAACTGATCGAACGCCGCAACTTCAGCGCGTTGCAGAGAATATTCAACGACTGGCTGCCGGTTGACCTCGCAGAGCTCATCAGCGACCTGCCGGAAAACGAACAGGCAATCCTGTTCCGGCTCCTCCCCAAGGATGTTGCCACAGAAACATTCGAATACCTTGATCTTGACGCCCAGGAAAACCTTCTGACGGCGCTCACCCAGAAAGATGTCTCACACATTCTCAACAGCATGTCGGCCGATGACCGGACCGCGCTGCTTGAGGAACTTCCTGGAACGGTTGCTCAGGAGCTGCTGAAACTGCTCTCCTTCAAAGAGTTCAAGATTGCCAAAACCCTGCTCGCCTACGCCGAAGACAGCGTTGGCAGGCTGATGTCGCCAGACTATCTCAGCGTCAAGAAAGACTGGAACATCAATCAGGTTCTTGAATACATTCGCACCTATGGCCATGAAAGCGAAACCCTCAATGTCATTTATGTTGTCGACGACCACGGCAAGCTCAAAGGGGAGCTGATGGCAAGAGAGCTCCTGCTCTCATCTCCCGACAGCAAAGTCCGCGACATTGTTTCCGAAGACAAAATCATCACCCTCACAGCCACACAGGACCAGACCGACGCCCTGGAAGCCTTCAAACGATACGACACCGTTGCTCTGCCAGTGGTCGATTCCAACGGCTATCTCATAGGGCTGGTGACGGTTGATGACATGCTCGATGTTGCCGAAGAAGAGGAAACCGAAGACATTCAGAAATTCGGTGGTGTCGAAGCTTTTGAAGAGCCTTACATTGACCTTCCCATACCACAGCTCATCAAAAAACGCGCCGTCTGGCTTGTGGTGCTCTTCATCGGCGAAATGCTGACCGCCTCGGCCATGGCATTTTTTCAGGATGAGCTGGCAAAGGCAATTGTTCTGGCAACCTTCATTCCCCTGATCATTTCAAGCGGAGGAAACTCAGGCTCACAGGCAGCAACCCTTATCATCCGCTCTCTTGCACTGGGAGAAATCTCCATCAGAGACTGGTGGAATGTTATGCGGCGCGAAATCATTTCCGGCTTTGCGCTCGGAGGACTGCTCGGCATCATCGGCGTTCTCAGGGTGGTGCTCTGGGCCATGATTTTCGGTCAGCTGACCATACAATGGATTTTCATCGGCATAACGGTCGGTATTTCACTGGTTGGCATTGTCCTCTTTGGCACCCTTGCGGGCTCAATGCTGCCCCTGCTCCTGAAACATTGGGGCCTCGATCCGGCAACATCTTCCGCGCCATTCGTGGCAACGCTGGTCGATGTGACCGGCATCGTCATCTATTTCAGCGTGGCATCGCTGCTTCTCTCCGGCATTCTGCTCTGAAACAGCAACGCCTCCGTCACCATTCAACACCTACTGCCCGTGCATCAGGAACGCGAATCACTTGAATTCGACATTCTCTTTGTCGGCGCAGGTCCCGCAAACCTCGCCTCGGCCATCCATCTCAGCCGGTTGCTGAAAAAACATAACGAGAGCTCCCCGAAGCCGTTGGAACCATCCATCGCAATCATTGACAAGGGGCGCTATGCCGGGGCACACCTTCTATCAGGAGCCCTGCTTGAGACCAGGGTGCTCCCTGAATTCCTTCCCGAATGGCAGAGTGAAGGATTCCCCGCAGGAATACCGGTCAAGGACGAGCACCTCTGGTATCTCACCAGAACCCGTCATCTCGCCTTTCCCGCAGTGCCGGCAGCATTCAGCAACAGCGGCAGCACCATCTGCAGCCTTAGCGCCATAGGGGAATGGATGGCAAAAAAAGCAGAAGAAGAGGGCATCGAATTCTTCCCTGAAACCGCAGCAACAGGCATTGTAGCTGAAAACGGACGGCTTGAAGGCATACTGACCGATGAAAAAGGAGTTGACCGGAACGGCCAGCCAAAACCTGACCACCAGCCGGGCATGTTTTTGAAAACCCGTATCGCCATCATTGGCGAAGGTGCGGGAGGATCACTCGGAACCCGGCTCCAGAAAGAGTTCGGGTTGCTCGGAGAGGGAATGCGGCGAAACTATGAGACCGGTGTCAAAGAGGTCTGGCGGATCCCTGAAGGAAAAGTGCCGGCCGGCCAGACGCACCATGCATTCGGCTACCCTCTCCCCTCCAACCGCTATGGTGGCGGCTGGCTTTACGCCCTCTCCGAAACTGAACTGTCCATCGGCTTCGTCACTACTGTTGAGCCCGAAGCCCCTGTTGCCGACCCCCACCTCAACCTTCAGCTCTTCAAACAGCACCCCTTCATTGCCACAATCCTTAAAGGGGGCAGCATGGTGGAAGCCGGAACAAAAACCATTACCTCGAACGGCTTTGAAGCAATGGGGCGCATCAGCGGCCCCGGCTTTCTCCTCACCGGCGAATCCGCCGGAATGCTCAACATGCAGCGCCTTAAAGGAATACACCTCGCCATGAAATCAGGCGTTCTGGCAGCCGAAACCATTCTCGAAGCCCTCATTCATGACAACTTTTCCGCCGACCAGCTGAACAGCTACCAGGAACGGTTCAGAAACTCATGGGCGTATGAAGAGCTCCACGCTTCAGGCAACTACCGCAAAGCCTTTACAAAAGGGCTCTATCACGGCCTTCTCCAGACCGGCCTCACACTCGCCCTGCCGGGAATTACTGCCGTAGCCACATCAGGAAACAGCGTTCAGCAGCCGTCCCAGAGAGCCCGAAAAGATCTCAAAGCTCTCCTGAAAGCAAAAGAAAAGCACCTCCCCGACGGCAAAACCACTTTCAGTAAATCCGACACGCTCTACCGCTCCGGCACCATGCATGAGGAGAATCAGCCCTGCCATCTTCGCATCAGCCCGGAGAACATTGCCACGGTATGCCTTGACAGGTGCCAGACGGAGTATGGGAACCCCTGCCAACACTTCTGCCCGGCCGGAGTCTATGAACTGACGCTGGAGCCGGTGCCGGCTCTAAAGATCAACGCATCAAACTGCCTGCACTGCAAAACCTGTGAAAGCGCAGATCCCTACGGGGTCATTACATGGACGCCCCCTGAAGGGGGAGGCGGCCCCGGGTACAAACTCAGCTGAAACCGATGAAACAAGAGACAACCGTTCTGGTAGGCATTTCCGGCGGCGTCGACTCCGCCGTCGCCGCCTGCATGCTTGTGAGTGAAGGATACCGTGTGATAGGGCTGAACATCAGGGTGCTCGACTCACCCGAAAGCAACCCCACACTGCAACCCTCCCCCCTCATCATCAGCAACCGGGAAGAGTTCCGTATCCCCGTCTACACCCTCAACCTCAGCATGAGGTTCCGAGAGAATGTCATCGGCTATTTTCAGGAAGAATATCTTGCGGCAAGAACTCCGAACCCCTGCATCGTCTGCAACAAAAAAATCAAATGGGCAGGGCTGCTTGAAGCCGCCGATATGCTCAATGCCGACCTTGTCGCCACCGGGCACTATGCATCAGCTTCATTTCTTGACGGCCGCTACCGATTGCATAAAGGGAGGGACGAAAAAAAAGACCAGAGCTATTTTCTCTGGATGCTCCAGCAGGAGGAACTTTCAAAAACCATTCTTCCGCTCGGCCCTCTCAGAAAAACCGAAGTCCGTGAACTCGCCCGTTCATACGGAGTCCCCGCAGCCGAAAAGAAAGAGAGTCAGGAGATCTGCTTTGTTCCCGGCGACGATTACTGCCGCTATCTTGAACAGGCAATCCCCGGCCTTGCCAACAGGGTTTGCGGGGGAGAGCTGATTGATGCATCCGGAAAAGTGATTGGCCGCCACAGGGGCTATCCATTCTACACCATAGGGCAACGCCGAGGGCTTGGAGCCTCAACAGGTGAACCGATCTATGTCACCAACATTGACCCTGTACACAACCGCATTCATACCGGGAAAAAAACCGATCTGCTTAGCCGGGAGCTGACTGCATCCGGCATGAACTGGATTGGAATTGATCCGCCCACAAAATCCTTTGAGGCGACAGCCAGAATCCGCTACCGCGACACCCAGACACCCTGCCTCGTCACTCCTCTTGAAGAGGGCCGCGCCACAATTTCCTTCCACTCGCCCAAAAGCGCCCTCACCGCAGGACAGGCCGCTGTCATCTATGACGATGACGAAGTGCTCGGAGGGGGCTTCATCACGGAAACAACCCACTGACAGAAAAAATTATGCTTGAAAGACAACAGCGAAGCCTCACTTCACTTGAACTACGCCCCCCTGGAAATGGGGAAAGCCACCTCATCGTCATGCTCCACGGCTACGGCAGCAATGAAAAAGACCTCATCCAGCTGGCTCCCGAGCTCCTGCCCGAATGCAGCTACACCAGCCCCCGCGCCCCCCTGCAGCTCGATCATGAAATGTACGGATGGTTTCCCATCGGCTTCACCCCAACAGGCATCAGTGTCGATCCAGATGCAGTCAAAGAGGCCCTCAAAAAGTGCGTCACCTATCTTGAAGAGGTGATTTTCTCGTTCCGCCCTCCCGAAGGGAAAGTCTTTCTCCTGGGCTTCAGCCAGGGCGCCATCATGAGCTACATGACAGCCCTCACCCGGCCCGACCTGCTGCACGGAGTCATAGCCCTCTCAGGCCAGCTCCCCGAATCGGCCATGCCGGCAATCGCCTCCCCGGAACTCCTCAAAACAATACCATTCCTCGTCCTCCATGGCATATACGACGACATCCTCCCGATCGAAAAAGGAAGGGAGGCCAAACTCTGGCTTGAGCAACACACAAACGACCTCACCTACCATGAATATCCGGTAGCGCACCAAATTTCAGGCGAAGGGGTCACGGCCATCCGCTCCTGGCTTGTCAACCATTCTCCCCGATAACACTTGAACAACCTTCACCTCCATACGCGGAAGGGAATTGCCCTCTAATCCGTATATTCCTTTTTATCAACACCGGACCACGACCAACCCATGAAGGCAACACTCCCAGAGCTTCTCCAGCAGCGTATTCTTGTTCTTGACGGTGCCATGGGCACCATGATCCAGCGCCACAAATTCAAGGAGGATGATTACCGTGGCGAGCGGTTCAAAGAACACAGCCACCCACTTTTGGGCAATAACGACCTACTGGTGCTCACCCAGCCAGAAGTCATCTACGCCATACACTGCGACTTTCTTGAGGCGGGATCCGACATTATTGAAACAAACACATTCAACGCCAACCCTATTTCACAGGGGGACTACGGTGCAGAATCTCTCGTCAGGGAACTGAATCGAGAAGCAGCAAAACTGGCACGCAAAGCCGCCGACGACTACACTGCCAAAAACCCCGACAAACCCCGTTTTGTAGCCGGTGCCATAGGCCCGACGAACAAAACCCTCTCGCTCTCGCCCGATGTCAACAGACCGGGGTACCGGGCGGTCAGCTTTCAGGAAGTGGTCGACAACTACACAGTGCAGCTTGAAGGGCTCATGGAGGAAGGGGTTGACTTACTGCTTGTTGAAACCGTTTTCGACACCCTGAACTGCAAAGCCGCACTTTTCGCCATTGAGGAATTCTTCAACCGCAGCGGTCACCGCATTCCCGTCATGGTTTCAGGAACCGTGGTGGATGCAAGCGGACGGACGCTTTCAGGCCAGACAACCGAAGCCTTCTGGATATCAATAGCCCACATGCCCGACCTGCTTTCAGTCGGACTGAACTGCGCCCTTGGCTCCAAACAGATGCGCCCGTTTATTGAGGCGGTTTCAACGGTTGCAGAAAGCTTTGTGAGTGTTTACCCCAACGCCGGACTCCCGAACGAGTTCGGCGAGTACGACGACTCCCCAGAGTACATGGCCCGGCAGATTGCTGATTTCGCCCGGTCCGGATTTGTTAATATTGTCGGCGGCTGCTGCGGCACCACCCCCGACCACATAAAGGCAATTGCCGAAGCAGTCAGCGCCATTTCACCCCGCCCCCGCCCCGAAAAAAAGCATGAACTCCAGCTCTCCGGACTTGAGCCACTTATCGTCAACAGAACGACGGGGTTCATCAATGTGGGTGAACGGACCAATGTGACCGGATCGAAAAAATTCGCACGACTCATCAAAGAAGGCAACTACGACGAAGCGCTCTCCATTGCCCGCCAGCAGGTGGAAAACGGGGCACAGGTGATTGATGTCAATGTTGATGAAGGGATGCTCGACAGCGAGCAGGTAATGCAGGAATTTCTCAACCTGATCGCCTCTGAACCCGAAATATCACGCGTACCGGTCATGATCGACAGCTCAAAATGGTCGGTCATTGAAAAAGGGCTTCAATGCGTTCAGGGCAAAAGCATCGTCAACTCCATCAGCCTCAAGGAGGGAGAAGAGCCCTTCCGGCAGCGGGCAGCGAAAATCCTTGAATACGGAGCGGCTGCCGTCGTCATGGCTTTCGACGAAGATGGCCAGGCCGACAGCCTGGAACGCCGTAAAGAGATCTGCGGACGAGCCTACCGTATCCTCACCCGGGAGGTCGGCTTCCCCCCCGAAGACATCATCTTCGATCCCAATGTGCTGACCGTTGCAACCGGCATTGAAGAGCACGACAGCTATGCAGTGGACTTCATAGAATCCGTCCGCTGGATCAAAGAGAACCTCCTCCACTCTAAGGTCTCCGGAGGCATCAGCAATGTCTCCTTCTCCTTCCGCGGCAACGAACCCGTCAGGGAGGCCATGCACGCGGCCTTTCTCTACCACGCAATCAGCGCCGGGCTCGACATGGGCATTGTCAACGCGGGCCAGCTCGCCATCTATGAGGACATAGAGCCCGAACTTCTTGTTCGTGTTGAAGATGTTCTCCTGAACCGTCGTCCCGATGCCACTGAACGGCTCGTCAGCTTTGCGGAAACCATCCGTGAAGGGGGCGAAAAAATGGAGGCGAAAGCTGCCGAGTGGCGCTCGCTTCCCGTTGAGGAGCGCTTGCAGCATGCTCTCATCAAAGGTATTGTGGAGTACATTGACGAAGACACTGAAGAGGCGCGCAAAAATTATCCGAGTCCCCTGCAGGTCATTGAAGGACCGCTCATGAACGGCATGAACACCATTGGCGACCTCTTCGCCGAGGGCAAGATGTTCCTGCCTCAGGTGGTCAAGAGTGCCCGTGTCATGAAACGCTCCGTTGCATGGCTTATCCCCTTCATTGAAGAGGAAAAAGCCCGGCAGAAAGACACCAGTGCAGCAGCAAAAATCCTTCTCGCCACAGTCAAAGGTGATGTGCACGACATCGGCAAAAACATTGTTTCCGTCGTCCTCTCCTGCAACAACTATGAGGTGGTGGACATCGGAGTCATGATGCCCTGCGAAAAAATTCTTGAGGCAGTTGAACGCGAAAAGCCTGACATTCTTGGTCTCAGCGGCCTCATCACCCCGTCGCTTGACGAAATGGTACATGTTGCCAGAGAAATGGAACGGCTCGGAATGAAAATTCCGCTACTCATCGGAGGAGCCACAACCTCAAAAATCCACACCGCTGTAAAAATTGCCCCGGTCTATTCCGGCCCTGTTGTCCAGGTGCTTGACGCGTCGCGAAGCGTGCCGATTGCCGGCAACCTCCTGAACCCCGAAAAGAGTTCAGCCTACAGGGCAGAGCTCAAAGCCGAACAGGCCGAGATGCGGAAAAATCATGAAGAAAGAGGAGCCGCAGCAACACTTCTTACGCTTGAAGAAGCCAGGGCGAACCGCCTGACCATTGACTGGAACCACACTCCCGTAGCGGCGCCCAGAAACCCGGGAATCACTGTGCTTGATGGCGTCACCGTCCGGGCACTGCGTCCTTACATTGACTGGACTCCTTTTTTCCTTACATGGGAGATGCACGGCCGCTACCCCGATATTTTTGACGACCCGAAAGTAGGCGCAGAAGCCCGAACGCTCTTCAATGATGCTGAAGCCCTTCTCAACCGGATCGACAACGAACAGCTTCTGGGCATTAGAGGGGTGGCTGGTCTGTTTCCGGCCAACAGCACAAGAGACGACATTGAGGTTTACAGTGACGAAAACCGCGCCACCCCCCTCTGTACCTTCCACACCCTCCGCCAGCAGAAACAGCAGCCGAATGGCAAGCCGAACCTCGCCCTCAGCGACTTCATCGCCCCCAAAGAGAGTGGCGTCAACGACTATATCGGAGGATTCGCCCTCACCACAGGGCTCCGCATCCAGAATCTGCTTGATGCATTCCAAAAAGAGCACGACGACTACCACCGCATCGTAACGCAGGCACTCGCCGACCGTCTCGCCGAAGCCTTCGCCGAAATGCTTCATGAAAAAGTGCGCCGTGAACTCTGGGGTTACGCACCGGATGAAATACTCGGAACAGAGGAACTTCTCAAAGAAAAATACCAAGGCATCCGCCCGGCACCGGGCTATCCCGCCTGCCCCGACCACACGGAAAAAGCCACTCTCTTTAATCTGCTCAATGCCGAAGCAAATACCGGCATTACCCTGACTGAAACCTTCGCCATGAACCCGGCAGCCTCAGTCAGCGGGTTCTACTTCTCCCGCCCCGAATCGCGTTACTTCGTTGTTGGAAAAATAACCGGTGAGCAGACAGAAGACTATGCACGCCGCAAAGGGATGAGCAGTGCCGAAGCTGAAAAATGGCTCGCGCCGAACCTCCAGTGAGAATCAGTGCCCGGCCCTGACCACCCTCACTCTGCGTTGAGGGTGGCGGCGAGATTCTGCAGGTACTGCTCAATCATGAGATTGAACTCCATGACAACGAGAGGAGAGAGGAGAAACTGAAGAAATGAGGGGAGGTCGACAGTCAGAATCCCTTTGGTATGAAGAGTGACGACGGTCTCCTCCCCCTTCAGGGCCATGCTCCATCCCCCCTCCACAAGTCCGTTACCCACACCTGCAACCGGAGTCCAGGAAATGGCATGGGTTTTGGGGTCAGCAGTATAGAGGCAGGCATACACGGTTTCATGGAGCGTATGGCCGCCAATACCAATTTTCTCCATCTCCCAGCGGTATGCGTTACCACCGAGATCGACGAACTTTTCCACCTTGGGAAAATGAGATGCCGAGCGCGGCACATCTGCAAGCAGCGTGTACACCCGCTCCACGGAAGCAGCGGTCGAAAACTTCTTTTCCACAGTAATTTCAACTTGAAATGCCATAGCGTCAAAAGCCGCAGCTCTCCATTGTCAGGGTTTGGGTAGGCGTATTCAGGGCCTTCAGCACAGCCGCGTCACGATGATAAACATCCTCAAGAAAGAAAATCCGCTCTCGTTCTGCAACAGCTGTGAGATAGAGAATAAATACAGGAACCCGCCGCCGAAGAGGTACAGCGCGAGTCTTCTCCGTCCCGATGGCCAACCTGATAGCTGCCCCGTTCCATTTCAGACTGTCGTCAAGTAACAGTTCGGCGAGGCGTGCCGGATTTTCAACACGGATGCACCCCGAACTGAAGGTTCTGCTGCTTTTCTCGAAAAGATCTTTCGTCGGCGTATCATGGAGATAGACGATATGGCGGTTCGGCATTACAAACTTGATCCGCCCCAAAGCGCCATAATCTCCAGCCCTCTGCTGCAGTCGGTAGGGGAAAGCGGATGCGCCCATAGCGCTCCACCTGACTGAAGAAGGGTCGATGACACGCCCCTTGCTGTCGATAACCTGCAGCTGTTTGCGACTGAGATATCCCGGATCTTTCCGGATTGCAGGAAGTGCATCTTCGGCAAGAATGGTAGGAGGAACAACCCATCGGGGGTTAAAGAGAACAGAGTGTATGTCTGCCTTGAACACCGGAGTTTTGCGATAGGGTTTGCCTACAATCACCCGCGTGCCCCAGCGCAACGAACCCTCATGCACATACTGGAGGCTGAAACCGGCAATATTGACCAGAACGAAGGTCGGCTCAAGCTTTCCGACAAACCACCTGTACCGCTCAAGATTGACCCTGAGCTGCTGCACCCGTTCACTGGCAGTCACATTCATGGCTGCAAGCGTGGCACGGCCAACCACACCGTCCGCCGAAAGAGCGTGGCGCATTTGAAAATTCCGGATCGCTGCTGAAAGCTCGCTATCGAGAACCATTGAGGATTCCTCACTCCTCCCCGCGAAATCACCGGTCACACTGAGGCGCCTGCGAATAAGAGGAACACGGGGGTCACTCTCTGCCGGCCTGATTGCCTGCCCGCCCGGTACCACAGGCCACCCTCCAGCCTGCTCTATTTGGCGGTAACGGGCAAGAGCCTCTCTGAGTAGCCCATACTTAAAATATCTCGGCCGCATCTCCTGCAGGGCTGTCTGGATGCTGCCTGATGCCAATGCATTCTGCAGCTGAAACTGCATCTCAGCAAGGCGTTTCGGGTCCGTCAGATTCCAGTTTGGATCAAGCCGCTCAGGATCAACCTTCCCGTAACGGAGATGGGTGGCCAGAGAAAGCATCGCATCGGTCAACAGAATATCACAACGAGCCTGATCCCCTATGCCGATGGGCGGATGCTGCAGATACTGCTCTATATCAGCACGATGGTAGTCAGCAGGAAGCAGACCCTCATCAGCAGCACTGTTCACCGCAGAGAGAAGCTCAACACGAAGAGGCTGACTGGTCCATACCGGACGGTATCCCCGTGCCGCATACCACAGGGCAAGCTGCCTGGTTGCAGCGCGCCGCTCTTTGCGTCCGGAATCACTGTCCAGACCAAGAAGACAGGCAAAGCGGCTCTGAATGAAAGCAGCGACAGAATCCTCTTTGACAAGGGTCGTCGACGGCTCCTCCCCGCGGGGAGCCGCAGGGCTGAACGCCAGGAAAAAGAGAAGAAAGAAAACCATGAAAGCGGATTATGAGACCTGATTACCATCAAGAGCATCCTGATAGATGAACAGACAGCTTCCCCCCTTGATGAGATCAATCACCTGCTGAAAACTGCTGAACGAAAGTGCCGGACATCCGTGGCTCCGGCCTAGCCTGCCATGCTTTCTGATAAAGTCGTCCGATACATACTTCGCCCCGTGGATAACAATGCTTCTCATGGCAGCATTGTCATTGAGGCCGGGCTCCAGCCCTTCAAGGCGAAGAGAATACCCGTGAGCTCCCTGGTAGGTCGCCCCTGTCGAAAAGAACCCGAGGCTGCTCTGATGGGAACCGGGAATATTGGAAAAGCGCTCGGCCATCCCCTCACCACTGCCCATGCCATGGGCAACCAGACCCGAATGAAGCAGTCGTCCCTGTTCAATGTCAAGAACAAATATCCGGCGGTCAACAGAAGGGCGGTTGAAGTCGATGACCGTCAGAATCCCCTCCCTGGCAAGCCTACCCTGCTCCAGCAGTGCATAATAGCCCTCAAGCGCCTTGCGGAGAACTTTGGGGTGAATGGCACCCTTGATGCCGGGGGTATTGAGAAGAGTGATGAGTGCAGTATTGGCGGCACTTCCTTGAGGAGCAACCGCGCCTGCATTGAGAGGCAACGCCAGAAAAATCAAGAGGAAAGCAGATAACAGCAGATGGTTCATACGCACAGAAACAAAATTTATGGTCATCGGAATCAGCCAGAGCCACTCATGGCCAAGGCACGGGAAACATCATGGTGCAGAGCACGGCCAGAAGCCGCGCAGTCATAATCAATATTTAATATAGGACTTTTTTCTCCTGCCCACCACCCTCATAATGCCTCACAAGAACCGTTGCGGCAGCAATCCTTCCATAGAGACGGATCCGGCGGATCTGCGGAGGCCAGGTGAGAAGAAATCTGACGAGCGACTCCCAGATGGCCACCCAGGCAGCAATGGTGATCCCCTCAACCAGAATCCCGCCGGGGAAAGCACCCACATCGCCCGTAAAGTCAAACCTGCCAGGCAGCCAGAGCGATAGGCCAAGGAGCAGAACACCCGCCACAAGCATACCAATTGAAGCTCTAAGCATTGTGCGAACCGAAGCCTGCTCAAGCTCCCGGCGATAGAGAAAAAAACCCTTCACGCTACTACGGATGCGGCGCACCAGATCCTCGGAAAGGAGGCGTTCCAAAGTAAAACGAATGAGAAAATCATCCCCCCCGATTTCACCGGCGCAATCAACGAGATAGTCGGCAAGATCCGCATCAAGGTCTTTCCTGTGGTATGGAGCTGTCTTGTCAAAATCCTCATAGAGGTCCTCAACCCGCCTGGCGGCAACATCTATACACACACGGCCATCATCGCTCCGTTCGTAGCGCTCAAGTATCCTTTTTTTCACCCGAACCCTCATAGTGCATCCTGTTATGAATCGCTTCAGGCAGAGACCGGCGGAAAGAAATGCTGTGTCTTGAATTTACATAAAAACGCGGCAATACTGCCATTACCCCTTATTACCAGAACGGCGCCATCCTGCCATGGCCCGTTTTCCGCCCGCCATCTGCTCCGTAGCGGGTCCCCCTGGTTCTGGTGGATATTATGCACCCCTCTGCCAGTGCGAAACGGCTCACCGAACACCATAATCCGTTCGCATTGGAGCAGAAGCCGGTCAAGATCTCTGAATGCTTCAGTCCCGTTTCCCGATTTCCAAGGCGGGCAACGCTCCTGGGGATCAAGAGAGGCATCTGCAGCTTCGCCAACCGCAGCCGCAACACACTCTCTTGAAGGCTGAAGCTCCGAGCTTCGATAATAATCAAGCGCACCGCTTCCGGGGCGTGACTCAAGAAAATGCCACCCGTCCGAAAGATGACGAAGACGCAGCGGCAAAGAGGGGACGGGATCCACCACACGCCACTGCAAGCCGTCAGAAAGCTGCTTGCTGTCGAGGTCAACAGGACATCGATACTGCCTTCCGCGGACCTTCACCCGCAGAGTACAGTGATAATATGTCCCATCACTCCCTTCATGGTCGCAATACCAGCTTTCCAGAGTGCCGGAAAGAACGCCGTATCCATCATCAAGAGGCATAAGAACTATTTTTAGTGCTAAAATACCCAAACCACCCTGGCGGAAGCAAAGCCCCCTCTTTCATCCCTCTCCCGCGGTTCGCTATATTGCTCTGAACAAAAAACGCCACACGACCAAACAGAGCAGCCATGGAACCACGGCATACCAGCGAAACCGAAGCGAAACTCACGCAGCGGGCCGCAGCACTGATTATTCAAAGCATATGGAAAGTCGTTGCCCTGCGGGGCCGCTGCACCATCGCCCTCGCTGGCGGCAGCTCTCCCCGGCCGCTCTACCGGATGATTTCCGAAGGAGTGCCACCCGACCTCTTTACCCGCCTCAACCTCCCCCTGCCAGCAGGGGCGCTGCATGAAGAAGCCAGAGTATCGCTGCCATGGAGGCAGTGCCTCTTTTTCTGGGGTGATGAACGATGTGTCCCGCCGGATGACGCACGAAGCAACTATCGAATGGCAGCCGAAGAGCTGTTCTGCGGCAAAAGCCCCGAAGAGCTCACCATGTTCAGAATGCACGGGGAAAGCACTCCGCCAGAAGCTGGCGCCAAGGCCTATGAGGCGGAACTCAGGAAAGTCTTCATCAACGACAGAACAGACTCAGAAAGCCGCTACCCCGCTTTCGACCTGATTATCCTCGGCCTCGGACCCGACGGGCATACCGCCTCGCTGTTTCCCGACAATACCGCCGCACTCAATGAAACAGAACAATGGGTACAGGCCGTCAAAGCGCCCGACACGGAACCAAAAGTCATGCGGCTGACGCTCTCCCTAACTGTACTGAACCATGCAGAAACCGTTGTATTCTTTTCTCCCGGAAAAGACAAAGCCGCACTTGCGGCATCCATTGAACAGGGAAAACGGCCGGAACTGCCAGCCGGAATGGTACAACCCCTCAATGGCCGCATCGTCTGGTTCTACCCTCATCCATTCATCCAATCTGCTGACTCCGGCCCTCTCGAATGGGGCGGATAGGGCTCAGGACGGTTGCCATCCACGGCCTCACGGATGGCGTCAATAACCGCCCACGAGTACTCCACACTGTCCTGCCGGATAAAGTTCATTCTGTCGCCAGCCATGGCATCAAGCAAGAGACGGCGGTAGGGGGTCATCCCCTCACCGGGATAGGCATCGCGGTAATCAAACTTCATGAAAACAGGGTCAGTCACCACATCCTCCCCCGGCCGTTTGGCACCAAAGCGCAAGGCGATGGTTTCTTCGGGCTGAATCTGCATGATCACCTGATTGGCCGTATAGCTGCAGCCGTCGCCATTACCGAAAAAGTTCTGGGGCGGACACTTGAAAGAAACAACAATTTCCGTGAGGCTCTTTTCCAGATTTTTCCCGGCCCGAACATAAAACGGGACCCCCTTCCAACGCCAGTTATCCACAAAAAACTTCACTGCGGCAAAGGTCTCAACCCTTGAATCCGGGGCGACATTCTTTTCATTCAGGTACCCCTCATACTGTCCAAGCACAATGGAGCTTCCGGCGTCTTGGGGCTTGTGGCGGCGGATTGAGCGAAGAACCTTTGCTTTTTCGTCACGCACACCATCAGCTGAAAGATCAACAGGAGGCTCCATTGCCACCGAAACCAGCAGCTGCAGGGCATGGTTCTGCATAATGTCGCGCAAGAGACCAACTTCCTCATAAAACGCACCACGGTCACGAATCCCGAAATCCTCAGCTATAGTGATACGGACATCGGCAATGTAATGGCGGTTCCATATCGGCTCAAAAATTCCATTGGAAAACCGGAACACAAGAATATTCTGCACCGTCTCCTTTCCGAGATAGTGGTCAATGCGGAAAATGCTCTCCTCACTGAACACGCTGCCAATAGCCCTGTTCATCTCGCGGGCACTCGGAAGGTTTACCCCGTAGGGCTTCTCAATAATGATTTTCCTCCACCCTCCGCAGTCAACATTTTTTTCACCAAGCCCGGCCGACGCCAGATTCACGACAATAGCGGGAGCAAGAGCGGGGGCAACGGCAAGATAAAAGAGAATATTGGCGCACACTCCCGGCTGACCCTCGGCGGCCATAATCTCCCCATGGAGACGATAATAGCCTTCCGGCTCCTCAATATCCAGACGGACATAAAAAAGACTGCTGAGAAAGTCCTTGAGGCGGCCATTTTCATCCGCCACATGGGCGAGTGAACGGGCCACCATCTCACGGAAATCCCTATGGGAGAGCTCCCGTCTTCCCGTACCGATAATCCTGAACTCATCGGGCAGATGATTAAACCCTGCAAGTTCAAAAATGGAAGGAAAGAGTTTTCTCGCTGCGAGGTCGCCAGTGGCACCGAAAATGACAATAGTGAAATTATCAGGCTTTTGATACATGAAACTACCTCTCTCTATTATTGAGGGGGGTGGAAACCATGGCCGCCAAACTCATGACGAAGCGCAGCGACCACACGGTCAGAAAAATTGTTATCCGAACGCGAACGGTAGCGCCGGAAAAGAGCCGATGCAATGACAGGGACGGAAACATCCCGCTCAAGCGCAGCCTCCACCGTCCAGCGACCCTCTCCTGAATCAGCTATTGCGCCGTCCAGATAGCCGAGACTTCCGTCTTTCTGAAATGCCTGACGGGCAAGTTCCATAAGCCAGGAGCGAATTACCGACCCGTTCGCCCACACTTTTGACACCTCCTCCATATCAAAACCGAACTCTCCCGCCTGCATAAGCTCGAACCCCTCACCGATAGCCTGCATCATACCGTACTCTATACCATTATGCACCATCTTCGCATAATGGCCAGCCCCTGAAGAGCCCATATACCCATAACCGTCAGGAACACAGAGATCCCGAAGCAGCGGTTCTATTGCCAGATAGGCCTCCTTCTCACCCCCAACCATAGTACACGCACCATGACGGGCCCCCTCAAGGCCTCCGCTGGTCCCCACATCAAGGAACCCTATACCCCCACCAGCCAGCTCCTCAGCCCGGCGCCGGGAATCCTGATACCGCGAATTGCCCCCATCAATAACAATATCTCCCTGCTGAAGCTGCGGAAGCAGATCCCGAATCGTCGCATCAACGGCATCACCTGCCGGCACCATCAGCCATATCACGCGCGGTGGCGACAGCCTTGAGGCAAGAAGAGCGACTGAATCCGCCGGAATGGCACCGGCCTCCTCCATACGGCTTACCGCCTCTTCAGACAGGTCGAACACCACAAGCTCATGACCATGCTCAAGGAGTTGCAGGGCCATATTGTAACCCATTTTACCAAGACCTATAAAACCTGCCTGCATAAGAAGTCAAATGTAATTAACGAACCATCAGGACAGCCAGCCGGTTCTGGCAACCTCCTGTTTGAAAACGAGAAACCGGTCATGTAAATTCCCGAGGAGTTCCCCGACCAGAGCCATATCCTTGATGCGCTCCGCCTCCTCAAGCCGGGCCGCGTACCGCGAGAGCTGAGCAGCACCCACCGTAGAGGCAGCCCCCTTCAGGGTATGAACAAGCAGGCGAAAACGGGCCAGATCACTCTGACGGGCCGAAGTGACAATCGAGGCAATCTGCTCAGCCGACTCCTCCAAAAACTGGCGGACTATGATACGGACTATCTCACGGTCATTCTGCAGGCGCTGAAGCACATCGTCAAGAAGAAAAACCTCTTCCGTACACGACGCCGCACTCTCCTCAGCAGCAGATACCCCGCCACCATCCCACAAAGGGAAATAACGGCTGAGAATCGTCCTGAAATCCGATTTCTGCAGCGGTTTTCCAATATAATCATCCATACCGGACGCAATGCACCGCTCCCGATCCCCCTTCATCACATTGGCGGTCATCGCCACAACAGGAATATTCCGCGAACTCTTCATGCCACTGGATGAGCGAATCCTGCGCGTTGCTTCATATCCATCCATTTCCGGCATCTGGCAGTCCATGAAAACAAGATCATACGACTTCTGCCGCATAAGCTCCAAAGCCTCACTGCCGCGGGATGCAACATCAGGTTCACAGCCGAGTTTCTGGAGCATCGCCACCGCAACATGCTGGTTGACAAGACTGTCTTCGACAATAAGAATGGCAAGTCCTGCAGTATAGTTCGCTGTCGGCACAGAAGAAGCCGGCTCAATTGCTGCACGACTGACCGGTTCCTCCCCAATCGTTCTGGAAAGCATGATGAAAAGCTCGTCCCGCTGGACAGGTTTTTCAACAAAGAGCAAGTTGCCCTCACTCATCCCGGCAAACTGCTCTTTCCGGCTTCCAATGGGGACAAGCAGAACAACACGCAAACCCGTAAACTCTTTCAGAGAAGCAATATAATCAATCAGCCCTTCGCCCTCCAGACCAAAGCATCGCATGTCCAGAAGCAGAACAGACCGTTCGTCGGAGCCGGACTGCTGGAGAATATCGGGAACCTCGGAAGGGTCTTTAACCCTCCTGCTGCCACACCCCCACAACCCCAGAGTATCCTTGAGCGAGCCGGCAAGAACATCCGACCAGCAGGCCAGCAGAACATCATATTTCATTGCAAGAGAGCGCGGTACATTCTGGACGGGCTGCTTTTCCAGCACAATATCGAACGAGAATACGGAGCCCTGCCCAGGATGACTCTCCACATTGATCCGCCCCCCCATCCGGGTGGCAAGATGGTTGGAAATGGACAGGCCAAGCCCCGTACCTCCATATTTCCTTGCTGTTGAACCATCCGCCTGGGCAAAAGGCTCGAAAATGGAATCAACCTGCTCCGGAGGAATACCGATCCCTGTATCAAAAACACTGAACTGAACCACCACAAAACGATCCGTCTCCTGCTGCAGCACCAACTTCAGCCCCACCTCGCCGCCAGCCGGAGTAAACTTTAATGCATTGCCCAGAAGATTGACAAGAATCTGGCGGATTCTTCCGGAATCGCCCTTCAGCGAAGTTGGAATTTCAGGAGCGACATGAACACTCAATTCCAGACGGGATTCATGAGCCTCAATGCCAAGAATGCCGCTTATCTCCAAAAGCAGCTCACAAAGTTCAAAAGCAGAGTGCTCCAGCTCAAAACGGTTAGCCTCTATTTTTGAAAAATCCAGAATATCATTGATTATGTTCATCAGGTTTCTCGCGCTTCTGATGATGGTCTGCGCATACTTCCGCTGTTCACTGTCCAGCCCTGTTTCCAAAAGCAGATCCGCCATGCCAACCACGCCGTTCATGGGAGTTCGTATCTCATGGCTCATATTGGCAAGAAACTGACTCTTTGCCACACTTGCATCACGGGCCTCCACAGCCATCTGCTCTGTTTTGAGCACCGAATCCTCAAGGCGTCTGTTGGACTCCTCAAGCTCATCAAACGACTGCTGCAGATCTCGCTCCAGCTGCTTGCGGGCCGAAATATCAGAAGTAAGAATCACGACCGAGGTAACATTGCCATCGTGAAACGACGGCCCGATGCGCGACTCAACCTCAACTGCCCCCCCACCGGGAACCATAACTTTCCACTCAAGAGAAGTAGCCTGTCCTGAAGCAAAAACGCGACGAATCGTCTCTCTGTACAGCTCCCGACCCTCACTGCTCATTTGCTCACAGAACGAACCCCCAACCATCAAAGGCTTGGTGCAGCCCGGCAACGAGCGGTTGACATATATGACACAGTAATCGGCATCAACAGCCACAATGGTATCGGGGCTGTTGGCAAGAATGGAGGCAAGGGTATTTTCACTGGTTCGAAGAGAGAGAAGCGCCTCTTCACGCTGCAGCTTCACATCAGACAGCTCAATGGACTTTCTGACAAGGGTGAGGTTCTGACCCCTGAGCAGTGCCTGCTTTTCAAGCAGCTCCTGCTCTATCACGCGACTTTTTATCGCCTGCTGCTCAAGAAAAGCAATCCGCTCTTCCAGCTCCTCATATGTAGGCTTTTGTTTGGTCATCAAAGGTGAAGAAGGCGTAGGCGCAACGAAACTTCAGGAGAACTGCGCGGTATCATCTCCACTACTGCCAGAACTATTGCATCATAGCACTTCAGGCAATGGGGGAGATTGATTTATATATAAATTATATGCAAAAAACCGATTAAAACAACACCTATGTCACCCTTTCCGCCTCAACAGCATCCGCAGCGGCGCGCCGACAACCTTACCGATCATATCCGGAGGCGTCATCCTGTTGATGCAGCTGCCATGAGTCCGGTTGCGCAGAATCCTCGCCGCCATGTCAGCCGTGGCGGAAAGCACATCCTCACCGAACATGGCAAGCAGCACTCGACCCTGCGTCGTTGCCCCTATCGTATCTGCCTGAAGAGCCGTCCGGATGAGACCGGGCACAATCGTACTGACTTTGACAGTTGTGTTTCGGGCATCTTCAATGAGTGAACGGGAAACACAGGATACTGCCGCATTGGCTGCTCCGAAAATCCCCATCCCCTCAAGAATGCTCCCATCCAGCCCCATACCATCCATATTGTATATATGCCCGCCACCCTGAACAATCATGTTTCGCATGGCCACATAGGAACCATTGAGGGTTCCTGTAACATTGACATCAACCGTTCCTGCAATCTCATCATGATCCAGCTTCCATAACGGCACCATCCGATGAGCTGAAGCGGCGTTGTTGATCCAAATATCAATTCGATCGAACTTGGCGGCAGACTTCCGCCACAGCGACTCAACATCATCAACAAGAACGACATCGCACAGAACAAAAAGACAACGCTCCCCAAAGCCGGCCGCAGTCAGTTCCGTTTCTGCCGCCCGAAGCCCTTCAGCATCATGACAGCTTACAGTCACATTGCAACCGGCAGCAAGAAAGGCTTTGGCAAGCCCGAAACCGATCCCTTTACTGCTTCCTGTAATAACAACAGTGATCATGACAGCTTTTTTTTGTTGTAGCGCGCCTCAAGAATAAACCCGAAAATGTAGGTCACAAGAAACCCGGCAACAAGTACAGCCGCAAACACAGCCCGATCTGCAGAGGTTTCAAGCTGACCCGACTGCCATATCAGGAAAACAAGCACCAGCCACCCCAGCCCGACACCAAAAACCGCCCTGTTCCAAAGGCTCTTGAAATTTCCGACAAGCATATATGATTCAGTTTACCCTGCATTTCAAAAAAACGCCTCACTCCTCCAAAACACCCGTTCAACTACCTTCCGCAGTTTTCATACGGCGCTCATGGAGCTTTTCCAGAATAATCCGCACCAGATACTGCATGGCATTGAGTACATAGGTGAAATATGCAAGAAATGCCTCTTTGACAAGGATATCCTCGGAAACACCCATGAAGGCAAGAACAAAATAGAGCAGGTGAAAAGCCGCCGCCAAAACACTGCCAATATCCTCCCACAGGAACTCTTTTGAAAAAACCCACTTATCGAATATCTCCTTCTCAAAGTATGCGCCTGTCACAAAGAGCAGACCGAAAAGAAACGACTTGAACAAGATTGCAACGCTGACCCAGTAAAAGCTGAAGAGGGTGCTGTCCATTGCATAGAGAGCCGTTACGCCGACTCCAAGAAGGAAAACAACAAACTGTATCGGCGCAAGAATCAGCTGGACATCGGTCCAGATGGAAGCGTTCCTTCTGGCAAGCTGATCGGGAGTGTAACGGGGCATATGGTGTAGCAACTGATGATTGAGAAAACCTCCAAAAACCCCTTAATATAGGAACTAATCAGCAGCCGACAAGCTCCCTTGCTTGAAAAAGAGCCGGCCGTTCCGGAACAGTGAGGTAAATAATTTACTATATTTGCAACAAAGAGGCTTCAATAGAAAACATTCTACAGATCAAAAGAGGGCAAACACATCAGCCGTATAATTCCAATTGATGACGATCATGGCCACTACCGCACCGGAAATGCCCCCTTCCGCCGCAAGACCTCTCAGCATCCTCATGATAGCCCCGAAAGGGAAAAAAGACTCAAAAACCAACCAGAAGCCGCTTTTCCACATGGCCCTTGGGGTACTTGTGAGCATCAGCCCCCCCCGAACACCATATTGAAATCATCGATGAACATTTCGGGGACGCCATAGACTACAGCAAAACATATGATTTTGTCGCCATCACATCCCGCACAATTGACGCCTCAAGAGCCTACGACATAGCCGACCGGTTCCGGCAGCATGGCCAGAAAGTCATCCTCGGCGGACTGCATGTCTCCTTCAATCCCGAAGAAGCCGCCCCCCACGCTGACACCATTGTCTGCGGCGAAGCGGAAAACCTGTGGAGCACACTGCTCGAAGATGCCCAAAAGAACCAACTCAAGCCCTCCTGCAATGCACAAGACTTTCCGCCGGTAACAGAAATAGCTACAATCGATTACAGGCGAATCGCCGCTGCTTCAAAGCGGGGCAGGGTTGACGGAACAAAATCCATTCCCATTTACATAACCAGGGGTTGCCCCTTCACCTGCTCTTTCTGCGTCACGCCAAACTTCACAGGTAAACTCTACCGGACCCAGAAACCCGAAAACCTGAAACGGCAGATTGAAGAAGCAAAAGAGATGTTTTTCCGGCAAAACGGGAAAAACTCCAAACCATGGTTCATGCTCTGTGATGAAAACCTTGGGATCAGCAAAAAACGGCTCTGGGAAGCGCTTGAGTTGCTCAAAGAGTGCGACATCAACTTCAGCGTTTTCTTCAGCATGAACTTTCTTGAAGATGACGAAACTGTTGAAAAACTGGTGGAAGCGGGCTGCCTCATGGCACTGGTCGGATTTGAATCAATCAAGCAGAGCACGCTTGAGGCGTATAATAAAGGCCATGTCAACTCAGCGGGCAAAATAGCAGAAGTAATAGAACGCTGCCGCCGCGCGGGGCTGAACATTCAGGGAAACTTTCTGATCAATCCTGACCTCGACTCTTACGAAGACATGGATGACCTGGTGAAGTTCATAGGAAAAAACAATGTCTTCATGCCCATCATGCAGATCATCACCCCCTATCCGGGAACGACGATGTACAGCGAATACCGCGAAAAAGGGCTCATTACCGATGAAGACTGGGACAAATACAATGCAATCAACCTCGTTGTCGAATCAAAAAAGTACCCGCCCATAGCATTCCAGCATAAATTCATGACGAGCTACTACGGAACATACGCATGGAAAAAAATAATCAGCCGGATCCGCACCAATCCCTATCCGCTGCTCAACCTCATTACAAGCCTTGCGTTCAGAAAAAACCTTCACGAACAGCTTCGATCCTTTGAAAAACTCCACCAGCTTCCAAAAACCAGAAAACTCAATATTCTTTAACTCTTAAGTCATCCGCAATGGAAACCTCGTTCAACTACACCGCCATTATCGCCCTGGCCGCATATTTTGTTTTCGGAATCGTCATCGTCTTCATGCTGAACAAGTTTATCGGCAAAGAGAAGCAAAACCGATAACCGCCTCCGGAAGAACAAGCTGCGGTGGAACAAAGTATGTTGCGCTTGGCGCTTGACTTATTTTTTTTTACTTTAAAAAAAATAAGTTCGGGCAATGGCGACCAATTGCCGGGAAAGCATTCAAGCCGATGTAACCGTTTTTACTCAAACAAAACAAACAACTACCATGGCAAACGAAACCAGCAACGACTTCGCAGGCGCAGTCAACAGCCTTCTTGAAACTGTCGGAAAACTTGGACAGCAGCAGGTTGACATGCTCAACAGCGGCATCAATACCGCATCGGAAATGGTCGCTCCTCTCGGCAAAACCATGACCGACCTTGCGGGCAATGTTATGAATGCTGTCAATCAGGCTCTGCAGAGCGTCTCTTCATCAATCGGCGGCAACAAATAAACACCCGCTAACAGGAACTGTTTTCAAAGCACCCTGAGCCTCGGCCACAGGGTGCTTTTTATATTTGGTTCAGGGTGAATGTTTCCATAAATTAGAGGTAGAAAGGTATTAGCGAATAACAGCATTTTTTCAAGACAGGGAGCAGGGATATGGACAAATTCGCAGGCGCATTCACTCAGTGGGTAATTGCATTCGGCAGGTACACCGAGATTTTCACTGACGGGCACTGGTGGACGATGGGTGACTATATGGAGAATGTGGGGAAAACCACAAAGCGACTCCTTGTCAACGCCTACCCTTATATCAACGGCGGAAGCTCGGCTGGTCTCATGCGCGGCTCATCACCTGAAGTTTCAGGATATGCACGCCCAACCAAATCGGTTGCAAAGCGCTTCGAAGACTGAGCCTCAGACATACAGGCTTGTAACACAAAAACGGGATGAACATCCCGTTTTTTTGGCTTCCACCAAAAGCCTGCCGAGAGGCTTTGATTGGCTCAACGAAGCATGGCCTCATAGGCCGCAATAAGAGCGCCATTCACCGCCGGCCACGACTGCCGTTCAGCATACGCAAGACCCTTCTTCCTCTGTTGCTTCAGCATATCGGGCGAATCAAGCAGCTCACGGCAGCGATCAAAAAAATCGTCCACATCACCCGCGCGGGCAACCAGACCCCCGCCCGAAAGCTCAACAATATCGCGACATCCGCCGATATCCGACACAACTGCAGGAAGGCCGCATGAAACGGCCTCAAGAGCTACATTGCAGAACGCTTCAGTAGTAGAAGGAAAAAGAAAGATATCGCCACTGGCATAAGCCCGGGGAAGCTCACTCCCCGTCAGATATCCCGTAAAGACCGCCTCCGGCATATGCTCCCTGAGCTCATCCTCCTCGGGGCCCGAGCCGATCATGACAAAGCGGACCCTATCACCAAGGCCCTCCGCTGCAAACCGCTCATAGAGATCCATCACCACACGAATATCCTTATACCAGACAAACCGTCCGGCAAAAACAAACACCGTTCTGCCCTCAGCGTCCCACTCCTTGCGCAATGCATCAGAGCGTCGTGCGGGATGAAACAGATCGCGATCAATTCCCCTCGACCAGATGCCGACAGTACTGATCCCTTTTTCCAGCAGTTTCCCGCGGACAATCTGATTGGGAGCAAGCACGGTATTGCAACTGTTGTAAAACCAGACGAGGTAACGCCAGAGAGCCGGAGCAGCGAACCCGAGACGATAATAGGCAAGATAAGAAGGGAAATCGGTATGATAGGCTGAAGCAACAGGAAGCGAGCGCTCCCGGGCATAGAGAAGGAACTTCCTGCCGATAATGTCGGGGGTTGAAATATGGACAATATCCGGAGCAAACCCATCGAGCTGACGACGGGTCTGGGAGGAAAAGAAACCAAGTCTGTAATCGGGATAGAGAGGAATCGGCACAGAGGGCATCCGGTGAACCTCAACCCCGTCATGGTCCGCCCCCTCGGCAACATCAGGAGACCAGACAATAACCTCATGACCATTGTCCCTGAATGAGGCAACCAGCTGATAGATTGATTTTACCGCACCGTCCTTGTCCTTGACATATGTTCCGGCGTAGAAAGCAATCTTCATGACTGAGGGTTCAATTCAGGTAAATCTCTATCGGGATGAAGCAAAGGTAACATTTCCTGCTGAAAAAAGCATCATCCCCCGGCAGATCCCTGTCACCGGAGTGCCAGCCGCCCCACAACCGGGTTCACCAGCCTCCTGTAGTCCCTGTAGGGAAGACGCAGCAGCTCGGTATGGGCTCCGGCATTGAAGGCAATTTCATCATCCTCCTCAAGCTCTTCAGACACATAGACCTCCATGCCGTAAAGATTGCCGAACGGTGGCATTGCGCCGTGCTCGCACTCCGGAAAAAGGTCACCGAACTCCTCTTCATCGGCAAGAACGGCATCATCAACTCCAGCCAGGTTTCTAAGCAGCTCAAAATCAACTTGACGGGAAGCAGGAAGCACAACCATGGCCATTCTTCCTTTCAGCTTCACCATAACAGTTTTCGCCAGCTCCTTGCCCGGAACATGTGCTGAAGCGGCAATCTCCTGTGCCGTGTATGCGGGTGAATGGCTGACTACGAAGTATCGTACCGAGTGGTTGTCGAGGTACTCTCGCAATTTTGTGATAGGCATGATTCGTCTCCCTGTTTTCTGGTTGAAAGGTTCAGCAAAAGGGGGAGCATCATTCACAAAAATCCGCATCTCAACACGGTCTTTGCTTTTTAAAGCTAGCAGTTTCAGAAGCAAAAACCAACTCTCGGGGCGTCCTTGATCAGGAAGAGCCGAGTGCCTTTATTGCCTCACGGTACCCGACTTCGATGATGTCGGGAATCTGCGCCATGTCAATCAGATTGAAAGCAGACAGGTCGGGAGTGATACACAGGTCCGCAGCTGCGGTCTGCATGCGGGTTGTATTGGTGACTGCACTGTAAAACGAGTTCAGAAGAAGCCCGACAATATTCTCCGGTCGGCTGAATGCATGGCGGGCAAGCAGATCAACACAGACAACAGGACTGAGGCCGTGCTCCACAAGTGGTGAAACAGGGACATTCTCCATCAGCACACCATCAACAAGCAGGGCTCCAGCATAGTCCACTGGGCGAAACAGACCGGGGATGCAACTGCTGGCCATCACGGCCATTGCCACATCCCCCTTCTCCAGCACCACTTTCCTCCCCGTAGAAATATCAGTAGCTACAATTGCAAGAGGAATTGCGGCGTCCTCTATATTTTTCTGCCCAAGAAGATCGTTGACAACGCTCCCGAACTTTTTGTTCGAGAGCAGCCCGAACTGGGAAATCGACAGCCCCGAAAGGTCCAGCCAGTCAAAATCCTGTATGACGCCGGCTATTTCATTCCAGCTTTTCCCAAAAGCCAGAAGAGCGGCAACAAACGAGCCGATGCTTGTTCCGCTGACCATGGCAGGCACTATCTCCAGTTCTTCAAACGCCCTGATCACTCCCAAATGGGCGGCGCCAAGCACTGCCCCTCCGCCCAATGCCAGTCCTGGCTTCGTTTCATGCTTCATCAGCGTACCTCCATATGAGAACTCTTTGCCGCACCAATGCAGTTGTCTACATTATAAAAAACGATTGATAACCTCTCTCACTGGAAAACGATGGAATGGATCACTCAGCCCGAGGCCTGGATAGCTCTCGGAACTCTTACCGCCCTTGAGATTGTCCTTGGTATTGACAATATCATCTTCATCTCCATCATTGCCAACCGGCTTCCCGAACACCAGCGCGAAAAAGGCAGAACAATAGGGCTCGGGCTCGCCATGCTCACACGAATCTTGCTGCTTCTCTCCATCAGCGTCATCATGGGGCTGACAGAGACCCTCTTCACCATCTTCAGCCACCATATTTCCGGACGGGACCTTATTGTTGTGGCCGGCGGGCTCTTCCTGCTGGCAAAAAGCACCCATGAAATCCACCAGAACCTTGAAGGAACTGAAGAAGGCCCCACAACCCGAAGTGGAGGCAATTTTCTTTTCACCATGCTGCAGATTGCCCTGCTCGACATCGTCTTCTCGCTCGACTCCGTCATCACTGCCGTCGGTCTTGCCCGCGACCTTCCGGTTATGATCATCGCCATCATGATTTCCGTTGGCATCATGATGCTGGCAGCAAAAGGAATCAGCGAATTTGTTGAACAGCACCCGACAATCAAAATGCTTGCTCTCAGCTTCCTGATTCTGGTCGGCGTCACCCTGCTTGCCGAAGGGGCGGACTATGAAATCCCCAGAGGCTACATCTATTTCGCCATGGCCTTCTCTGTGTCGGTGGAAATGCTCAACATCCGACTGCGGGCAAGAACCACAGAACCTGTCCACCTGCACCCCTCGCTACCGGCCGATGGGAAAAATCCCGAAGAAACCGACTGAGAAAAGCCCGCCTAGAGCATCAGCCGATCCAAAAGAACAGCCGCCGACACCGATGCGTTGAGCGACTCAACCCGCACCCTCCCTCTGCCGTGCGGAATAAGCACCAGCCGGTCAGCAAGAGAGAGTACACCGCTGCTGATTCCGTTCGCCTCGTTTCCCACAACAAGAACCTTTCGCTCCGGCCAATCGGTGAACTCCCTGAAATCGCGTCCTTCAAGCGAAGAGCAGACAACCCCGTACCCCTTCAGCTGCAACCGTTCAAGCTCATTTTCCAGGCTATCGACACTGTAATGGGGAAGACTGAACAGACTTCCGGCTGAGGAGCGGACCGTCTTCGGATTGTAGAGATCCACCGTACCCGGCCCTGAGAGCAGAGCATCGGCTCCGAACCATGCTGCAGTCCGGAGAATGGTTCCCACATTGCCCGGATCCTGAACCCCGTCAAGCGCCACGACCATACGCCCCGCACCAGTCACCGGCACATCATCGACGGGAGCGAAACGGGGCTGGCGAAAGACCCCCAGAATCCCCTGAGAACTCTCCGTCTCGGTCAGCCGCTGAAAATCCGCCGGCTTTACGCTGAACACCTTTCCCCGATAACCCTCCGCCCCGGGCAGCAATACTTCGGCATCGGGGCTCAGGAAGAGAGCAACCAGCGAATCCGGACCAGGAAGATGGAGGAGCAGCTCTCTTACCGTCCGCAACCCTTCACCCAGAAACATCCCCTCCTGGTCACGGTACTTCTTCCGCTGCAGTCTTGCCATCCGCTTCAGCATCCCCTGACCTGCCGGAGGAAAAAGCACTCCGTTCACGATTTGCCTCCCGCTCTCTTCAGGCTCGCAATTACAGAGGATGGGTTATGGGAAAAGTCCGACGGCATTGTTCCCCCGCTCCCGGGCACCACCCCCACCTCATCTTCCTCTTCAGGCGCACTCATGCTCCGCTTGATATACTCCTGAAAGCTCTCTTTCTCCATCTGCAATTCTCCAAGAGTTGAAGGCCGTTCATCCAGAGGCCGTCCCCCTGGAGCAGCAGCCGGTTCACCAAAAAAATCATCATCAGATGGATATGCCTTCAGCCGCTCCCTCATCATGGAATCCCGCCTCGCCCTTCGCCGACGGACTGACACAGACTCAACCTGATCTCGTTGCCCGACAAGCGTTCTCAGAGAAAAAAGCACACCCGCCGATGCCACCGCCAGGCTCAGAACCAGAAGCATCACCCCGGTGTTCATACCACCATACAGAGCAAGAAAAACCTCGGCGACAGCAAGAACCGAGGAGACAAGAAAAAGAAGCATCGCAAACAGACGATCACTCATGACAGCAAGAATAAAAAAGCCTCTCAAACGGTTCTGCAGCCGAATGCGGCAGAGCGCCATTGGCAATTCAATGGAATTTAAGCGTTATTACTCATTATAATGAAACTCCTTCACTCCACCCATGACACAAATCCGCCCCGAACTCATTGCCCCGGCCGGCGATGCCACATCAATGCAGGCTGCCCTGCAGGCCGGTGCCGACAGCGTCTACTTCGGAGCGGACGGGTGCAACATGCGTGCGGCAAGCAAAGGGTTCAGGGCGAAAGAATTTCCTGAAATCAGGAAACGCTGCTCGAACTTTGGAGCAAAAGCCTACCTCGCACTCAACACCACCTTGTACGACGGCGAACTGCCCAGAATCCGGGAACTTGTAGCCAAAGCGAAAACCTCAGGGCTTGACGCCATCATCTGCTGGGACATGGCAGTCGTTGAAGCCTGCCGTGAAGCCGGAATGCCCTTCCACCTCTCAACTCAGGCATCTGTCAGCAACTTCCCCGCCGTCCGCTACTATGCCGGACTCGGCGCCAGTATGATTGTACCCGCCCGGGAACTGACACTCTCTCAGGTAAAAAGCATCACCGCAAACATTGAAAAAGAGAACCTTCCGGTTTCCATTGAATGTTTTGTCCACGGCGCCATGTGCGTGGCGGTTTCAGGTCGATGCTTCCTCTCACAGGAACTGTTCGGAAAATCAGCGAACCGCGGTGAATGCGTCCAGCCATGCAGAAGAAGCTATCTGATCACCGACACGGAGGAAAACCACGAACTGATTCTCGGCACAGACTTCGTCATGAGCCCCCGGGACCTCTGTGCCATTGAGTTCATCATCCCCCTTATGGATGCAGGCATACGGGCATTTAAAATAGAAGGAAGGAACCGCAGCCCGGAATATGTGCAGGCCACCACCGCCGCATACAGAAAAGCCATAGACTTCTGCATTGAAGAACGCGGAAAACCCGAATTCCGCAAACGCAGCGAAGAGCTCACCGAGAACCTGAAACAAGAGCTGGCGCTGGTATACAACAGAGGGTTTTCAAACGGGTTCTATTTCGGCCGACCCATGGACGCCTGGGCGGAAGCCTACGGATCGCAGGCCGGGGAGAAAAAAACCTATATCGGTACAGTGATCAAATACTACCCGAAAGCCGGCGTGGCAGAAATTCTCATCCATGCCAGAGGGCTGAAGAGAGGGGAGAAAATTCTCATTCAGGGACCCCGCACAGGGAGCCTGCAGATGAGGGTGGAAGAATTCTACACCAACGACCTTCCCTCACGGAATGCCGAAAAAGGCGACACCGTCACCATACTGTGTGCAACGGTCAGGAAAAACGACAAGGTATCTGTGAGTGTACTCCGAAACGGGGACCGGTGAGGCCGGCCCCCTGAGGCCTCAACTGAACGAATCAGCCGATTTCAACCAGCTCTATTTCAAATGTAAGCGCCTGTCCGGCCAGAGGATGGTTGGCATCAAGCGTCACCGAATCCTCATTGACATCAACAATCATTACAATAGCCTGCTGCCCGTCAGCAAGTCCAACCTGCAGCTGCTGGCCAATCTCCAGTTCCATATCTGCACCAAACCGGCTGCGATCAATAGGTGTCACCAGCTCTTCGCTGTGCGGACCGTAAGCCTCTTCCACAGGAATCACCGAAACCCTTACCTCACCGGGAGCCATATCCATAACGGCAGCATCAAACCCGGGAATCACCTGACCTCCGCCAATGGTAAACTCCAGCGGTTCACGATCTGCCGATGTATCAAACACCGTTCCATCCTCCAGCTTGCCGGTATAATGAACTTTTACCTTGTCGCCCTGTTTTGCCTGAGCCATTCTCTCCTCCTTTTTATTCGTCTGATCTGATTGTTTACCATGCAGAATCCATACCTGATGCTCACTCTCTGCATTCACCGGCACCTGTCCTCTCTGCCCTGCGAAACTATGGAAAAAATGGCAAACATCACAGCTTTTCCAAACTCCTTTCATCAACCGCCGGCCCTTGGTCCATCTCCATCCGCACTCTGGGAATCCCTCCCGGATGGTCCGTACGGATGAATGCAACCAGCTCTTCACGCACCAGGCAACGGAGCTCCCAGAGATCTGAAGAATTGGCGGCACTCACCAGAGCGCGCAGTTCAACAGATTTTTCAGTGGTATTGGTAACCTGAAGCTTAACCACCCTGCCATCCCACAGCGGCGTGGCACGCACAACCCTCTCCAGCTCAGCACGCAGGGACTGTATAGGAATAGCATAATCGGCATAAATAAAGACCGTACCGAGCAACTCCTGACTGTTTCTGGTCCAGTTCTCAAACGGCCGCTCGATAAACCAGGTAATGGGCACAATGAGCCGCCGCTGGTCCCATATCTGAACAACAACATAGGTCAGAGATATCTCCTCAATCCGCCCCCACTGGTTCTCCACAATAACCACATCATCAATGCTGATGGGCTGGGTGATTGCTATCTGAACCCCTGCAATCAAGGTAGCAATGCTCTTCTGGGCCGCAAAGGCAATCATGACCCCCGCAATGCCGGCCGAAGCCAGAATGCTCAGCCCGACCTGGCGGACCGTGTCAAAAGTCATCAGAACACCGGCAACAGCCAGCACGACGAGAAACACATTGAGAATTTTGCGTGCCAGGCTCACATGTGTCGCAACTTTACGGGCCGCAGCTTCGCTATTTTGAAGCCCGGAAGCATAATGAAGAAGAACAAACTGCTCCAGAACAGCCAGCAACCGCATAAGAAACCACACAGCAACAACAATGGACACGACAGTAAATGCATGGCGGAACACAGGTGCCACAAACTCAGAGAGCGGAAGATAGGGAAGCGTCAACGAAACCAGAAGAAGCACAGCCAGCAAACGGAAAGGGGTGGAAAGCAGTTCAAAAGGAATGCCGCTCTCCCTGACCCTTGACTGAACCGCTTTAACAATGCGGCGAAAAACGCTGTTGGCAATAAAATAAAGGAAGAGTGCCGCCACAGCAACGAGCACCGGAAACAACAATCCTTTTTCCCATACCTGACTCAATACATCCATACCATTTACCCTTTCACTCTTTCTGACTCACTCTTTGAACGGCTGACACAGTCCTCTATTGCCATACCGGCGAAATAGTTGCCCGTCAGGAGAAGACCCTTCTCGACCTTAAGAAGCGAATCGGTTTTTGCCAGCCACTCATGATGACCAAGCCTGAGAGAAGGCACAACATTCGACTTGAGTGCGATATGCTCGATTTTACCCATCGACAATCCAAGCACCTCGGTAATCCGCTCTTTCTTCTTTTTCTCCGACACACCCGGCTGGAAATGGAACGCGAACCCACGGAAATGCTCGTCGGGAACCGTGTCGCGGGAAACAACCGAGAAAAACAGGTCGTCAGGAGAAATCACGGCAGCCACAGGCTTCAGGGACACATTGGCGCTACGGACAATGACCCCGACGGAATCAACTTCAGCCGCCTGCAGTTTTCCAAGGTGAGCCGAAAGATCCCCAGACACACCGGCAAGAAGGCTTGAAGCCACAGAGGAAGGAACAGCAAGAGCAACTTGCGCAGCGGAGTATTCCTCACCCGCTGCCGTTTTCAGCCGGTACTCACCGTTCTCCCTGCTGATGGCAACAACATCACTGCCGGTTTTCACCTCAATACCCGGCTGCTTCGTAATTGCGCGAGCCACGCTCTGCAGTCCACCCTTGAAAGTATAGTTTTTGAGTACATCCTTTCGTTTCTCGCGGCTCTTGAACATCATGTCGGCCGGAAAATCATCAGACGGCTGTGAGGGAACGGCATTGAAAAAGTGCCGGATAACCTCATCATAGTTCCTCTTTCCTACAATATTCTCATAATACGAGCGCACGCTCTTGCCATCTTTCTTGAGCTTGAAGAGGTTGGGAGCTGACTTCAGCAGCTCCGCAATATGCAGCTGCGAAACAATAGACTGGATTTTCTCGTCCTTCAGGAGGGTAAAAGGAACCTTGGCGCGGGGAATCATCTCCCCCATCATTCCGCAGGCCTCCACAATACCCAGAAAAGAGGCGTAAGAGCTGTAGCAGGTATGCGCACCCAGCTCAAGCCAGAACGACTTGTTGCCCATAGCGTACTCATAGGATGCAAACGAGCCTCCGGCCGTCTCATTTTTCTCAAGCAGCATCGTTTTCATGCCCGCCCCGGCGCAGTAGAACGCCATACTGAGACCACTGATACCACCACCAACAATCACTACATCATATTGCATCATGAGTTCACTCTGGGTTTAAGAAAAAAAGATTGGGGCGTCGGTCTCGCATATCAGGAATTCACCAGAGAAGCGACGCTCAGAAAGTTCAGTAAGTTAGTGAAATCCCGCCGGAAACCACACCCTAAATCAAGCCGAAAGAGCGACCCCGGCCATGACATCTTATCGCTCCCTGGCCTGCTCCAGCACACGACCATTGAGAAAATTCCGGGCATAGCGAACATAATTTTCCGGCGACTCCTCAATCGTGTGCCGCTCCTCATCGGTAATCGGACGCATCACCTTCGCCGGCACACCAGCAACCAGCATACCCGTCGGGACCCTGAAGCCCGAACGCACCAGCGACCCCGCAGCCACAACCGAGTATGGCTCTATAACACAATCGTCCAGCAGTGTCGCCCCCATGCCGATAAGCACAAAATCCTCCACCCGGCAGGCATGCAAGGTCGCCCCATGACCGATTGTCACATTGCTCCCGATAGTGAGAGGGCCCGTATCATGCGTCACATGCAGCGTCACATTGTCCTGCACGCTCGTCTTCTCCCCTATCCGGATGGGGCATACATCCCCCCGCACCACGGCGTTGAACCAAATGCTCGAATGCGCCCCGATCTTCACATCACCAATCACATAAGCCCCATCAGTCATGAACACGCTCTCATGCACCTCGGGCCACACCCCCTCATACGGCATAATTTTTCCCATCGACAATACTTTTTTAAGATACGGGGGCAGCGTCCCCTGAAAGCCTTTCACTGTCATTGAAAGGTAAGCAAACTTCGGGGGAAAACTTTTGCATCTTGGCCTCTCATTGGTATTTTCAATAACAGAAGTCAATGGTACCAATGAGCAGGATCTGTATACAGCTATGGACACAAAAAGCATCAATGAAAAATACTGCTCTGCATGCGGAGCACTGATCAGCGCACAAGCTGAAATATGCCCGAAATGCGGTGTACGGCAGTCGCCCGCACCCTTTCCCGGCAATCTCGGCAACCTTGCCCCGAACGGAAGAAGCCGTCTTGCAGCAGCACTCTTCGCCATTTTTCTCGGCAGTCTGGGCATCCACAAGTTCTATCTGGGAAGGGTTGGCTGGGGCGTCATCTATCTGCTCCTCTGCTGGACCGTCATACCCGGCATTATTGGCTTCATTGAAGGAATCCTGCTGCTCATCATGAGCGAAGAGGATTTCAACGCAAAATACGGCAATGACTGACATGAACTCAATACTCAGCTGCAGCGGCCTGCAGAAGGCATACAACCGGCACCTTGTGGTCAAAGGCTCAACAATAGAGGTGCGGCAGGGGGAAATTGTCGGGCTTCTCGGGCCGAATGGCGCCGGAAAAACCACCACATTCTACATGATTGTAGGGCTCGTCAAACCCGACGGCGGCGATGTCTTTCTCGACAGCACGAACATCACTGAGGTCCCCATGTACAAACGGGCCCGGCTTGGCATTGGATATCTGCCGCAGGAAGCCTCGGTATTCAGGAACATGACGGTTGAAGAGAACATTCTGAGCGTTCTGGAGTTCACCGACCTCACCAGGCAGCAGCAGCTTGAAAGAACCGAGATGATGCTTGAAGACCTCAGCATCAAAAACATCCGCAAAAGCATGGGCTACGCCCTCTCGGGAGGTGAAAGAAGACGGACAGAAATAGCGCGTGCTCTGGCACTCAACCCCAAGTTCATTCTGCTCGACGAGCCATTTGCCGGAGTGGACCCCATTGCCGTTGAAGACATCCAGCAGATTGTTGAAGGGCTGGTGCGCCGCAACATCGGCGTGCTCATTACAGACCACAATGTACACGAAACCCTCTCCATCACCAGCCACGCCTATCTTCTCTTCGACGGAAGCCTCTTCATGCACGGCACCCCCGAAGAGATTGCAAACAACCCTGAGGTCAGAAAAATGTACCTCGGCGAAAAGTTCAGCCTGGAGCGCTACTGAACGGTCAGCCTCTTTGTTGCGCAACCCAATCACCGCAACCCCCACAGCCTCATGATAGCCGAACATCTTCTTTTCCAGTCTGAAGGCGGTTTCATCCGCATTCCAATCTGGGGTCACATCCCCCTCTCCGGGCCGCTGAAAAAAATCATCTCCCATCCCTCCTTCCTCCGTCTGAAAGGCATCCGACAGCTCTCCTTCTCACAGCAGGTCTATCCCGGAGCAACCCATACCCGCTTTGAGCACTCAATAGGGGTATACCACCTCATGAAGCTCATCCTGCAGCGCATGCTCACCAACCCACTAGCCATAAGCCTGCAGGACGGTGCCTTCCGCTTCGACGAGCACAACTGCCGGGTACTCCTCTCGGCAAGCCTCCTGCACGACATCGGCCACTACCCCCACGCACACATTATTGAAGAACAGATCCCCATGTCGGGAGGAGAGCCGGTGTTTTCGCACCACGAAGATCTCTGCGACCACTTCATCTATGAGCAGCACCCCGGAATACCGACCATTGCCGATATTCTCCGCAACGACTGGAAGGTTTCACCCGAAAGCGTGATATCACTCATTAAAGGCAACGACAAATCACGCTTCAGCAAGCTCATCAGCGGCACGCTCGATCCCGACAAAATGGACTACCTGATGCGCGACGCCCATCACTGTAACATCCCCTACGGCAGCATCGACATTGAACGGCTCATTGAATCATTCATCCCCGACCCCGAACGCGAGCGGTTCGCCATCACTGAAAAAGGGATAGCCCCGCTTGAAAGCCTCATGTTCGCCAAGTACATGATGATGCGCAATGTCTACTGGCACCACACCAGCCGAGCCCTTTCAGCCATGCTTCGCCGCCTTCTGCAGGATATTGCACATGAGAATGTACTCACCCCCGAAACCCTCCGAACGCTCTTTTACGGCAATGCCGACGACCGGGTACTCCATGAACTCAAGGAGAGCATCAGAGAGCGGCAGCACCCGCTCTCTGAACTGCTGGACGACATTATTATGCGCAGAGTCTACAAACGGGCCATTACCCTCTCTCCCTACCTTGACGACAGCGGCACCACCGATGAACGATGGTTCGCCTACAACGCCGACACCGAAAAACGGCGCACTATGGAAAAAGAGATCTGCCGCTATCTCAACACCCGTTTCGGCCTCCGGCTCCACGGACACGAAGTGGTGATAGACCCGCCCTCAAAAAAGGACATTTTCGATTATGCCGACCTTCGCGAACTCAGGGTCTACCCGACCCGCAGCGAACATGTCCACTACTCCCTGCAGCTCAACAGCCAGTACATACGCTTCGACAACCTGAACGAATCAGTGTTCCGGTCGGACTTCATTCTTGCCTTTGAGCGCTACACTAAAAAATTCAGACTGCTCGCCCGTCCCGACCTCGTGGAACATCTGGTGGAAAGCCGGCAGGAGATCATGGAGATGATGAGCCAGTAAAAGGAACGGCCAAAAATCAGTATATTGTTGCATAACTGTCATTACCAACAACAGAAACAATACCATACCAGCATGGAACAGCAGGACAAATTCTACAAGGGGCTCTTCTTCGGCGCCATGTTGGGGACGGTCGGCGGAACCCTCATGGGGCTCCTCTTCGCCCCCTACAAAGGAAGTGAAACACAGCAGATCATTTCCGGAAAAGTGAAGCACGCCATAGATAAAGCGGCTGAATACTACGAAGGCGGAGAGCATGATGACGCCTATAGCAATGAGGCAAAAAAACGCTCGCAAGACATCATCACCACGGCGCGCGAAGAGGCGAAAAAAATTCTTGAGGAAGCCAACAGCATCATCAAGGAAATCAAAGGCCATGCAAAAGCAGAGGAAAACTGAGCCGTGCTGAGCTGGACAACGAACGGCAAGAATACAGGACGCGGGAATGTGGTGCTTCTGCACGCATTCCCGATCTCTTCAGGAATGTGGCGACCACAGCTGGAAGCTCTCGCAACAGCAGGATACAGAGCGATTGCCCCAAACAGTTATGGCATAGAAGGCTCCACTGAAAAACAGGAATGGTCGTTTACGGAGTATGCCCATGACCTTGCCACACTGATGGAATCGCTCAACATGAAGAGCGCTACCATTGCAGGCCTCTCCATGGGAGGATACCAGGCACTTGAATTCGCAAGGCTTTACCCCCAAAAAACCGCATCACTCGTACTCGCCGATACCCGGGCCGAAGAGGACGCGCCCGAAGCCGCAGCCGCACGGCGCGACTTCATAAGGGCAATTGAGATGGGGGGAGCTGAAGAGGCTGTAAGAAGAATGATACCAAACTACTTTTCAGAAAGCGCCCCAAAAGAGCACCCCGAACTCATTGAAGAGGCCTCATCAATGATTCGAAGCCAGAGCCCTGACGCCATTACGAGCGCCATGAAAGCCATTATGAGCCGCGCTGACCAGCGGCCCCTGCTTCCGGCAATCACCTGCCCTGCGCTTGTAATCTGCGGCAGCGATGACCGCCTGACTCCCCCCGAAACCGCCGCCCTCATCAGCTCTGCCATTCCGGGAGCCCGCCTTGAAATCATTCAAGGAGCCGGCCACCTTGCCAACATGGAGCAGCCCGAAACCTTCAGCGCAGCACTGCTGAGTCATCTCCAGAGCCTCAACGACTGAAACGACCGCTCACACCTCAAGGCTCTCAAGAAGAGCAAAGAAATTCGGGAACGATACCCCTACAACCGCACTGTCGGAAAGCTCAATAGCCATACCCGTTGCCCTTGCAGCAATGGCAAAGCTCATCGCAATCCTGTGATCATCAAAACACTCAGCCACCACAGGTGACTGGTGTACCTTCACCCCGCCGCTCACCCGCATCCCGTCAGGAGACTCCTCACACAGGCAGCCGAGCCGCTGAAGGTTTACAGCCAGAGCATTGAGACGGTCGCACTCCTTGGTACGCAATTCCGCCGCATTGCTCACCTCAAAACTGCCAGAGGCAAACACCGAAAGCACCGCAAGCATGGGAATTTCATCAATCACCCGCGCCACAACACCCGGATCACTGATTGAAAGCGGCTCCAGAGCACCGCCACCACACGCAAGAATATCACCGATATCCTCTCCACCAACCGTTCTCCGGTTTTCAATGGAAATCTCTCCACCCGCCGCAATCATAATATCAAGAAACGCCGCCCTCGTCGGGTTCAAACAGACATCGCGGATCATGATTTCAGAACCCGGCGCCAAAAGAGCAAGAGCTACAATAAAACATGCTGCAGAAGGGTCGGCAGGAACCAGAAACGGCCTGGCCTCTATACGGCGGCGCCCCGGCACCACAATCACCCGATCACCATCAAGCTCAAGGGTCTCAAGACCAAGCATCAGCTCCGTATGGTCGCGCGAAAGCACCGGCTCAACAATGCGGCTTTCGCCCTCTGCATGAAGAGCGGCAAACGCCACCAGCGACTTCACCTGCGCTGAAGGCACAGGAAGACGGTAGACAATCGAACGAAGCTCCTTTGTGCCACTGATAAGCATCGGAGCAGTTCCTGACTCACTCAGCTCAACGCCAGCCCCCATATCGCGAAGCGGTCCGGCAACCCTCTGCATCGGGCGCTTCATGAGCGAACTGTCGCCCACCAGCTCACTGCCGAACGGCTGTCCGGCAAGAATGCCCGCCATCATGCGCATGGTGCTTCCCGAATTATTGCACTGCAGCGGCACCCCGGAAGGGCGGAAACTCCACAACCCCTTTGACTCAATCACCACGCGGCGAATTGTTCCACCCCAGGGCCCCGGAACCTCCTCCTGGATAAGGGGAATACCGCACGCACCAAGAACGCCAAGCGTAGACTGGTTATCAAACCCGCCCGAAAAGTTCGTAATCTCTGTAACACCATCCGCCAGAGCACCAATAAGGGCTGCGCGATGGGAAATGGATTTGTCGGGAGGAAGTGTGGTAACCTCACCCTTGAAAACACTCATGGCTCAAGCTGGTTGGATTAAAAAAAAGCAGCCCCCAAAGGAGCTGCTTTGCATAACGGATTTCATCAAAAACAATCATGAATTCTTTTCTTCGTTTGCACGCTGGGCTCTACGCCGGCTTCTTGAGCGTTTCAAACGACCATCCACTGAAGGTTTGACAAAGTATGCGTTTTTTCGAAACTCCTTTAAAACACCTGCACGCTCATACTTCTTCTTGAAGCGTTTCAGCATCTTATCGATCGATTCATTATCGTTCATCTGCACACTGACCAATGACATTCACCCCCTTGAAAACAGTATTACCGTCTCAGTTTCGTTTTGATAATGTCCGTAATGCTTTCGGAGCTTTTCTCTTTGGCAGTGGTCGACTGCACATTTTCAAGAAGCTGTTTCCGACCGCTCTTACAGAACTCAACAATTATGACATAGGCACCGCTTCCGGTCGCCTGCTTTTCGCGAACCACTCCCACCTCGTCGAGCGATTTGTGGTAGAGCGCATCCCCCTTAGCATAAATGCCATGGGGAGAGTACTGCTGGCACTCATCAGGAGTGAGTTCTTCCGGACTCACATCACGATCAATCTGTATCTGCCACTCTTTAAGCAAATGCACCTGATTGCAGTGCACGCAACGAACCCAGTACTGATTTTCAGCTGAAGGCGACAGCTGCTCCTCAGTCTGTTTCTTTTTCTTCGTATTTTTCTTTTCAGCGAGAACCACCATTAGATCGTCCTCTTTGGGCTTTTCACTCGGCATCCATTCACCGACAAAAACCTTTTCAGTCACCAGTCCGCATCCTTCACAAAGCGAGGGCTTGATCTTTCCGTCAAAAATGAACTGTCTTTTTCTCGACTCAGCCTTCATTGCATCTTCATTTCGCTGCGTTGGAACCACTGCATCAGCCGCCCGGGAAAAATTATCGTACCGGTAGCTGCAGGGTACAGGACTGCCTAATTAAGGAATTACTCCCAAAAAAACAACCCGATAATTCCAACCCCCCTCATTTATGCGTCAAGGCATCAATAAGATCTGATTTTGTAAGAAGTTGCAATTTACCATCAAGCAAACTTATCAAGACGCCGGCAGCATTCTGTTGCAATTTTTCAGACAGTTCCGAAATAGTCGCATCCGTCTGGCAGACCGGAAAGGCTGGTTCCATAAACCCGACAACCTTCGAATTCATGGCATCATCATTCTCTATGAGGATAGAAAGAATCTTATTTTCGCTGATACTGCCAATCGGAGCATTGTATGAAACAATCGGAAGCTGCGACACATCATTCTGCTTCATCATCTCAAACACCTCGGCCAGCGTATTTTCCGGATACGCCACAATAAGGTCGCGCGGTGCCTTCAGCTGGAGGATATCCTCAGCCGTAATCTGCTCAAGAGAGAGCTTCTCCCTCCGGTACAGACCCTTCTCGCGCATCCAGTCGTCACGGTACATCTTGCTGAGATAGTACCCCCCGAAGTCGCTCAGAACCGCCACAATGCATGCAGAGTCATCAAGCTCCTCGCCCGCCCTGAGCGCTGCAGCCATAACCGCCCCCGAAGCGCTTCCCGCAAACACAGCGTCACTCCGTAGAAGCTCCCGTGCACAGTTCATCGCCTCCCCGTCCGAAACCTGCACAACCTCATCAATCACCGACGGATCCCAGAAGGATGGCTGCTGCTGTGCCCCTATCTCCTCAAGATCAGAATATAGAGTATCTCCCGGACGACCCTCTTTCAAGAGAGCAGAAAAAACAGATCCCACCGGCTCCACACCCACAATCTTCACCCCCGGAATGCGTGACTTAAGGGCGGCAGCAATACCTGAAATCATGGCAGCCGAACTCATCGGCACAAACACATGAGTCACCTTCCCATCGGTCTGTGCAGCTATTTCACAACCGGTACCATCACGATGCACCTCCAGATTGAGAGGATGGTCATACATCCCGGCAAAAAAAGCATTGGGGATATTGTTCACCAGATTCCCCGCAACATTCATACAGCTACGCGGCTCACCCGCAATAGCCTCCGACGGGGTAATTACCAGTTCCGCCCCCAGAGCCCGCAGAACATCCTGCTTCTCCCGGGAAATCCTGTCCGGCGCCACAAGCAGAACCTTATACCCATGGCTCACCGCCGCCATAGCAAGAGCTATCCCGCTATTGCCATAAGTCCAATCCACAAGAGTCATCCCCGGATGAATCAGCCTGCGCTCCTCAGCATCCCGCACCACAGCCGCAGCAACCCGGTAATAATGCGAACAGGCCGGATTCAAATATTCCAGCTTCGCCATCACCACAGGCCTGATATTGCGGCTCAGCTGACGGAGCTGAACCATCGGCGTTTCACTATGCAGATCAAGAATATCGTGGTTCGCCATGACGCAAAATGTCGCTATACATTGAAAAGAAGCGGAACCCTCCGCCAACAATCAACATAAAATATACATTAATTCAACAACAAAGGGGGCTCGCCCCACACATCCCGCCCCAACGCAAAAAAAAAGCCACCAACCCAAAACAAAACAACCCTTTAGACTTGGGGACACTCATGACTGAGTAGACTTGGGGACACTCATGACTGAGTGTACTTACGCCCCAAAGAAAGAACAAGAGTCTCTTCACACTCAAACGCAAACAATACAATCCGTCAAGGCTCTCCCCGACTTTTTGCTTCTATCGTGATTATTGTCAGCAACGAAACCAT
>JABMPC010000086.1 GCA_013203905.1 Chlorobium sp. | reverse complement strand
GCGTGAATACGGTGGCCTCCTGGCAAACCGATCCTTCGGAGGCGCACAGGTGTCGAGAACCTTTTACGCGCGCGGCCAGACCGGCCAGCAGCTTCTGCTGGGCGCCTACGGCGCACTGAACCGGCAGATTGCAGCCGGAACTGTGACGCTCTTCAACCGCCGTGATGTTCTTGATACGGTGCTGGTTGAGGGTAAAGCCCGGGGCATTATTGCCCGCAACCTTGTTACCGGCGAGATTGAGCGCCATGGCGCGCATGCCGTGGTGATGGCCAGCGGCGGCTACGGTAATGTGTTCTACCTTTCCACCAACGCTATGGGTTCCAATGTGACTCCGGTATGGAGCGCCTACCGCAAGGGGGCGATGATGGCGAACCCGTCGTTCACACAGATTCACCCTACATGCATTCCTGTCCATGGTGATTTCCAGTCGAAGCTGACGCTGATGAGCGAAAGCTTGCGCAATGATGGACGGATATGGGTACCGGCATATAAAAAGGATGTTGAGCGGTTGAGGAAAGGTGAGATAAAGCCTTCGGAGATTGCTGAGTCGGACCGCGATTACTATCTCGAGCGCCGCTATCCTGCGTTCGGGAATCTGGTGCCGCGAGATGTGGCTTCGCGCGCCGCCAAAGAGCGCTGCGATGCCGGCTACGGTGTTGGCAGGACGGGGGTTGCCGTCTATCTTGATTTTGCCGACTCAATCAAGCGCAAAGGGCGCGACACCATTGAGGCGCTCTATGGAAACCTTTTTGATATGTACCGGCAGATTGTTGCTGAGGATCCCTATGAGACTCCAATGATGATCTATCCGGCGGTCCACTATACCATGGGAGGGCTCTGGGTCGATTATGAGTTGATGACCACAGTTTCGGGCCTCTACGCCATCGGCGAGTGCAACTTTTCAGACCACGGGGCCAACCGGCTCGGTGCTTCAGCACTCATGCAGGGACTGGCTGATGGCTATTTCATTTTACCTTCCACCATCAGCCGCTACCTTGCCGATGAAATTCATACCCCTCGCATAGATACCTCCTCGTCGGAGTTCACCCTTGCGGCGGAAGCCGTTGGCGACAGGCTGAAGAAGCTGCTCAACACGAAGGGAACGCAGAGTGTGGAGAATTTTCACCGCCGTCTGGGTAAAATAATGTGGGAGTACTGCGGTATGTCGCGCAGCGAGGAGGGTCTTGCGAAGGCTCTCGAGCTTCTTGCGGCACTGAAGGAGGAGTACAGGACGGATATGAGGGTTCCGGGCGGGCTGGATGAGTTCAATCCGGAGCTTGAAAAAGCCTGGAGGGTTGCAGATTTCATTGAACTCGGTGAGCTCATGGTGCGCGATGCTCTGCAGCGGAGGGAGTCGTGCGGCGGTCATTTCAGGGAGGAGTATCAGACTCCTGAAGGGGAGGCGCTGCGCAACGATGATGAGTTTGCTTTCGTTGCACTCTGGGAGTCGCTTATGGGAAGTGATCAGCCTGCGATGCACAAAGAGCCACTGGAGTTTTTGGATATAAAGCTTTCACAGCGCAGCTATAAATAAAAATGGCAAATACCACACTATTTGAACGCTTACAATGAACTTCACTCTCAGGATCTGGCGGCAGAAAAATGCTTCGGCAAAAGGCGGAATGGTCTCATATACGGTGACGGGGGTTTCGCCCGACAGCTCCTTTTTTGAAATGCTCGACACCCTCAACCAGCAGCTTGTTGATGAGGGGGCTGAACCGGTCTGTTTTGATCATGACTGCCGCGAGGGAATATGCGGAACCTGCAGCCTCTACATTAACGGCAGGCCACACGGCCCTGTGAAAGGTGTGACCACCTGCCAGCTTCACATGCGCTCTTTCGCCGATGGAGACACCATTACTATTGAGCCTTGGCGGGCAAAGGCGTTTCCGATTGTGAGGGATCTCATTGTCGATCGCAGTGCCCTTGACCGTATCAATCAAGCTGGCGGGTATGTTTCTGTCAACAGCGGAGGCGTTCCCGACGCCAACTCCATACCTGTTCGCAAGGCGGACAGTGATGCCGCATTTGACGCTGCCGCCTGCATCGGCTGCGGAGCCTGTGTTGCAGCCTGCGCCAACGCCGCAGCAATGCTCTTTGTCGGGGCGAAGGTGTCTCATCTTGCACTGCTCCCGCAGGGGAAGGTCGAGGCCCGGGAACGGGTTCTGAAGATGGTGGAGTGCATGGACGGTCTTGGTTTCGGCGGGTGCAGCAACACCTATGCCTGCGAGGCTGAGTGCCCAAAGGGAATAAGTGTTGTCAATATCGCCAGACTGAACAGGGAGTTTCTCTCCTCGGCTGTCATGAAGGATAAAAGCGCTCCCTTTTCAGAAGGGTTCTGAACACTCAGTCTTTGACGCAGCGGACTGCCAGCCCTGTTTTCTTGTTGACCTTCCCTTTTCGCACCCTTCCGTCAAAATAGACGAATGAGCGCCCCTCTGCTGCCTGCGGGGAGAGTTCTGTTGATGTCCACATTCTGCTGTATCCTCCTGTCTCCAGAAAGTCCCCATCGGTGTCGCGCCGACCTCCGGCCGGAAGAAGCCGGAAGCCGATGGCGTCCGTGGCCCCTTCATTGGGTGCAGTCCAGAGCTCTGTAGCCTTCAGTGCTCCTCCCGCCACTTCATCCCCGCCAAGGCTGTCGGTCAGTCTTGTCCATTCGCTGTCGGTGGCCACATGCCACCCTTCAGGGGCAAGCCCTCTCGAGTCATTCACGGCGTACCAGTTGTAGAGGCGCCCGTAGAGCTTTCCGTTTTCAGGGCTGTTTGCATTGTAACAGCAGGCTGGCGTTGTCATTGAGGCCCACTCTTCGGGGTCTGACACTTCCGGAATCGGGTCGCCGTTGCGGAAATGAGCTGTGCTGAGGTTTTCGGCACTCCATACCATACCGGCGGCTGCAAGAGTTCGGGAGCTGTTGCCGTCATTGTCCTTCATAGGGGCTGAGGGGCTCTGGCATGATGCTGTGAAGAGGATGAGGGGCAGAATGAGTGTTCGGAGCATGGTCATGATTATCAGGGTCTCATAGTTGTCATATGCCAATAATAAAGGCTCCAATATACACAATGTTTGGTTTTCCGGCCATCACTTGGCAGTTGCGAGCCGGGTGCGTACATTTCATAGCAAGAAGTTTATTTTAAAGAGTCCTCCATAGGTTCAACAACAATTCATAATGAAAGAGTACAGGTTTTTCCTCCGCCTCCGCTTCCTGCTTCTTCTGTTTGTGCTCTCACTGACGGTATCGGGATGCAGTGGAGAGGCCAAGTCGGAGATGGGGCGGATGATTCTGCCGGTAGAGCTTGAATGGGTGAAGAACGAGAAGCTGCACGGCCTTGAGACCGTCGTCCTTGCCGGAGATCCCTCCACTCCCCACCCCTATGCACAGCGCATACGCCTGGCACCCGGCACGAGGCTGGAGCCCCATTTTCATCCCAATACCAGCAGGATGGTGACTGTCCTGGAGGGGACGCTCTATTTCGCCTATGGCGACAGCTTCCGGGAGCAGGAGCTTCGGGCAATGCCTCCGGGAAGCTTCTTTACCGAGCCGGCCAATGCGCCTCATTATGCCGTGGCCGGCAGCCAGGAGGTTGTTCTTGAGCTGCATGCCAACGGTGTGGATGGTACAACCTATGTCGGGGAGCAGGAATCTTATTAGAGCGCGGATGGTGAACGGGTTTGCGTCTCCCCCGACATCGTTTGCTGCGTTATTATTGCGGTCAAGGCTTGGAATCAGCCGGGAAAAAGTGTATTAGAATCATCCGGATGGACCTTTCAGAATGGCTGATGGTCCGGCTGCGGAGGAGTTGTTGCTGAATGCTCTCCTTCTGCGGCAGGATTCTTTCCCCCCGGCACCCTAAACTGACGGTATGCAACTGTTTCTGCTCTTTTTTCTGATTCTGCTTAACGGCATGCTCGCCATGACCGAAATTGCCCTCCTGACGGCCAAGCGGTCCCGTCTCGGAAAGCTTGCCGAAAACGGCGACCGTGCGGCTGAGGCCGCCATGAAGCTTAGTCAGGAGCCTACCCGCTTTCTCTCGACTATCCAGACGGGCATTACCTCGATCGGTATTCTCAACGGCATCATCGGCGAGGGAGTCCTTGCCGGACCGCTGGCACTCTGGTTTTCCTCTCTGGGTATGGAGGATGAGTTCGGGCGCTTGGCGGCAACGGCCGTTGCCGTCGTCTCCATTACCTATGTTACCATAGTGGCTGGTGAGCTGGTTCCCAAACGGCTTGCCCAGTTCAATCCGGAAGGGACTGCCCGTCTTCTGGCTTTGCCGATGGTGACGCTTTCGGCTGTGGCTCGCCCTTTCGTGAAACTTCTCTCACTTTCAACTGATGCAATCCTGCGTCTTCTTGGGAAAAATCCGCTTGAGGTTCAGCGCATTACCGAGGAGGAGATTCACGCACTCCTTGAAGAGGGTTCCGAGGCTGGCGTGATTGAACAGCATGAGCATGAAATGGTCCGCAATGTCTTTCGTCTCGATGACCGTCAGCTGGGCACACTGATGGTGCCGAGGGCGGATATTGTTTTTCTTGATGTTTCCCGTCCGGCTGACGAGAATATCGGAAAGGTGACTGCGTCTGAGCATTCCCGGTTTCCCGTCTGCGACGGCAGTCTTCAGTCGCTGCTTGGGGTTGTCAACGCCAAACAGTTGCTTTCCCAGTCGCTGAAAGGCAGTCTTGAGGAGTTTACTTCACAGCTGCAGCCGCCGGTTTATGTACCCGAGTCGCTGACTGGGATGGAGCTTCTCGACCATTTCCGGACCTCCGGTACCCAGATGGTGTTTGTTGTTGATGAATATGGGGAAATTCAGGGTCTTGTCACCCTTCAGGATATGCTTGAAGCGGTAACGGGAGAGTTTGTGCCACACAACAGCGAGGACTCCTGGGCGGTGCAGAGGGAAGACGGCTCATGGCTGCTTGATGGACTTATTCCGGTTCCTGAACTGAAGGATACTCTGGAGCTTAAGGGGGTTCCTGAAGAGGAGAAGGGACGCTACCATACGCTCAGCGGCCTGATGATGTGGATGCTTGGCCGCATGCCGCAGACCGGCGACAGAATGGTCTGGGAGCACTGGCGGCTGGAGATTGTTGACCTTGACGGCCAGCGAATCGACAAGGTTCTCGCATCAAAAATCAGTACTGAAGGCGGTGGCTCAACCATTGAACAGGAGAGGTGACTTATGAAACATTCGGATCCCGACTGCATTTTCTGCCGTATCGTGGAGGGGAGCATCCCCGCCGACATCATCTACCGCAATCACCATGTGCTTGCTTTCCGCGACATTGCCCCAGCTGCGCCCCATCACGCCCTCATCATCCCTCTCCGCCATATCGTTTCCCTTAGTGACCTTACTCCTGAAGACGAAGAGGTTGCGGCCCATATTCTTCTTGCTGCCGGGCCTGTTGCCGACATTCTCGGTATCCGCCATAGCGGCTATCGCATGGTGTTCAACAGCGGAGCCGACGCCCTGCAGAGCGTGATGCACATACACGGTCATGTGATTGGAGGTAGAAGTATGGGTTGGCCGCCATTTCCCGGCGAGGCTGTCGTTCACGGCCATTGAAGGCTGCCAGTGACAATCAGTTTTTGCTGAAAGGAAAACAGCGGAAACTATTTCCCGTTCTCTGCTTGTTATTTATATTAAATCTAATTTAAGTTTCCCGTTCAGGGGTTATTCAAGAGGGAGTGGGGGTATGCGGCTTTCAGATATGGAAATTGGCGATAAGGGAGAGGTGACGGGCCTGAAGGTAGATGGGGCCGTCAAGAGGCGAATCATGGATATGGGGCTTATCAAGGGAACACGCTTTAAGGTTCTCAGGGTAGCGCCTCTGGGGGACCCGATGGAGATTTTTTTCAAGGGGCTCTATCTTACGCTGCGCAGGCAGGAGGCTGAGGGCGTGAATGTTCAGAAAATAGGGGGCGTAGGCGACGGGCAACCGATGACCGGTGGAAAAAGGAATCGCTGGAAGTGGGGGGTACGGCCATGAAGGAGCTGAGGGTTGCGCTGGCGGGAAATCCGAACTGTGGCAAATCTTCTCTGTTTAACGCCCTGACCGGGGCGCACCAGAAGGTTGGCAATTTTCCGGGAGTCACCATTGAAAAATATGAGGGGCATTGTGATTTCGGCGGGTACCGCATACGGGTGGTCGACCTTCCCGGTACTTATTCTCTGACCCCGTATTCGCCCGAAGAGATTGTGACCCGCCAGTATTTGATTGAAGAGCGGCCGGATGTGGTTGTCAATGTGATTGAGGGGCCAAATCTTGAGAGGAGCCTCCTTCTTACCACACAGCTGATGGAGATGGAGGTGGATTTTCTGGTGGCCTTGAACATGATGGACGAGGTTGAGGAGCAAGGAATTTCTATTGAGACCAAGCAGCTGCAGCAGCTTCTGGGCTGTCATATTGTGCCCACTTCAGCAAAAAAAATGACAGGGATCGACGCCCTTCTCAATCATATTGTACGGGTCGGGACCGGGAAGATAGAGATTCAGAAGAATAAGCTGTTTTTCAGGCCGGCTCTCGAGGAACGCATCAATGAAATTGCCTCTCTGGTGCATCAGGAGCCGGAACTTCAGGGGTTCAACAGCCGCTGGCTTGCAATCAAGCTGCTGGAGAGCGACAGGGAGGCTTACCGGGAGGTTCGGCAGTATCCGGTATGGGTTAAGGTGGAGGGTGTTCTGCAGGAGGCGATGAAGGATGTTCGCCGTCAGGATGATTCCGATCCGGAGGAGCTTATTGCCGAAGACAGGAACGCATTTATTCGCGGAGCGATGAAGGAGTGTGTGCGGGTTCCGAAGGAGAGGCCTGCGACGATGACGGATTACATTGACATGGTTGTGCTCAACCGCGTCCTTGGGCTTCCTGTGTTTCTTCTTGTGGTCTGGGCGGTCTTCCATCTTACATTTTCTCTGGGAGCTCCAGCCATGGATGCCCTTTCTGCTCTTTTTGCTTTGGCAGCGGACGCTGTTTCGCCGCTTCTGTCCAATGAGATGCTTCGATCCATTCTTGTGGATGGGGTTATTGCCGGCGTTGGGGGCGTTCTGGTTTTTCTTCCCAACATTGTGCTGCTCTTCATTGGGCTCTCCTTTCTGGAGGCATCGGGATATATGGCCCGGGCGGCTTTCGTCATTGACAGGGTCATGCACCGGTTCGGCCTTCACGGCAAGTCATTCATTCCTATGATTACGGGATTCGGCTGTTCCATTCCGGCCATTATGGCAACGCGCACTCTCCAGAGCCGTACCGACCGGCTGGTCACCATCATGATCATTCCCTTCATGAGCTGTGGTGCGAAGCTTCCGGTCTATGTGCTGCTGTGTGGCGCATTTTTCTCTCCCGCCATGGCGGGCAATATTCTTTTTGGCATCTATCTTCTCGGCATAGCCGTTGGGCTCTGGACTGCCTGGGTTCTCAAGTCGACCGTGCTGGGAAGTGATTCGGAGCCTTTTGTTATGGAGCTTCCTCCATACCGGTGGCCGACCTTCGGCTCGGTGATTTTTCAGGCAAAGGCCAAAGCGCTGATGTATGTCAAAAAAGCCGGTACGCTCATTCTGGCTGCGGTTGTGCTGATATGGGTTGCCAGCAACTATCCAAGGAGTGGGGAGCTGGACGGGGCTTTTGCGGTGCGGAGCACTGAAATTCAGGCGGACAGTGGTATGACGATGGCTGAAAAGGAGCAGCTGAGTGGCGAGCTTGGGCGCATGCTTCGGAGCGAACAGCTGGCGTATTCATTTGCAGGAAGGGCGGGGATGCTGATGGAGCCTGTGCTCCGGCCGATAGGGTTTGACTGGAGAATAGGTATAGCTCTGGTGACGGGGCTTGCTGCAAAAGAGGTGGTCGTTTCGACAATGGCGACCATTTATGCTCTTTCAGCGGAGGAAGGCTCAACCGACCTGAAGACGACCCTCAAGCGCGACCCTGCATTCAACAAGGCGACGGCGTTGAGTCTTATGGTGTTTGTGCTGCTCTACCTTCCCTGCATGGCTGCTCTGGGGGTGATGAAAAAAGAGGTCGGCCGCTGGAAGCCAGTGTTGCTCTATTCGGTCTACTCGCTCTCGATAGCATGGGTCATGTCGTTCTTAGTCTACCGTACAGCACTGCTTATTCTGTAACAGGGGTTGCCTCGGCGGCCTGCTCTTCAACCTCGGCAGTCACCAGTCCGCTCTCTTCTGCACTGGTGATGATGTCGTCAATAGGCATGGTCATGGAGGCAGGTTTGCCGTCAATCATGGTGATGGTGATTGCCGGGTTGGCTTTGATGTGGTCAGCTATGACCTCTTCCCAGTGCGCGCGTACCGGTTCTTCAAGCGAGTTCCATGCCATGCGTCCCCGGCATTTGGGGAATTTGGAGCACCCGAGCCACGGTCCCCGTTTGCCGACCCGGAGGTTCATGGGAGCTCCGCACTTCGGGCAGGCCAGATCAGTCAGAACGGGGGGGAGCTTCAGGGGCTCAATCTGACGCTGTTTGCCCAGATTGAGCAGACCTTTGCATTTCGGGTAGCTTGAGCAGGCAAGGAATGCGCCGTGGCGGCCATTGCGAAGCAGCATGTGCCCTTCATTGCAGGAGGGGCAGAGAATGCCGGTATCCTTTGGTTTCTCTTTGTTTGTGGCAATGGGGATGTTGTTGCGGCACTTCGGATAGCGCGAGCAGCCGAGGAACTTCCCGCTTTGGGTCCATTTGACAATCATTCTCCCCTCTCCGCATTTTTCGCATGGAGCCGCATCCCGGTTCTGGGGAATGACGGGGTCCTCTTTTCGAGCGCTGAGGGTGGCTTCAAGGGGTTTGTAGAAACGGTCGAGCACAGACTCATAGTCATCCTCGCCGATGGCTACTTTGTCGAGTTCGGTTTCCATCCCGGCGGTGAAATCGACATTGAACAGCTCGGGAAAGTTGGAGACCAGTATCTCGGAAACATCCATACCGAGGACTGTCGGAATAATCTTCTTTTTCTGCAGTTCAACATACCGCCTGTCTTGCAGGGTTGAGAAAATCGATGCATAGGTTGAGGGTCGTCCAATACCGTAATTGTCAAGATCCTTGACCAGCGTGGCCTCGCTGAAACGGGCCGGGGGACGGGTAAAGCTCTGGCGGCTGTCTATAGGGCCGAGATTGAGCGGGTCGTTCTCTGTAAGTACTTTTGGCAACCGGACCGTCTGCTCTTTTTCTCCCTCGTCTTTTGTTGATTTCCTCTCTTCATAGGCCAACTCCTCCTGGTCGTTGAACACTTTCATGAATCCGGGAAAAAGAACCCTGCTTCCGTTGGATCTGAAGGAGATCCGGGTTTCGGGGTCGGTGATGTCGACACGGGTCTGCTCAATTTTGGCCGGCGCCATCAATGCGGCGACAAACCGCTTCCAGATGAGATCATAGAGGCGGTACTGGTCTGCGCTCAGATAGGGTTTCAGGTCTTCAGGGCGTCGGTTGACGGAGGTCGGGCGGATGGCTTCGTGGGCGTCCTGTGCATTTTTGGATGATTTAGCGGCAGCACCGCCAAAGCCGATATATTCTTTTCCGAAAGCGTTTTCAATGAAATGTCGGGCCTGCCCCTTTGCTTCATCACCAATGCGTATGGAGTCGGTCCTCATGTAGGTGATGAGGCCGGTCGCCCCTTCGCTTCCAATGTCAATGCCTTCGTAGAGCTGCTGGGCGGCCCGCATGGTTTTTTTTGATCCGAATCCGAGCTGGTTTGATGCGGCCTGCTGAAGAAGCGATGTGGTGAATGGCAGTGGCGCCCGGCGCTGCTGGGTGCGCGGCACGATCGCTTGCAGCTTGTAGTTCCCCTTTGAAACAAGGGCAGCTGCAGCCTCTGCCGAGGCCTGGTCAGGGAGCTCGGGTTTTTCTCCGTTGATGCTCGTCAGGCGGGCTCTGAACGACTCCTTTTCTGAAGTGATGAAATCAGCCGAAATGGTCCAGTACTCCTGTATCTCGAAGCGGTTTATCTCCATTTCCCGCTCACAGATGAGGCGAAGGGCTACGGACTGGACCCGTCCGGCGGAGAGGCCGCGCATGACCACATTCCATAAAAAAGGGCTGATTCGGTACCCTACAATTTTATCAAGCCCCTGTCGGGTCTGCTGTGAGCTGACCAGTCTGTAGTCAATCTGGCGGGGGTCTTCTATTGCCTCAAGAATGGCGCTTTTGGTGATTTCATTGAACATGACCCTGGTGACAGGCTTGCTTGTCTTGCCGATTTCGTTGGCGATGTGCCATGCAATGGCCTCACCTTCGCGGTCAGGGTCAGTTGCAATCATGACGGCATTGGCTTCTGCGGAGAGCTTTTTCAGCTGGCGGACCACCTTGTCTTTCCCGGCTATCACCTCATAGCGGGGCTCGTAATGGTTGTCGAAATCAAGGCCGATCTCTTTTTTGGGAAGATCCTTGATGTGGCCGACCGATGCAAACACCGCATAGCCGTCACCAAGATATTTGTTGATGGTTTTGGCTTTTGAGGGCGATTCAACAACAATGAGGGTTCTGTTCTTGGCTGAAAGTGTAGGTGTTTTTACTGCCATTGCATCAGTCCCGGTGGTAAGAGCGTTATCAAGAAGAGCGTGTTGAGGCGAATTTGGAAAAAGATAGACCTTGCATTCGTAAAAACAAATTTTAGTCCCAAAAGGGTTCTTCCATTACTTTCGTCCGGAGGGGTTTCAGAGGAAGAGTATATTTATTATACTGATTCAGGAAATTTCCCCCTGAACCCTGAAACCTAACCCCTAACACACGGGATTTTTCATGATGCTCTCCCTGTCACGGCTCCGCCGCTGTTCAGCTGTTCCCTTTCTGATGGCTCTCTTTTTTGCGGCATCTTTTTCCATTGCCGCGGCAGCCGCACCGGCTTCCGGTGCGGCACAGCCGACCATTCCACTGCGGGTTTCTCTTGGAGGTGGCGAAGGGTATACTATAGGGGTTATTGCTCGTAATGACAGTGGTTCCCTCCTGGTTGATCTTGATTCCATGACCAGGGCGCTGCGGCTCAGTCTTCGCGTTGCGGGGGGAACGCTTTCTGCTGAAGAGGCACTCAACTCTCCCGGCAGTATTCTGGTGGTGAGGGCTGGGGGAGCGTTTGTGCGCATTGAGCCTCGCAGCCGCCTTGATGCCCCACGAATGCTCCAGCTGCGTTCAGCGCCGCGCCTGATTGGCGAACGGCTTTTCATGCCTGTTGGCGATGCTGCCCGGCTCTTTTCTCTCTGGCTTGACCGGGATATTCTCTACAGCCAGAAAGAGGGGATGCTGAAGGCCTGGATGCAGCCGCGTCCCAAAGCCCGCTCAACAGCTTCAGTTGGGTCGCTGGCCACCCCGCAGCAGGATACCTCTTCCTCCGCATTTGCCGGTCCGACTCGTATTGTTGGTATTGCTGTTGAAGAACGAGCCAACGGCGCCATTATCACTATGACTGCGTCGGGAGCAGCGACTGAAGCTGTGGTTCTGCAGCCGGATGCTTCAGGAAAAGCTTTTTGTACCCTCAAGGGTGCTTCCGGCGACATTCCTGCGCTCACAAAAACCTTCGGGCAGGGAGTCGTGCGCAGCATAAGGCCGTCGGACACCCCGGAGGGGCTGCGTTTTGCCGTTGCGTTTGATCCGGAGGCGCAGGTTATTGCCCCAATGGAATTCCAGAAGAGCCAGACCACTAACCGCTATCGGCTTCTGGTGCGCAGCGAAGCAGATGTGAAGGCGTTGCGGGAGAGCGAAAAAACACGCCGGATTGCAAGCGTTATCCAGCAGGATATGGAGAAATGGAAGCTTGACACCATTGTGCTTGATGCCGGGCATGGCGGAAAAGATCCTGGAGCGGTGGGGCTGAAGGGTACGCGGGAGAAGGATGTTGTGCTCAATATCGTGCGTGATCTCGGTAGCATTATCGCCCGGAAATGGCCTGGCGTACGGGTGGTCTATACACGGAAGGACGATCGGTTTATTCCTCTGCATGAACGGGGTAAAATTGCCAACCGCGAAGGGGGCAAGCTTTTTCTGAGCATTCACGCCAACGCAAACAACAAGAGAAGTATGCGTGGAGCGGAGGTGTACATTCTTGGTCCCCATAAAACGAAATCAGCCCTTGATGTGGCTATGCTTGAAAATGCCGTTATCAGTCAGGAGGCTGATTACCAGGATCGCTACAAGGGATATACTCAGGAGCATCTGATCATGAGCACCATGGCCCAGAATGCCTTTGTGCGACAGTCAACCTCCCTTGCCCAGGAAATTCTGCGACCCATTGACCGCTCGCCTACCATTACTAACCGTGGCGTCCGTCAGGCCGGTTTTATGGTGCTCTGGACCCCCTCCATGCCCAGTGCGCTGGTTGAGGTTGGTTATATCTCCAATGCCCAGGAGGAGAAGATTCTCCGCGACCGTCAGGAACAGACCAAAATAGCATACAGGGTGTTTCAGGGACTTGAGGTCTACAGGAAAAATTACGAGGCTTCGCGGCTTGCCGCCATGCAGCGCTGAATCTTTGCGGCGTTCTCTTCTTGCAAAGTTGTCAACCTGATGCTACATTCAGGTTGACAATAGTTGCCGCCCCCCGCCGGGGCAACCCTTCCCTCCTTTTTTCATGAACGAAGTTTCGCAGAAGATTCTCGGTCGTCTCTCCTCCGCTCCCGGTTTTCTCTCCGGCGCCGTACTCTCGCGGGAGTTCGGCATGACCCGTAGTGCGGTCTGGAAGCATATCAGAATGCTGCGCAGTGGTGGATACGGCATTGAGGCTCTCAGCGGAAGAGGTTACAGGCTTTCTTCCATGACGGGAATTCCGTCGGGACCGGAGGTGGAGCACTTTCTCAATACTCGTGCGTTCGGCAGGGAGATGGTGTGGGAGGAGGAGCTCGTCTCAACCAATACAACAGCACGGGCTCTTGCCGGCGAGGGGTCGGCGGAAGGCCTTGTGGTTGCCACCGACAGGCAGACCGGAGGTCGGGGGCGTCTGGGCCGGAGCTGGGAGTCGGCTCCGGGGCTCAACCTCTCATGCTCCCTTGTGCTTCGTCCTCTTGTTCCTCTTCATCGTATTCCTCAGCTGACCCTGCTTGTTGCCGTGGCGGTGCACCGCGCTCTTGGTGAGCTTCTTCCTGAACTGTTGACCGCTGTCAAGTGGCCGAACGATATTTATTCTGATGGACGAAAGCTGGCGGGCATTCTCTGTGAAATGGAGTCGGAGGCTGATTGTGCGCATTTCGTCGTGGTTGGTATCGGCATCAATGTCAATCAGGAGAGCTTTCCCGACCATCTTTGTAGGAGCGCAACATCGCTCAAGCTCGTTTCCGGCAAGAGCGTTTCCCGACCGGCACTTCTGGCCGGAATTCTCAATCATTTTGAGCCGCTCTACCATGCATGGTGTGAGGCTGATGATCTTGCTTTTGTGCTTGATTATCTTGAGCAGCACGCCTGGCTGAAAGGCCGGGAAGTTGAGGTGTCGCGGCTCCATGGCAAGATTGCGGGGCGGGTGTCGGGCCTTTCTGCTCTGGGGGAGCTGAGGGTTGTGGCATCGGACGGAACAGTTCATCTGATAGGGTCGGGGGAGGCCACCCTGAAACAATAAACCGGCTCTACGGTTCAATTCAATGCAGAACATGGACACAAAAACGCTTCATCCCGCTGTTGCAGCGGCATACCGGGTGCTTGAAAACGGCGAGCCAATCTCCCTTGAAGAGGCTCTGCTTCTTGCTTCACTTCCCGGAGAACTTTCGCTTGATCTTGCCTCGCTGGCAAACAAGGTCAGAAACCGCTGGGGAATGGGCGGTATTCATGCCTGTTCCATCATGAACGCCAAATCGGGGGTCTGCGGTGAGAATTGCCGGTTCTGCGCCCAGTCGCGCCATAACCATGCCGATATTGAGGTCTACCCGCTGGTTGACGAGGATGCGGTGCTCTTTGAGGCCAGAAGCTGTGCCGAACATGGTGTGTCGCATTTCGGGCTTGTCACCAGCGGTTACGGCTACAGGACCATGAATGCGGAATTCAAGCGGATTCTTGCCATGATTGACCGCCTGCACAAGGAGCTTCCTGAGCTTAATGTTTGTGCTTCAATCGGCATACTCGGCCCTGAAACGGCTGCGGCACTGGCCCGCCACGGCATTGGCCATTACAACATCAATCTTCAGGTTGCACCTGAAAAGTATGCTGATCTCATTGCCGATACGCATGGGATTGAAGAGCGCAAAGAGACCGTCCGTCTGCTTCGCCAGGAGGGGGTCAATGTGTGCTGCGGGGGCATTATCGGCGTCGGCGAAAGTATGGCCGACCGTGTTGCCATGCTCTTTGCCCTTCGCGATCTCGATGTTTCGGTTATCCCCATCAATGTTCTTGTTCCAATTGAGGGAACCCCTCTTGCTGATGCAGATCCTGTGCCGCTTGCCGACATTGTGAAGGTGTTCGCTCTGGCCCGTCTTGTCCACCCCCGCGCAACCATAAAGTTCGCTGCCGGCCGTGAGACTATCATGAAGGATTTTCAGGGGCTTCTGATGCTTTCGGGTGCGGACGGATACCTGACGGGAGGGTACCTGACCACGCGGGGCCGTGAGGTGGCTGATGACCACCGTTTCGCCCGTCGCCTTGCCAGTTTTTCCTGAAGGGGCGCTATGGAGTTTCATGACCGCTTACATCGCGAGCTCGGAGCCATGCAGAGCGCTGAGCGCTACCGGACCATCCCAAGTGTTGCCGGCCGCTCAGGTCGTCATATCACAATTGGCAGTGAGAGCCTCCTGAACCTCTCTTCCAATGATTACCTGGGCTTGGGTGATGACGCTATGCTGCGCTCCAGGTGGCTGGAGGAGACAGGGGCAGATCTGCCCCCCATGAGCAGCTGTTCCTCTCGCCTTCTTACCGGAAACCATCCGCTTGCTGACGCGCTGGAGGTTGAGCTCTCAACGCTCTATGGTGGCCGGTCTGCCCTGCTGTTCAACAGCGGCTACCATGCCAATACTGGAATTCTTCCCGCTTTTGCCGGTCGCCACGACCTTGTGCTTTCCGACCGGCTCAACCATGCAAGCATTATTGACGGGCTGAAAATTTCGGATGCCAGCTGGAAGCGTTACCGCCACCTTGACTACGACCATCTTGAGGCGTTGCTCGATGAGGGGACGAAAAGCCGGCGGCAGTGTTTTATTATTTCGGAATCCATTTTCAGCATGGATGGCGATCTGGTTGATCTCGGGCGCCTCGTTGAGCTGAAAAAGCGGTACGGGGCCATTCTCATCCTTGACGAGGCTCATGCGGTTGGCACGCTTGGCCCCCGGGGGCTCGGGCTCGCAGAGGCTGAAGGCCTGAGTGAAGAGATTGACATTATTGTGGGCACCTTCGGTAAGGCATTTGCTTCCACCGGGGCTTATGCCATCATGGGCCCTCTCCTGCGGGAGTATCTGGTTAATACCGCCCGGCCTTTCATTTTTACGACGGCCATCCCTCCGGTGATGCTTTCCTGGAGTCTTTGGACCCTTCGGCGCCAGACCCGGATGCAGGAGGAGAGGGAGCGGCTGCAGGCGCTTGCCTCAAGGCTTCGCACTTCTCTGCAGGCGCAGGGGTTCAGTGTTCCGGGCGAAAGCCATATTGTGCCGGTGTACGCCGGGCCGAACAGTCGGGCGGTTGCCATGGCTGCGGTACTTAGACAACGGGGGTTTCTCGCTCTGCCGGTCCGTCCCCCGACGGTTCCTGAAAATACGGCCCGTATCCGCATATCCTTGCGCGCAACCCTCTGCTGGGACGATGTGTCGGGAATTCCGGGCGCTCTTAGGGAGGTTGTATGAAGGAGGTATGGTTGAGAAAAACCGGAGCTGAAGAGCTGGTGCTCTTTTTCAGCGGGTGGGGAATGGACTCCGCTCCGGCGGCGGCTCTTTTTGCCCGCTCCGTCGAACAGGGGTTCCGGGGCGATATGGTTGCTTTTCATGATTACCGGAGCCTGCAGTGCAGTGCAGAACTCTGCCGGGCAGTTGAGTACTACCCCCGCCGCACTCTTCTTGCATGGTCTCTGGGCGTATGGGTGGCAGAGCGCTCCGCTGTTCCGTCTCCACATGTTGCTGTTGCTGTGAATGGAACCCCCTGCCCCCGCCATGCAGTTCTGGGTATTGAGCCGGCAGTGTTTGATGCGACGCTTGAGAGCTACTCTGAAGAGAATAAAGTGCGTTTTAACCGCCGGATGTGCGGCTCGCGGGAGGTGTTGCGTCATTTCACCGCAATCTCTCCCACGAGAGAGGCCGCCGACCAGCAGGAGGAGCTTCGGCGGATCAGGGAGGCGCTTCTTGGCGGGCAAGCCGAAAAGTCGTCGGGGTGGAGCTATTCCAAGGCCATTATCGGGCTGAACGATGCCATTTTTCTTCCCCAAAGCCAGCGCTCCGCATGGGAGGGGACGGAGCAGCGCTTTATTGCTGAAATGCCTCACTGGCCTTTTTTTCACCAATCAACTATTATGGAGCTGACGGCATGAGGGGAGTGAGGGACAAAATGCTTGTCGGAGAGCGGTTTCGCCGGGCGCTCGCTTCCTACCCCGAGAGTGCGGTGGTGCAGGAGGCTATGGCCCGGGAGCTGGTTTCCATGGTCCGCCGCTATGTGGGAGAGGACCCGCTGGGAGGGGTTCTGGAAATCGGAGCGGGCTCGGGTCTTTTGACAGAGCTGCTTCTGGATGCTTGTCCTGTTGCCAGCTTAACGGTTAACGATCTGGTTGGTGAGTGCCGGGAGCCTTTGCGGGAGATTGCATGCCGCCACCTCGTTGGGGAGTTTGACTTTTTGGACGGTGATATAGAGAAGTTCGGGGACCTGCCTGGTTCGCTGGATCTTGTGGTCTCAAACGCCACCCTGCAGTGGCTCAATGATCTTGACCGGCTGTTCGGCAGAATAAAGAGGAGCCTCTTCCCGGGAAAACTCTTTGCCTTCACCTCCTTCACTGCCGGCAACATGCAGGAGATCGCAATGCTTGGCGGTGGAGGCCTCTGCTACCGGACCACAGAGGAGATTGGGAAGATTGCCGAACGGCACTTTGAACTGCTTGAGCTGAGGGATACCCGCGAGCAGCTCACTTTTCCTTCCCCCCGTGAGGTGCTTGGGCATATTCGCCAAACCGGTGTCAACGGTCTTGGGCGGGAGCGGTGGAGCAGAAGCCGTTATCTGGATTTCATGGAGAACTACAGACGCGAGTTTTCGGTAGAGGGCGGGGTCAGCCTTACCTATCGCCCGCTCTACTGCGTGCTGAGGAGAAGAGAGCTGTGAAGGGGCGCATGATGGTTGTTTCCGGTATTGACACCGGGGTTGGAAAGACCGTCGTGACCGGGCTGCTCGCTGCCGCCATGCTCCGTGAGGGGGTGCGGGTTATGACATCAAAAACAGTTCAGACCGGCTGCACCGGCATTGCTGACGACATTCTGGAGCACCGGCGGCTGATGGGTATCCCTCTTGAGGAGGCTGATTGTCTTGGCCTGAGTTGCCCTCAGGTTTTTCCCTTTCCCGCCTCCCCGCATCTTGCCGCCCGCATGGCGGGAAGCGAGGTTGCTCTTGCCCGTATCAGTGAGGCAGGGAGAGCTCTTCTCGAACAGTATGACGAGGTGCTGCTTGAGGGGGTGGGAGGGCTGCTTGTGCCTCTTTCGCCAGATATGCTTTTTCTTGACTATGTTAAAAGCTGCGGGTGGGATCTTCTGCTTGTTGCAACTCCGCGTCTTGGAAGCATCAACCATACCTTGCTCTCTCTGGAGGCATGCATCTCTCGGGAAATTCCGCTGAAGGGGATTATCTACAACCGGTTTGGAGAGCACGATCCCCTCATTGCCGCCGACACGCTTGAAACCATCCGGCGGGAACTGTTTCGTCGCTCGCTCTCTTTTCCTGTGATTGATTTCTGCTCCTCCTCTTTTTCTCGAGCTGATCTCGAGCAGCTCGGCCTTTTGGGATCCCGGGCTTAGATTTTTTTCATAAAGACGACGCCATTCCGGTATGATTGATCTTGATTTCGACCGCCGCCACATTTGGCATCCATACACCTCAATGAAAAATCCGCTGCCGGTCTTTCCGGTTGCCGGGGCAAGCGGGGTTCGTCTGCGGCTGGAGGACGGCCGGGAGCTGGTTGATGGTATGTCGTCATGGTGGGCGGCTATTCACGGCTACAATCATCCGGTGCTCAACCGTGCAGCCAGGCAGCAGCTGGAGCGGATGAGCCATGTGATGTTCGGGGGGCTTACCCATGAGCCGGCGGTAAGGCTTGCGGGGCAGCTGGTGGCAATGACTCCTGATTCGCTCGACAGGGTCTTTTTCAGTGATTCGGGTTCTGTTGCTGTTGAGATTGCCATCAAAATGGCTGTGCAGTACTGGGGCTCTCTTTGTAGGCCGGAGAAAAAAAGGATGCTCGCAATCCGCTGCGGTTATCACGGCGATACTTTCGGTGCCATGTCGGTTTCCGATCCAATGACTGGAATGCACTCACTCTTCCGCGGCGCCATTCAGGAGCAGCTTTTCGCCCCATCGCCCGAATGCCGCTATGGTGAACCCTGCACGGAAGGGGACATTGCTCCTCTCGCCCGTTTGCTGGAGCTGCATCACCATGAACTTGCTGCCGTTATAGTGGAGCCGGTGGTGCAGGGGGCCGGGGGAATGCGTTTCTACTCTCCCTACTGGCTGGTGAGGCTCCGTGAGCTCTGCACCGCTTTCGGCGTGCTTCTCGTTTTTGATGAAATTGCTACCGGATTCGGTCGGACCGGAAAAATGTTTGCCATGGAGCACGCCGCTGTTGTGCCCGATATTCTCACTGTTGGCAAGTCACTGACGGGAGGGTACATGTCGCTTGCCGCAACCCTGGCATCCGGAGAGGTTGCTGAGGCAATCTCGTCGGGCGAGCCGGGCCTCTTCATGCACGGTCCCACATTCATGGCCAATCCTTTGGCCACTGCGGTGGCTTCCGCAAGCCTCGGCCTCTTGCAGTCGGTTGACTGGCAGGCCTCGGTGCGGCGAATTGAAGCGGGTCTCTGGCGTGGGCTTGAGCCTTGCCGGCAGCTTGCAGGTGTTGTGGATGTTCGGGTGCTTGGGGCCATCGGCGTGGTGGAATTGGAGAAAGCGGTGGATATGGCATCCATCCAGCAGGAGTTTGTGCGGCGCGGGGTATGGGTGCGTCCTTTCGGACGGCTGGTCTACCTGATGCCCCCTTTCATTATTGATGAGCGGGATCTTGAGTTGCTGACGGCAGCGGTCGCTGAGGTTGTGGCTTTGGAGGTCCTGAAAGGGTGAGGGAGGATGAGCTTGCGCAGCTCCTCCTCCCTGAAGTGATGGAGGAGATCGGCCGGAGTTCGGATGAGGACCCGGCGGCATTCGCCTTGCGAAACAGTGGCCGAACGGATATTCCCGTCAGGGCAATTGCAGAGCAGATTGCCTGTAGGAAGAAGGCTTCAAAAAAACTGCCGCAACTCTCCACCCGGGCAATGCTTTACACCTCCCGTGCTCTTGAGCAGGCATCGGCTGAACGGGTGGCGGCCTACCGTGCAACGCAGATGAGCGGCCAGAGGGCAATTGATTTGTCGGGTGGGCTGGGCATTGACAGCTGTTTTCTCGCCGGAGCGTTCTCTCATATTGATTTTGTTGAACGCGACCCTCTTCTTTGCAGGCTTGCTGCTCATACCATGCAGGTTCTGGAACGGAAAAATGTTTCCATACACTGTGGCGAGGCCTTTGCTGTTCTTGACTCCATTCCTTCAGGCACACTTGACTGGATATTCGTTGACCCCGACCGGCGTGAGGCGGGGCGGCGGAGGGTGGGGCTCAGTGAGAGCTCTCCGGATGTAGTTTCGGGCCATCGGAAACTGATCGGGAAAGCTCCCAGAGTATGCATCAAAGCATCCCCTGCGCTTGAGCTCTCCGGGCTGAAGAGCGAGCTTCCCTCACTTTCCTCAATTATTGTCGTCTCCCTCGACCGCCAGTGCAGGGAAAGTATGCTGATGCTTCTCGAGGGAACGGCCGAGGAGAAAGAGCCCGAACGGAAAGCTGTCTGCCTTCACTCATCGGGCGTTGGTGAGTACGAGGTTTCGGGGAGAGAGGGGGTAGAGAGGAGGATTGCCACTGAGGCCGGCCCCTTTTTTTTTGAGCCCGACCCTGCAATCATCAAGGCCGGCCTATCAGCGGAGGTTGCTGAAGAGTTTGGGCTGGATTTCCTGAACCACTCGGTCGACTACCTGACAGGTAGCCCTGCAGCAGAAGGGTTTCCAGGCAGGGCGTTCCGACTTGTTGCTGTTACCCCGTACAAACCCAAACTGTTCCGGCGGTTTCTCAAAGAGCACCAAATTTCCGGAGCCTCCATACAGAGAAGGGATTTTCCGCTTTCACCCGAGGAGCTTCGCCGGCTCTACCGCCTTAAAGAGAGCAGTAGCAGATTTCTCTTTTTCTCGCGCAATGCTGCCGGTGAGCCGACTGTGTTTTTCTGCCTCAGCCGCCTTCGCCCTGAAGCCGGAGAAGCTCCTTGAGCGCAAGGCCGTAACGGAGCCCCTGTGCGCTGACAAGGATTTCTCCGATGCTCAGCAGGCGCATGAACTGATGAAGTATCAGGGTGCCCATGGTAATCACATCCGCCCGTCCTTCAGGAATGCCCAATGCCGTAATCTCCTCGAGCTTCATTGCTTTCAGCCGTTCAAGGAGGCTGTGGACATCGCTGTAGCTGAGGAGGTAGTTGTGGACTTTCGTCACATCAAACTCCCTGTCCCCCTGAACAATCTGTGCAATGGCCGTTATGGTTCCAGCTACACCGTATACCCGTTCGCGGGAAGCGAAAAAGGGGATGACCGCCCCGGTCAGATGCCTGTTGATCTCCTCTTTTGCCAATTGGTACTCCTCGGCGGTCGGGGGGAGCGAGTGGAAAAACCGTTCGGTCAGACGAACGGAGCCGATGTCGAGGCTGACGCTTTGAGTAATGCCGCCCGTTGAGCCCATGGAAATCTCTGTGCTTCCTCCTCCTATGTCTGTGACGGTAAAGGGGTCGGGGATGTTTTCCATCCCTGAAACAGCGCCGAAAAATGTGAGCTCGGCCTCCTCTTCGCCACTGATGCAGCGAACGACTATGCCGGTTGAACGGACCAGCTCGCTGGTGACCTCCATCCGGTTTTTTGCGTCGCGCAGTGCGCTGGTCCCTGTGGCAATAACGGTGTCTGCCCCTTCGTCGTCGCTGATTTTTTTGAAATCCATAAGGCAGCTGATCAGCCGTTCCTTGGCCTCTCGGTCAATGATTTTGAGCTCGTCGACCTGCTGGCCGAGGCGCACTATCGCCTGTTTGTGATATACCGGCTCTATTGTGCCTTTCAGCGGGTCGATGTCGACAATGAGAAGAAGAGCGGTGTTGGTGCCTATATCTATGCAGGAAACGCGTTCCATACTATGAGTTTGTTTAGGGGTAAGGTTTATGATGAGCTGCGTCGGACCAGAGCGGAGAGCCACTCCTCTTCGTAGATTGTCCTCACGGCTTCGTACTTGAGCCGTTTGAGCAGTTTTTTGAGCCACGCCTCGTCCCAGGCAAGTATGCCGGAAAGAAGGACGGATGCGTCGGGTGCGCTTTGGGCGATGACCGGCAGAATCCGGTCGATAACATTTTTGTTGATGTTTGCCATGACGAGGCTGTAGCCTTGCTGAAGATTGGTTCTCAAATCCTCTTCGGCGTCCAGCAGTTCAATGCGGATGTCGCTGACCTCGTTTTCGGCAATGTTTTCAGCTGCGTTTTCAGCGGCCCAGCTGCTGTTGTCGAATGCGAGAATGGGCCGGGTGTTGCCGAGTCTGCGCGCCGCAATGGCCAGCACGCCCGTCCCTGTTCCAATGTCTATAATCCTCTCGTTGCTGATATCCATCTCTTCGAGCTGTCGGAGCATCAGGCGCGTTGTTTCGTGATATCCGGTCCCGAACGACATTTTCGGGTTGATGGTCAGCACAATCTGCCCGGGCTTTCTTGGCGCTTCCCCTTTTTTCTGGGCAATGAGGAATCGGTCTGATATTTCAACGGGTTTGAGGTGAGCCTCCCATTCGGCGTTCCAGTTCCGATCGGTAATGAAGGAAATCTCCATTGCCGGGGGTTCGCCGGGAAGTCTCTGCAGCAGGGCCCTTACGGCCTGTTCCCTGTCGGGGGCCCAGCTCTGTTCCGGCAGATAGGCCAGCAACATCTCATCCTCCTCCTGAAAGGAGACGATTCCCTCAAGCGAGAGGAGCGCAATTGCCAGCTCATGGCGGGTGGAGTTGAGAGCTATAGCCAGCTGGACTGTGCTGTGTTTTTCGCAGAGGGGCATAGGTATTGTTGTTCACATTCAGTGGCTCAATATAAACATTCTCCCATACTACCAGCCCCCCCCTTTCGGAGCCATAGAAGATTTTCTTTTTTTAAACTATATTTGCACTCCCGAAAGAACCCATCCCTGCCCGTTTGGGCCTGGGCATTCACGGCGGCGGTTTTGCTGCTGCAAACTTTGTGCAAGATTTTATGGCTGTGATGAAATTCGGCGGTACCTCCATTGGAACCGCCAGGGCCATGCGGCAGGCCATTTCGATTGTTGCCCGACAGGAGCAGGAGTCAACTCCGCTGGTTGTGCTCAGCGCCTGTAGCGGTATAACCAACACGCTGCTGCGTATTGCCGATGCTTCCGGCAGCGGTTCGCTTGACGAGGCTTTGGTGCTTGCCGGAGAGGTGCGCACCCATCATCTTGGTCTTGTGGAAGAACTTCTTACCGACGAGGGTGCAAAGGCGGAGCTTTCCCTGAGGATTGAGGAGCTTCTCTCACGCCTGGAGCTTCTGGTAAAGGGCGTTGAAATTGTAGGTGAACTGACAGAGCGCTCGCGCGACATGTTCTGCTCCTTCGGCGAACTGCTTTCCACCACCGTTTTTGCGGCAGCGCTGCAGGCGGCGGGCCACAGCGCCCGGTGGGTGGATATCCGCACCATTATGATAACCGACAGCAACTTCGGTTTTGCCCGTCCGATTGAGGCGGAGTGCAGGGCGAGGGCAACTGAAGCCATCGGCCCGCTGCTTGGTTCAGGGACGACTGTTGTGACCCAAGGCTACATAGGCGCAACTGCTGATGGCCGTACAACGACACTCGGCAGAGGAGGAAGTGACCTTTCGGCCGCCCTGCTCGGCGCCTGGCTGCATCTTTCGGCTATTCAGATATGGACCGATGTCGATGGTGTCATGACCTGCGATCCAAGGGTGGTGCCTGATGCGCGAAGCATCAGGGTGATGACTTTTTCTGAGGCGGCGGAGCTTGCTTATCTCGGTGCCAAAGTGCTGCATCCCGATACCATCGCCCCGGCGGTTGAAAAGAATATTCCGGTTTTTGTGCTCAATACCTGGCATCCCGACGCTCGTGGAACCGTCATCACCAATGACCCGCTGCGTCTTTCAGGAATGAGTTATGGTGGCCTGGTTAAGTCCATCGCGGTCAAAAAAGGTCAGGGAATCATCAATGTCCGCTCGAACCGTATGCTTGGGAGGCACGGTTTCATGAACGAACTGTTCGATGTGTTTGCCCGTTACGCCATATCGGTTGAAATGATTGCCACCAGCGAGGTTTCCGTCTCCGTTACGGTTGACGATGCATGCTTTACCGACGGCCTTCTCGACGATCTCAGGGAGTTCGGCGAGGTTGATGTTGAGCATGGTGTTGCCACCGTCAGTGTTGTTGGTGACAATCTCCGTATGTCGCGGGGTGTTGCCGGAAGAATTTTTGGCGCCTTGACGGAGGTGAACCTCCGCATGATTTCTCAGGGAGCTTCCGAAATCAATGTGGGCTTTGTTGTTGGGGAGCATGATGTTGTGGCGGCCATCAACGCGCTGCACAGCGAGTTTTTTTCCGGTGAGGATGCTGCGGGCATTTTTGAGGTTCCCGCAGGGAAGCCCTGAACTTCTGTTATTCCGGGGCCGGGAGAGCATAAACGATAAAAACAGGATGGAGTCAGAGAGGTATGGATTATAAAAAAGCAGGAGTCGACATCGGTGCAGGCGAAGAGTTTGTCCGTCTCATCAAGGGGAAGGTCCGCCAGACCAATACGCCGGGAGTCATAACCGACATTGGAGCTTTCGGCGGCTTTTTTGAGCCCGATTTCACCAGTTACCAGCGGCCTGTCATGGTCAGCAGCATTGATGGCGTGGGGACAAAACTGAAAATCGCTGTGGAGCTTGGCGCCTACGACACGGTCGGCTCATGTCTGGTGAACCACTGTGTCAATGACATTCTTGTCTGCGGAGCAAAACCACTGTTCTTTCTCGACTACTATGCCTGCGGAAAGCTGGAGCCTGAGGTTGCAGCTGCAGTTGTCAGCGGCATGGTTGGCGCCTGCCGTGAAAACGGATGCGCCCTCATCGGAGGGGAAACGGCAGAGATGCCGGGCGTCTACGCCGTCGAGGATTTCGATCTTGCAGGCACTATTGTCGGGGTGGTGGACCATGCGAAAATTGTCGACGGTTCCAGAATAGAGGCGGGTGATGTTATGCTCGCCCTTCCTTCCACCGGTCTGCACACCAACGGCTACTCGCTGGCAAGAAAGGTGTTCGAGGGAAGGATGAATGATACCTTCAGCGGCATAGAGGGAACAGTCGGCCAGGAGCTCCTGAAGGTACACCGTTCCTATCTCCGGGTGATAGAGCCATTTTTCGGTTCACCGGACATTCACGGTATGTCGCACATTACTGGCGGCGGCCTGATGGGAAACACCATGCGTATTGTGCCCGATGGACTGACACTTGATGTGAACTGGGACGCATGGCCTGAACTTCCGATTTTTGATATTATCCGCCGTGAGGGTTCCGTGCCGGAAGAGGATATGCGCCGCACATTCAATCTCGGCATCGGCCTGGTGCTGATTGTCGCCCGTGATGCATCGGACCTCGTGATGGCGGCTTTGAAATCTCAGGGAGAAAATGCGTACCTTATAGGTCAGGTCTCCAACGCTTGATGTTTTTTTGTTTTTTTTCATGGAGGTGAGCCGGGCTCCCGCCATAAAACAAAATCAGAAAAGGATATGCTGACATTACTCGCCATTCTTGCCGTGAGTTACCTCATTGGCTCCATTCCCACCAGCATCATGGCGGGAAAGATGATGAAGGGAATTGACATAAGAAACTTCGGTAGCGGAAACGCCGGAGGTACCAACGCGTTCAGGGTTCTGGGCTGGAAAACCGGACTGACCGTTACCCTTATCGACATTGTTAAAGGTGTCATTGCTGCGGTTTCGGTTGTTGCCTTTTTCCGCCACCACCCAATCGGGGCATTCCCCGATATCAACGAGGTGGCACTTCGTCTTCTTGCAGGCATGAGCGCCGTCATCGGCCATGTTTTTACCGTTTTTGCCGGTTTCAAAGGGGGCAAGGGGGTCAGCACCGCAGCCGGCATGCTGATCGGCATTGCTCCGGTGAGCATGCTGATGGTGATTGGAATTTTTCTCCTGACTGTCTGGTTCTCCCGCTATGTTTCCGTGGCTTCCATTCTTGCTGCTGTGGCCTTTCCGCTCATCATTGCTATACGAAAGTATGTGTTTGAGCTTGGTGGAGGGCTTGACTATTACATCCGCCTGTTCGGCGAGTCATTCTCATTTCATGACAGCCTTGACTACCACCTGATAATTTTCGGCCTTCTGGTGGCTTTTGCCATTCTCTTTACCCATCGGGCCAATATCCGCCGCCTTATTTCAGGGACGGAAAACCGCGTGACATTCAGAAAACATGCATAATCGTTTCTTTAGCTGCTGATGGAGCTCTGTGTTCTCGGTGCCGGCAGCTGGGGAACCACGCTTGCCATTCTTCTGGCCGAAAAGGGCCATAGGGTGAAACTGTGGGCCCATCGGCCGGAATTTGCGGAGAGGCTTAGGCGCGATCGCGAAAATACCACCTACCTTAAGGGGTCGATGTTCCCTTCGTCACTTGAGGTCGAATCCGACCTGTCCCGCACGGTGAGTGACTCCAGCATGATAGTAACAGCGGTGCCTTCTCAGGCGCTTCGCGAAACTGTACGCCAGTTCAGCTCTCTTCGGCTTGAGGGGCGCACGGTGGTCAATGTGGCGAAAGGTATTGAGGTGGGGAGCGGAAAACGCATGTCAGAGGTTCTGGCTGACGAACTGCCCGATCTTCTTCCCGCTCAGGTTGCCGCCCTCTATGGGCCCAGCCATGCTGAAGAGGTTGCCCGCAATCAGCCGACCACTGTTGTGGCCTCATCCCCCTCCATTGAAACTGCCGAGGCGGTGCAGGAGGTTTTCCATACCGGGATGTTCCGGGTCTATGTCAATACTGACATTGTAGGTGTGGAGGTTGCCGGCTCGGTCAAGAATATCATTGCTATTGCAGCCGGGATTTCCGACGGGATAGGTTTCGGCGACAATGCCAAGGCAGCCATCATCACACGGGGTATGGCCGAAATATCCCGCCTCGCGCTGAAGCTCGGGGGCGATCCCATGACCATTTCAGGACTCTCCGGTATTGGTGATTTGGTGGTGACCTGCCTGAGCCGGCACAGCCGGAACCGTTTCGTTGGGGAGGAGATTGGAAAGGGGCGCACGCTTGACGACATTGTTGCCCATATGAACATGGTTGCCGAGGGGGTACTCACTTCACGCGCGGTTTATGAGCTGAGCAGTTCACTCAATGTGGATATGCCTATCACTCGCGCGGTCTATGAAATGCTGTTTGAGGGTAAGGCGGCAGAGGAGGCGATTCTGGACCTCATGACCAGGGAACCCAAGCCAGAGCGCGACTGAATGCTCCAGGGGGCAATCTTTCAGTGGCCCTGATGTTTTTCGGGATGTTCATGCCACTGAGTCTCTCCCTTCTCTCTTCCCGCTTCGCTCCATCCGGCAATATCCATATCAATTCGCACAACGCTGCATGGTGAGAAATGGTGCGGTGCATTTCTGGCCAGACGGTCGGCAAATTCGCTTATGGCGGGGTTGTGGCCGAACAGCATCAGGCTTTCCGCGCTGTCGGGGACGCTCTGCACCAGCTCCAGCAGTTCGTCGGCTCCTCCATGGTATATCCCCATCTCCATATGGATTTTTTCCCTCTCAATTCCGAAGGTTTCTGCAAACGCTTCAGCGGTGTTGAGCGCGCGTCTGGCGGGGCTGCTTATGAGAATATCGGGCAACGGAGCCCCCTTTGCTCTCATGCGTGCAGCAATGACAGGAGCGTCTTTCATCCCTTTCTCGTTGAGTGAACGCTCAAAATCGGAGCAGTTGCTTTCCCAGCCGGATTTTGCATGTCGTACGAGGTAGAGGGTTTTCATTGTGTTCCGGCTTTTTGATGGTTGAGTGGCAACTGCTTTTTCAGTGCCATGATGCGGCTGAATGAGGCGTCGATTCGTTGTGGTGAAATGTCCCCTTTTCTGACAAGGGTGCGGATTATTTCTGCAGCCTTTCTGGCAATACGGGGTTCATATCTGGAGGTGTTGTTGGCGAAGACAAGGATGTCCACCCCCGCATTGATCGCCAGCGCTACGGCCTCTTCCAGGCCGTAATGGTCAGCAATGGCTTTCATCTGCATGTCGTCGCTGAGCACCACTCCCTTGAACCCCAGTTCACGGCGGAGCAGCCCTGTCACTGTTGCTTCCGACAGTGTGGCCGGGTAGCGGGGGTCAAGTGGGGCATTGAAGACATGGGCTGTCATAACTGCGCCGCTGAACCTGTCGGCAATGATCTTTCTGTAGGGCAGCAGCTCACTTGGGGACCACGATGCCGTTACATCGGTAAAGCCAAGATGTGAGTCGGTTGTTGAGCTTCCGTGACCCGGAAAGTGCTTGAGAGTGCCAAGAATGCCCTCTTTTTCAAATGCATCAAGCGTCAGTGAGGCGTTTTGGATCACCCTGTCCGGATGAGCCGAAAAGCTTCTGCCGAGCCCGCCGATGACCGGATTCCGGGGGTTGGTGTTGAGATCGACCACCGGTGCGAGATTCATGTTGATATTGAGGTTTCGGAGGGTGCGGGCGGTTCTTCGGGCAACAGCGGTGGTAGTATCAGGGCTGTTGATGTTCCCCAGATGCTCTGCTGTTACCGAGGGGGGGAAGCCGGCGGCCTCTTTAAGGCGTGAGACTTTTCCTCCTTCCTGATCGATGGCAATGAGCAACGGAGCCCCGGAGAGCGTCTGCAGATCGAGTGTGAGACGGGCGAGCTGTTCGGGACTGACGATGTTGCGCGGGCGTGAACGGGACGGGACATCATAGTCAAAGAGCACGACTCCTCCTATGTGGTTCTCCCTGATGGCACGGCGAATATCCGGGGAGCTTTCGGCTGTAGTTCCCCGGAATCCTACCATGAGCATCTGTCCGATTTTAATGGAGAGGCTGTCGGCGGGAGGACTGCCTGCCGCTTCCGCCATGAAAGGCTGCAGCAGCAGGGCTCCCAAAAGGAGCGAGGTGTATTTCAGGCGCCTCATTTGCCCTTCCCGCTCGTGAAGGACAGTGCCCCCTCTCGAAGATCAATGGCGAGGCTTTCTCCCTCCCTGATTGTGCCCTCAAGTATCATCTCTGAAATGCGGTTGGTGAGCTTGCGCTGCATGACCCGTTTCAGCGGCCGGGCACCGAACGCAGGATCAAATCCCGCATTGGCAAGCCACTGGAGGGCGGCGTCCGAAATGGTGAGGCTGATGTGCTGGCGCAGTGCGGTATCGCGGATGAGGTTGAACTGAATCAGCACAATTTTTTTCAAATCCTCCCTTGTGAGAGGCGAAAAGAGTATGATTTCATCTATCCGGTTCAAAAATTCGGGCCGGACCTGCTGCTTGAGCAGAGTGAAAAGTTTTTCCTGCAGCTCTTCAAGCACTGCCTCGCGGCCTTCGCCGTCAATTTTCTCCATCTCCGACTGTATCAGCTGGGCGCCGATATTGCTGGTCATAATAATGATGGTATTCTTGAAGTTCACCGTCCTTCCTTTGCTGTCGGTCAGTCGCCCTTCATCCAGAATTTGCAGAAGAATATTGAAGACATCAGGGTGTGCTTTTTCAATTTCGTCAAGCAGTAGCACCGAAAAAGGCTTGCGGCGCACTGCTTCGGTCAGCTGCCCGCCTTCCTCATAGCCGACATAGCCTGGAGGCGCTCCCACAAGACGGCTGACGGTGTGCGACTCCATATACTCACTCATGTCAATGCGTATCATCGCCTCATCGTCGTCAAAGAGGTAGTCGGCAAGGGTTCTGGCAAGCTCTGTTTTCCCGACACCTGTAGGACCGAGGAAGATAAAGGAGCCAATAGGGCGTTTCATGTCGCCCATTCCCGCCCTTGAGCGTTTTACAGCGTCGCTGACCGCCGTGACGGCCTCGTTCTGCCCTATGACTCTGGCATGCAGTTCCTTTTCAATGTGCAGCAGTTTCTGGCGTTCCGACTGCAGCATTCTGCTCACGGGAATGCCGGTCCACTTTGCAACGATTTCAGCAATATCCTCCGCATCAATCTCCTCTTTCATGATAAGTTCGCCCGCCGCCTGCCGGCTCTCCATCTGGCGGCTGGTCTCCTCTATGGCCTTTTCTATCTCTCCAATTTTCCCATAACGGATTTCAGCAACCTTGCCGTAGTTGCCCTGTCGTTCATATTCCTCAGCTTCAACCCGTAGGTTCTCAAGCTGTAATTTCAGGTCGCGCGACTGCCGGAGCAGCTCTTTTTCTGCCTCCCACTTCGCCTTTATGAGTGTCTGTTCTCCGACGAGGTCGGCCAGCTGTTTCTCAATCTCTTTGAGTCGCTCTTTTGTGTCAGTGCTGCTCATGGTTCGTGCTGGTTTGATTGGCGGCTGTGATTAAACGGATAATGTTGTAAATTTAACGATTACCTTCAAAACATCGCAATGCTCCTCTCTGTTCTGTTTTTAAATATCAACGCTCCACTGCCGTGCAAAAGTTCTCTATTGGTTCCATTGAAGTTCCTTCGCCCAAAAGCCCCCTTCTGATTGCCGGTCCCTGCCTTATTGAGAGCCGACAGATGGCCATAGAGGTGGCTGAAGAGCTTCAGCGCATTTCTGCGACCACAGGGGTCCGCTTTATTTTTAAGGGCTCCTATCGCAAGGCCAACAGAACCTCTGGAAGTTCCTTTACTGGCATTGGCGACCAGGAGGCCCTTGAAGTGCTTGCCGAAATAGGTAGTACATACGCCATGCCGGTGCTTACTGATGTGCATGAAACTAAAGATGTTGCATTGGCTTCCCGGTATGTCGATGTGCTGCAGATACCTGCATTTCTTTCCCGCCAGACCGAGCTTCTGGTGGCTGCCGGAGAGAGTGGTCTTGCCGTCAACATCAAGAAAGGGCAGTTCATGGCCCCGCAGGACATGGCGCGTGCTGCCGGCAAGGTTTCAGCAACCGGCAACAGCCGCATCCTCTTGACTGAGCGGGGCACAAGTTTTGGTTACAACAATCTTGTGGTTGATTTCAGAGGGCTCGTGAAAATGGCCGAGTCAGGCTGGCCCGTCATCTACGACGCCACCCACAGCCTGCAGCTGCCGGGCGCCGGAGACGGGGTTTCGGGCGGAGAGCGCGGGTATGTCGTTCCGCTGGCACGAGCGGCGGTTGCCACCGGCGTCAACGGACTGTTTTTTGAGGTGCATCCCGACCCCGAGCGGGCGATGTCGGATGCCGCCACTCAGATTCCCCTCGGTGATTTCGACCCTCTTCTCAGGCAGCTGCTCGCCCTCTATGGTTTTGTGCAGTCACTTCCTTCATCCTAAATCCCCACCACATTGTCAGGTTTCCAGTATTTCGGCATGCAGCCTTCCCAGGCAGATCCCTCTTCCCGAATCAGCCTTGCTCTTGAGTCGGTCCGTGCACTGTTTTTCCCCATTGACGGCGTGCTCAACGGCAGCCGCATCACCGTTGACGGCAGTGGCCTTGAACTCTGTTCCATTTCGGTACGGGACGCTCTGGGCATACAGGAGGCAATCCGTCAGGGGATTCGGGTTGCGGTGCACTCCCCCAGAAGTTCGGAGGGGTACCGCCCCCTTCTTGCTGAGCTGGGCGTAACGGATTTCTATTTCGCCACCGGCGACTTTTTCTCCGCCTATGAGTCTTTCCGTGACCAATACGCTCTTACTGATGACGATTGTGCCTGCATCGGCGACGATATCGGCGACATTCCGGTTCTTGAAAAGGTGGGGTTTCCCGTGACGGCCATCAATGGAGCCGACTATCTGCGCAACCGTGTGGGGTATATTTCCGCCTACGAGGGAGGAAACGGATGTGTCAGGGAGATTGTTGAGATGATTCTCTCCGGGCAGGGGAAATGGCCTTACTGCGAGGCGGCTTCTGATGAAGAGTAACCGGCCGGCTTATGCTTCCCTGCCCCAGAGCAGTTTTGTCCGGAGTACTTCGCAGTAGTCTCGGTTGCTGTTGGCTACCAGGTTAATCAGCTGGCTTGATTTTTTTACACTCACCACCTGCTGCGGCTCCAGCATTTTACGCAGATGACCGTCACAGTTGAGCGGAAAGGCTCCGTCGGGCGCATCAACAGAGACCTCAATGGTCTTTTCATCGCTGATGACAATTGGGCGGACGGTGAGCATGTGCGGGCATATCGGGGTGATAACCACTACATTGGACTTGGGGGCGATGATGGGGCCTCCGGCCGACATGGAATATGCGGTGGATCCGGTCGAGGTTGCTATGATGATGCCGTCGGCCCGGTAAGAGCTGAGCAGTTCGCCGTCAAGGCGGATGATGAAGGCAGGAATCCGCGGGTAGGTTCCCTTTTCAATCACCACATCGTTGAGGGCCCTGAAATACTCCGGGCCGCCGTTGGCGACAAGGCCTGCTTCAAGCTGTGAACGGGTATGGATGGAGTAGTCTCCATTGAGGAAGCGTTCGACGGCAGGCAGCATCTCTTCAGGAGAGAACTCTGCAAGGAAACCGAGCCGGCCGACATTTACCCCTATGACGGGTTTGGTGACGGAGTGCTGTGAAGTGAAGAGCAGGGTGCCGTCTCCGCCGAGCGAAATGAACGCATCGCACTGCGTATTGAGCTCCTCAATCGGCGCACTTCGGTGGCTGCCGGTTTTTTCGGCGGAAAGAGATTCGAAGACATAGTCTACACCTCGTTCCTCAAGCCACCCGGCAAGCCTGCGGGCAAGATCAATAGCCCTCTGGCGCGACACATTCACAACAATTCCAATACTCATTGGCCGTTCATCTCTTTCAGCAGGGCATGCTGCCGGTTTGCTTCATTGAATCGTCCTTCAAGTTTTTTTCGGTCATTCTGGCGGACTTCATCCGCAAGTTCCTTCAGCTCAAGAGAAAACCGTTCAAGTTCGTCGGCAATGTTTCGGCTGTTGGTCGAGATGATGTCGCGCCATATGCTCCATGGGCTTGCGGCAAGCCTTGCCATGGAGAGAAATCCGGGTCCTGAACACTCCAACGCGCCGGCACACCGGATCATCAGGGCCGTCGATACCAGTTGCGGCAGGTGGCTGATGCGGGCAGTAATGCGGTCGTGCTCCTGTGCGTCCATCAGGCTGATGCGGCATCCTGCCGCCAGAAGCATCTGGCGGAGAAACATCCCCTTGGCTGAATTGAGCTCACTGGGGCTTGCGCATAGAATTATCCTGCATCCCCGAATCAGTTCTTCACTGCTCTCAAGGTATCCCTGCTGCTCTTTTCCGGCCATCGGGTGCATACCGATGAAGGGTATTGAAAGCTCGGCGGCCCGCTTGCAGATAAGGGCTTTCGTGCTGGACACATCCACCACAAGGGTGGAGGGCGGAGCGAGCTCTTTGAGTTCATCGAGGAGTGCGATGTTGGTTTCCACCGGAGCGGCCAGCACAACCATATCGGCGCTGAAGAGCTCTTTCCTGTTATCGGTGAAGCGGTCAAGTCCGAGGCTCAAGACAGCTTTGCGGTCGCATTCACTGAACGAGGGATCGCAGCCTGTCACTATGGGAGGGGAGCTCTCCGGGGGAACACTGGCTTTCAGCGCCTTGAGGAGCGACATTCCTATCAGTCCGAGACCGATGAAGGAGACTGTCCTGATGGGCTGCGGGCTGCTCATGCAGAGGGGGATGCGTTTGCCGCCCTGCTGCCGGGAGCCTCAATGGGGAGGCCTTCGCGGCAGAGCGGACAGGATTCGGCCGGCCAGCTGTGCACTTCAAGCGGCATGACGGAGTACTGATTGTCTGCAAGCCGGACGGAGCCGTTGCTTCGGTCAACCACGCAGCCGACACCCGCAACCTTTGCTCCTGCGGCCTCAACAAGGGCGATAACCTCTGCCACTGAGCCTCCGGTTGTGACAACATCCTCCACCACCAGTACCCGCTCCCTCTTTTCAAGACTGAAGCCTCGACGGATGGTCATTCTGCCGTCCTTGCGCTCTGCAAAAATAGTTTTGACGCCAAGCTGGCGACCGACCTCGGTGCCGACCACAATCCCTCCGATGGCTGGTGAAATAACCGTGTCAACTCCGCTTTCCCTGAAATGAGCAGCAATGGCACTGCAGATTGTGCTGAGATGCTCCGGGTGCTGCAGCACTTTTGCACACTGGAAGTACGAATTGCTGTGGCGACCGGAGGTGAGCTTAAAATGGCCGTCAAGAAGGGCCTGGGTCTCTTTGAATATGTTGAGCATTGCAGAAGTTTCCATTACTATGCGGTACGGGGTGAAATGGTTGTGGTTGATGGAAGGCATTCAGCTGTAAGATAAAAAAGCGGTGCAGCAAAAGCTACACGAAAAACAGCGCACCTACAGGCTTCCCGAGCGTTCCTCAAGATAGCGGGTGAGCAGAACGCATGCGGCGGCCGTGTCGAGACGCCCTTTTTTCTTGCGGTCTTTCCGGCTGCCGCCTGCAGCAGCAAGGATGTGGACTGCCTCACGGGAGGAGTGGTACTCGTCAACCTTTTCAATTGCGACATCGGCAAACGCCTCCCTGAGCTCTGCAATGAAGCGATCAATGACTCCGGTCATTGCGTTCGTTTCGCCGCCGAAGCTGAGCGGGTAACCAACAACGAGTGTGTCAATGCCGTCTTGGCGTTCAATCTCCTCCAGTGCGCCCTGAAGCCCTTCACGACTGAATGTGCCCACGGGCCGCGCAAACATCCGGAGCGGATCGGCCACGGCCAGCCCGATGCGTTTGGTGCCGTAATCTAAGCCGACCAGCCGTTTCTTTTCCATTCGGAGACTCTTTTATCCTGCGTGAACTTTATGCCCCAGGAAACTGGTTGTTCTTCATTCCATTGACCCTTTTAGGATGAAGGGTGAGTTGTATAACCGTTTGGCTATATACTTTTTTAGTCGTATCTTACAGAACTGCTTTTTTATAGGCTTTTCTGCCACTTAACAAACACGCTATAACTGGAGAAACCACCATGGCAAAGGTTGTGATCATAGGCGCCGGCTTTGCAGGGCATACTGCGGCGATGTATCTGGGGGATTCCCTCGGGAAAGAACATGAAATAACAGTAGTTCACAAGTTTGATTATTTCGGTTTTGTACCCTCATGGGTGTGGCTCGGTATTGATGCGGTAAAGCCTGAGCACACTGTATTTAAATTAAAGCCGATTTATGACAAATTCAATGTAAACTTTGTTCAGGGGGCGGTTGTTTCTGTCCATCCCGACGAGAACTATGTAGTTCTTGAGCAGGCCGGTGATGCCGCGCCTTCCAGCCTTGAGTACGACTACCTGATCATTGCTACGGGCGCGCATATGAATTATGATGCGACCCCGGGTCTTGGACCAAAAAAGTTCACCCAGTCCATCTGCCACTTTGATACTGCCATCCAGGCTCGCGATGCCTACCTCAAATCGGTTGAGCGCATGAAAAAAGGCGAACGCCAGAAACTGGTCATCGGCACCGGACACCCCATGGCTGCCTGCCAGGGAGCGGCATTCGAGTACATCACCAACATTCATCACGATCTGACCCAGAGAGGACTTCGCGACAAGGCTGATCTTGTGTACCTCACCAACGAACCCGAAATCGGTGACTTCGGTGTAGGCGGTATCAATGTTGTGCGTCAGGGCGGCAGAATTGCACGGGGCGGCGATCTCATAGAGGACGCCATGGACGAATTCGGCATTGAAAAAGCCATCCGCCGTGGAGTGAACAAGGTGGACGAGAACAAAATATACTGGGAGGATTTCGAAGGAAACTACGGTGAAACCGAGTACGATTTCGCAATGCTCATCCCTCAGTCGCGCGGAGTAAACTTTCCGTTTTTCGACAAAGAGGGCAAAGACATTTCTTCAGTTGTCTGCAATCCCGGCGGTTTCGTTTTTGCTGACGGCCATTATGGCCTGCCTTACGAGGAGCTTACACAGACCCCGAAGGCCTGGCCTGCCCAGTACTACAACCCGACCTACAAAAACATCTTCTCTGCGGGCATCGCCTTTGCGCCTCCCGGTCCGATTTCCAAGCCCCACATTACCCCCAACGGCACCGCCATTACTCCCGGCGCACCCCGGACCGGCATGATTTCGGGGGTTATCGGCAGGGTTGTGGCCTTCAATGTCATCGATATGATCAAGACCGGGCGGATGACTCACCGCGAACGCATGACCGAGATGCTTGCCGTCTGCATTGCATCAAACGGAAAATCGCTCTGGAACGGTTCTGCAATCGTCATGATCATTTATCCCATTGTTCCCGATCGCGAACGCTACGACAACAAAGAAGGACGCGATATGTTTGTCACAAAGGTTGAGCGCGGCATCGGTGGTGCATGGCTCAAGCAGATGGTTGAAACAACCTTCATGCACAAGTTCCGCGGTCGTTTCGGATGGCAGTTCATACCTGAATAAATGCCAGAACTTTTTTTAATCCCAAAACGCAAGAAACCATGAGGCCCACAGCATACCAAAAGTTCCTGATGCGCTGCAGGATATACCAGTTCTGGCGCTTTATTGTCCTGAACATCAAGATCCTCAAAGCGGTCCATCACGAAAAGACCTCCTGAACGGGAGAGTTGGGGACACTCATGACTGAGTGTACTTGTTTTGAAAACGGAAAAG